>CAVCPW010000268.1:0-31005 GCA_963604075.1 Anaerovoracaceae bacterium | reverse complement strand
GCAGTAGTGGTTGAAGCAGGAAGCTCCGACTTCTATAAGTCGGAGTAGTTCACTTTCGATTGTGAACTTGAGCTTGATTTTCTATTTTCTATTTGATTTCCCTTTTACCTTGTAGTATAATAGGTTTATCTGTCGAGTAAAAACAGACCTACTGCTGCCATATGTAGTAATTAGCAACCACTAAATATTAAATCTGATGAACAACTAATAATTAATGAACCTGGCAGCTTATTTTAAATTTTGAGGTGACATATGATTGTATCTACCAGAGGGCGTTATGCCCTGCGCGTTATGATTGATATTGCAGAACATCCGAATGAACAATACATTCCATTAAAGTCGATTGCTGCCAGACAGGGCATTTCCGAGAAATATCTGGAGAGCATTTTGAAGATTCTTGTGCAGGAGCACCTGCTTGAGGGAATGCGCGGCAAGGGAGGCGGTTATCGCCTGACGATGTCTCCTGAGGAGTACACAATCGGGCGTATTCTTCGTTTAACAGAGACGAGTCTTGAACCTGTCAGCTGTATTGAAGATGGTATGACGTCCTGTCCAAAGGCTTCGGAATGTCGCACCATCGGGATGTGGATGAAACTTGGAGAACTCGTGAACGATTATCTCGACAGCATTACATTAGCAGACCTGCTTGCCCAGTAATGGGCAGGCAGGCCTTTTCTTTTTTATCTTCTACTTTTTCTCATCTAGTATGGCGCTTTAGCGAAGTTTTGTCCTGTAATAATTTCCAACTATTTACACACTTTCAATTCGTATTCGATCAATGCGAAGACGCGAATCTAAGCTGTATATGCTAATTTCATGCTGACCCTTTGACAGATCACACTCCCAAACCGGTGCCCACTTCCATACATGCTCAGAGGCATATTTCCAGAGTGGGCGACCTCCGTACAGCTCTTTCTCTGGTATGATGTCTCCATCAATTCCAACGGTATAATGTGAACTGTCGTTACCCCACTGCCAGGTGCGCACCCAGATGCAGTAGTGTCCACCCTCTGCCTGTATAATAAAATGAAGGTTTGGTGCATCTGATGCGTTCCAGGATAAGCCTTCCTGCTCGATATACATCGCGAGGCCGGTCTCACCGTAGGATGGACTGTCACAATAATTCCATACAATGCCGTCTGCGCTGTCTTGTTCAAATGCAAATGTAGTTTGTGCCAGTGCAGATGCAGCATCAATAGCGATAATACCATTTTCCTCTATGGCCGGGCTTGCCGCCTTTGCCAGAATCTGCTGCGGAGTGATGGTTTGTGGGGTGTCTTCCTGACGAATGATAATATCGTCATCTGCCAGTGTATCCTTTCCTGCGATATATGGCAGATAAAGAACAGGTCGCGGCTCTGGTGTCACATCACCATACCAGTATGCGCAGTATGTGTCCAGATTAATCTCAGCTGGAAGCATCTCACATGCCGGGCTTGTCGGATTAAGGCCAAGGTTACTTCTTTCGTAACCGCCATCAACGAGCTTTGCCGGTGCTTCAAGTGAAGCAGCCAGCTGCTTTCCTGCGATCGTCTTCTCATCGTAGAGAACTACACGTGTGAAGGAAACATACGGATCAATTGCGGTAAAGATAAGCTTATGAAGTCCTGCAGTAAGGCCTGAAATGCGTCCAGCGAGCCTATCCACATTGTTTAAAATATTGTGCTTCCAGTCCGCACGATGCTCATCTGTCGATTTTGACTCAAGTACGATCATTTCGCCATCATCCACAGAAATTCCGACACGAAGGTGACCAACAGAATTTAAAGTTGGGAAGCGGTGCAGCTCTACTGCAAAGTCGCCGCCCTGTGTCAGATAGAATGGGCAGAACCACTGTGCGCCTATAGTCCTTGCTTCTAATAAGTTCCCCTGTGAACGGCCAAGATGAGAAATGACGTTCCAGCCCGTTTCGTCAAGTTCTGACACAGCATTTCCGTTTTCTGCCTCAATGACGCAGCGTCCACTGTCTTCTATTGCAATGTAAGCTGCTAGATTTGGAGTCATATTTGCATCTTCTGCTACTTTTTGCACACGAACCTTTACGGCATCGGTCTCATCAGTTACTGGAATTGCAGCAACTTTTTGTGTACCGCTAAGTACATTGATTTCGCCATGACGAATCAACAATGACTGTGCCTCTGCTGATGCATTATCAAAATTGACTACCTCTGCTGATTTGCTCTGTGGTATTACGCTTAAAACAAAGCGGGTTTCTTTTGTGAGTATGCCTTCTGATTGAAGGTTTCCATCGATTTCAAGCCACTCTGGCTTCTCTATTTTATACGGCAATGCACCGTCTCCTGCGTTTGCAAGTTCAATCCACTTAGCGTTACCGTGGGTGCTATCGGTAAATGTTAACTCACTTTGATTGTTCCAGCAGGTGACGATCATACAATCTGCTGCTGACTTTAATGGCACACGACACGCCGGATACATTGCGGTACGTGGCGGTGGGAAATCCTCTGGTGTTAAGATGCCATTCCACTTTCCATTGCTCATCACATGATTATAGTAATATAAAAGCTTTCTGCGCGCCTGATCAAATGCATGGCTCTTATCGGTATAACGTTTTGCGTCACTATTTTTTCCCTGTCGCATGCAAAGGCGGCTGCGATCTGCATAGTAATACATACCATTTGTAAAGTAGGCAGCCTGTACTTTCATCAGCACGAGCTGATAGAATGCATCCTTCTCTGGTGCTGGCAAGCTCTCGTAGACAGCCTCAATCTCACTACAAATATGCTCATACTTGTGCATACGCTCTGCCGCTTCATCGCCAAATGCGGTCTGTGAGAAACAGTCATCGTCCATGTGCTCTAGCTTTCTTGTATTGGTGAGCTGATCAAACTCAATAAGAAGCGGTGCCAGCTTCGCTCCAGGCTGACCGGAAAACATACTATTGAGCCATTTTGTCAGAAAAATAGTCTCATCGAAGGTCTCAAGATCACGATGTGCATCACCATCCGCCTCCCATGCAAGCTTTGCGTAGAATGAAAGCTGCTGCTCGAGTGGCTTTATTGCACCAAAATTTGTCACCCATACCTTCTGAATGCCCTCTTTGTATGCCTTTAACAGCTCATTTCTGGTATGTGCCATCGGAATGGAGCAAATAAACAGATATGATGCTCCCGGTGGTGCCCAGTAGGAGTTATGGTAATAGATACCATTTCCGCTCTTTCTCGCCTTTTCCTTCTCGCCAGGATAGCGGCGCACATAGCCATAGTTATCATTTGTCCAGATCAATGTCAGGTCTTCTGGTACCTTTAAGCCATTGTCATACAGCTCAAGTACTTCCTTATATGGCACGAAAGTCTTCATCGGCTCTGTGTCCAATGTATCAGAAAGAATCTCCTCCTGCGCTTCCATGACAGATTCAAGCAATTTGATTTTTGCTTTTAAAAGATTCTCACCTGTTAAGCCTTCAAGTGATTTTGTCTCAAATCCAGAGTCGTGAATGCCTCTCATGCCAACGGTATAGCTAACCTCAAAGTCACGATTTTGCTCGACGCTCTCACGCCAGTATTCTTTTAAGATTTCACGGTTTCTGCCTGGAATGGAGAAGTCATATTCAACATCAGTGTAGCCTTTCTTTGCTAACCAAGGTCTCCACTCTCGGTTGTTGCTTCTCATTAGCATATCACAATGTGATGTTCCGACAACAATACCCATGCGATCAGCGAGCGCACCGTTTTCTTGCTTTAAATTAAAGGAATTGACGTGCATTGCCGGCCAGATATAATTGATCTTCAAACGAAGAAGCAGCTCGAAAATCTTCTCGTAGGTCTTTACTCCGATGGTTTCCTCGCCCATATAGCGCCATACCCAGTGCTCTAACTCTTCCTCATCATTGATAAAGATTCCTCTGTATTCGACAGCTGGATAATCTACTTTGCAATAGCCCGTTGGAATTATGGCCTCACTTCTGCGGCGCGCTGGAACATCGGCAAAGAAATACCACGGCGATACTCCTAACCACTCACAGAAATCATAAATGCCATAGATGGTTCCTCTACGGTCGGTTCCTGCAATCAACAGTTCTCCCTCTTTTTCCTGAATCAAAAAAGCTTCCTTGCGATACGTGCCATTCTCCGCCTGTAGCCTGGATGTGTCTGCTTTTGCATCAAGCTCTGCCAGATGACCAACTGTTCCAACAATGATACGTAAAATACCCGTCAATTTCTCTGTATTTGCAGTAGCCTGTTCACTAGTCGATACAGAAGCGTTTTCTTTACACACATCTTCTTTGCACATGCACGCACCTTCTTTGCACACATTCTCTGTCACATTGCAATTTAGTGTGCGAATCAGATCACGCCGCAGATTTACGAACGCAATCTTAACTGCTTCGCTCTCTGTTTCACTTGAGATCAGCTCTACTTTGCTGTACTCTCTGATAATCATGATTTACCTCCATTTTTAGCAGCGAACCAATTTCATCTGCAAAATGCTTTGCAAAAAATATACTAAATTCGAGTCGTTGCTCATTTTCTTTCTACGCTCATCTTACAATAGTGCTTTCAAAAAGGCAAGCATGTATTGACAGCCCAAATGTGATATTTTAAAATACCTACATGGTACAAATTTTCGCAAGAAAGGGAGGACTTCTATGATTACAATAAATGCCGGACAAAATACAAAATATCCACAGCTTGCAGATGCAATTGAGGCAGCAAAGGCTTACGCGCCACAGCCTGTCACTATCCATATTGCACCGGGACGTTATTATGAAAAGCTGACAATTTCACAGCCACACATTACCTTAGAGGGTGATGATGCTTCTTCTACAATTTTGACGTATGATGACTATGCACGTGAAATTATGCCTGATGGCATTAAACGCGGAACATTCCGTACTTACACTTTATTTTTGGATGCTGCCGACATTACGCTTCGCGGACTGACTGTAGAAAATGCTGCCGGACCTGGCAAGAAGGTCGGACAGGCGATTGCACTATATGCTGAGGGCGAGGGCATACGCGTGGAGAACTGCCGTCTGCTTGGCAGTCAGGACACACTTTTTACCGGCCCGTTGCCTGAAAAAGAAAAAGAGCCCGGAGGATTTCGCGGGCCTAAGGAATTTGCTCCTCGCATTAACGGAAGACAATATTATAAAGATACATATATCTGCGGCGGCGTGGACTTTATCTTTGGCAGTGCTACTGCATACTTTGAAAACTGTACGCTCGAGTCGCTGGCAGAGGGTGGCGGCTATGTGACAGCCGGTTCCTCTCCGAAAGGACAGACCTATGGCTACATTTTCAATCACTGCCGCTTTATCGGAAGTGAACCGCACACATGTTATCTCGGCCGTCCATGGCGCGAATATGCAAAAGTAGTAATTTTAAATTCCGAGATTGGTGATCACATCCGCCCCGAAGGCTGGCATGACTGGGGAAAGACAGATGCACACGATACGGTATACTTTGCAGAATATAAAAATTTCGGCCCCGGTGCCGTCGGTACGCGCCCATCCTGGACACATACATTGACCGACACAGAGGCCGCAGATTATGCATATTCAATTGTCTTTGATTGTTTCAATCCACAGTAGAAATTTAGCGAAGCCTGATAGTCAAGCGGATATTCGCAATCCGCTTCGCTGCTTGCTTGATTTTGTTAAGTTGGCTGCTCGGCCATTGAATGACCGAGCAGCCAACTACTCTCAAAATATGATTACCCTTCAAACCTACCAGATAGTATTTTATCAATCCTTATTCTGTATTTCTATGCGTCTGTCTATGTAGTCCTCAAGTGCTTTAACTGTCTCATCGAATCCCAGCTTGCTGCTGTTGATGCTTATGTCATATGTTCTTGAATCGCCCCACTTATCCTTACAAAAATAATTGTGATACTGTTTTCTATACTTATCATGGCGATCCATCTTGAACAGCGCATCATGCTCTGACAGTCCATAAATCTCCATTACACGCTTACATTTTGTTTCACGATCTCCAAGTACAAATATAGAAATCACATCTTCTCGGTCTCCAAACACAGTCTCTGCACATCTTCCAACTACGATAAATGACTCTCCCGAATCTGCTTTTCTCTTCAAATAGTCAAACTGCATGAATGCTACATTTTCCTCAGCGGAACTGGAAAATCCGTTCTGACTTCTTGAAAACAGAAGTCTCCTCGGTTTCTCATCATAGCGTCTTAAGTTTTCTACATCCACGTTCTTCTCAGCAGCTACCATATCTAACAGATTATGATCGTACAGCTTAATGCCATAATACTTGGCTAATTCAATTGCAATAGAGTGACCACCGCTTCCAAACTCACGTCCTAATGTAATTATAAACTGTTTCTTCATTGCCACACTCCTCCTTATAACAGAAATTACTTTCTTTCATTATATAACTTTTTCAACAATTTGTAAATCGCAAGAGCTCTGTTTTCCTGCATTTTGCAGTAATCCAGAGCCCTGTTCTTTCTCTATTTGGTTTTAACTTCCATATATGCTATTTGAAAACTTCCAATATATGTATATATAACACGCATATATAATTTAGAAATATCTTGCAAAGATAAGCAGCATAGAAATCAATACAACAATGATTGTTGCCGGAGCTGCATATCTGCAGTACTTACCCCATCCGATTGGATGACCATTCTTAGAAGCAACAGAGATACCAACTACATTTGCAGATGCACCAATCGGGGTTGCACTTCCTCCGATATCGGTACCCATTGCCAGTGCCCAGGAAAGCGTAGACAGATCAACACCCTGTAAAGCGCTAAGGCTTCTGATAACCGGAATCATAGTTGCTGCAAATGGAATGTTATCAACAAATGCACTTGCAAATGCAGAAATCCAGATGATGATGGCTACCATTAACTTAGTGTTAGAACCACTGACCTTACTGATAAACTCAGCGATTACATTCAATACACCTGTCTGCTCCAGACCGCCGACAACGACAAACAGTCCAATGAAGAACAACAGTGTCTTGTAATCGACCTTCTTTAACAGCTCTGCTGCATACTTGTGCTCGACAATCAATGTAATGATAGCGATAAAGGCACCAATGAAGGCAACAGTCAGACCAGTGTTTGCATGTGTTACTAACAGAACAACTGCAATCAGGAAAATAATTACACTGCTGAGGAATTCAGTTCTATCCTCAATCGCAGAGTTCGGATCCGGACATGATGCCGGATCAACCGGTGCTGTTCCCGGTGTAACAAGCTTCTTTCTGAAACAGAAATAGAAGTAGATAACTACGACAATAAGTGAAACCACTGCAATAGCACCAGTGTTTGTCAGGAAATCAAAGAAACTGTAACCCATAGAAGTTCCTATGATAATGTTCGGCGGGTCTCCACACATCGTTGCAGATCCTCCAAGGTTAGCGCAGAAAATCTCTGCAATAATCATCGGGACTGGATTGCTCTTTAACAGAATACAAAGCTCGATGGTAACTGCTGCAAGGAACAGAATAACCGTAATACTGTCGATGAACATCGCCAAAACAAATGACATAATCATGAAAGTAACAAATACGGCGGTCGGCTTGTAGTGAACGAGTCTTGCAATCTGAAGGCACAACCAACGGAAAAATCCTGCCTTTCCCATACCTTCTACCATAATCATCATACCAGCGATGAAAATGATTGTGGACCAGTTGATACCAGAAGAGGACTCTCCTGCCTCACTGGAAGTATGCCAGAAGTCTACTGTGAAGATGCTTCCAATATTCAGTGTTTCCATGACTGCGCTTCCGCTATGCATGGTAATACCGAATACAAGAAGAATCATCAACAGACCACAGCACAGTGTAACAATGTGTCTCTCTATCTTCTCCGTAATGATCAGGGCGAACATCACGAGAAAAATAAGGACAGCTAAAATCTGTGATACCATAATGTATCTCCCCACTTTCTCAAAAATAGCAAATGGCAGCCACAATTGGCAAAAAACCTTTGCGGCTACCATTATAATGCGTGTTTTCAAAAATTGAAAGTGAAAATCTTATTTTTTTTTAAGTTTTTTTAATAATAGTTCATATCAAACGTTTATTCTTTCAGCCTTTTGTGTCCAAAATCTCCATCAGCGTCCATGCAGTCCGAATATTGTAATTGGCAAACGCAAACAATCCCTTTCCTTCTCTGTTTATTGCAAGTGCATATGGAAGACGTTCGTCTCCGACATGCAATGTCTCATGAATCTGATACAGATATGCGTCGTCCTTTCCGGTTACACACACCAGATTTAAGCCTGCATTTAATATGCGCTGTAACGTCAGATTCTTTAAGGATGCAATGCTCTCGACCATAATTACGATGCGATAATTCTGCTTCTTGTAGGCTTCCTTACACTCAAGGACTTCCTGGAAAAGATGCTCAGTCGGTTCCTTGCCCGGGTCGGCAACGATCAAAATAGTCTTTTGACCGTGATACAGTGATGTAATAGAAGTCGGCGTTCCAACTGCTGTGCCGTCCATTGCTATCTGCAGTACCGTTGTGTCTGAAAGTTCAGCATGCTGACACTTTTCTGCGATTTGTGCCGCAGCCTGTCTCAGCTCTAAGGTGCGGTCTGAATCCATAACAAAGCTGCTTGCGATGCAGCTGACGCCACCGTCTATCTGTCTGCGCGTAGTGATGGTGCGATATGCGCCCGGTGCAACGAAAATTGTCTTTTCCTCGTTCGGCTCAAGTGATAGATCTTCATAATTTAATGTATGATATTCGCCATTTTCAAAACGTGCAATTGTCATATGCAGCCAATACTCAAGCTTTCGATCGGATTTATTGACTAATTTCAGTGCAAACTGCGCCTCCGATACCTCGCTTTCCTGCGTTTCTATCTCTATTGCCTCAAAGCAAATCTCTCCGTTTTTCTCGAATACTGCTTCTGCCTTTCCTGTAACCGGATTTAATCGGGCTGGAACGCCCATCGCACGGCAGATTTCTACAAAGACAACGCGTTTAGAAACTTCAGTAATCATTTCACATTTGATGCAGCCGTCTGCCTCGGCAGGCCAGTTGCCTGTGCCATAGTCCGGCACAGTTTTTAATATGCAATTAACATAGCTCCAAATCATCTGCGCGGTAAGCGGCATATCCTTAGAAAATACCGCTTTTTCATCAATCAGCTGTACAATGCGGCTTCGGCTTCCCATCAGCTTCTCATCACCGGCACGCGGTGCTAATAAATACTTCTGGTAAACCTCTTTGCTAAATCTTTCTTTATAGGGAAATGCTGCTCTTAAATACGATGCCAGCACATCAGCTGATGTATCCAGAAAATCCTTCTCGCGCAATGTATCAAGCATCATGCACTTATCCTCATCAGAAAATTCCGTGCTTGCCTTAAACTTCTCGATCTCCTCGCGATTTCCTCTTGCATTTACAAAATAATGATGCCACGGATTCTCATCCTTTGCCTTTGCATCTTTCGCATCTGCATCCTGCGCACTATCTGCGTCATCGGTTACTTTCTCCTTCACAAATCCATCCTCGTATCTAGCACGAATCTTTTCACACTGTACCAGACGTGCCTCATGCTCCTCAAGCTGTGCCTTTACATTCTTTGGCATTGCCTCATATGGCGGATTTAATTCAAAGTGCTCCTCGATGACATCTTTCATCTTCTCTGGATTTACAGCCTCCTCCATATCAAGCACAACAGACTGCTGCACTCTCATGTCGACCTTCCTTCCCAGGTATTTTCCATTGTAAACTGTACTTACATACAGGTCACCCCTACCAGTCAGGAATGATACGGTACCGTCAGGTGCCGTCTTTTCTGTGTGAAGCGGGAATAATTCGCTGTAGTTGACGAGACTAAATGCTACAGTTACATTCTGCACTGGCATTTTGTGATGTGTTACGGTAACGGTCAGACGCTCGCAGTCGGCATATCGCTTTGTAACATTCATCAGTGTATACAGTGGTGTCTTATATGCGATTTCAGCAGAGCTTTCCAGATCAGAAAATGCTTTTGCATGGACAAGCATTGCTTTGGATGCTGCTGATGTAAACCATCCTTTGTCTAATACAGCCTCAGGCTCGCATGCACCCAGATAGTGCCAGTCACCATCTGCCCATACCTCAACCCATGCATGATTATCATCGCAGTGCGCCCAGCGCGGAACGTAGCACTGTCTTGCCGGGATGCCGACACTTCTCATCGCTGATACCGCAAGAGTGGACTCCTCTCCACAGCGACCTCGTGCAGAACGGCACATACCAAACGGTGCTAAGGTACGTCCATCGGACGGGATGTAAGTTGCCTTTTCATAGCACCAGTAGTTGACTTCTAGCGCAGCCTCTGACATTGTTTTCTTACTCTTTACACGCTCTGCCAGCTCACTGTAGATCCATGCGCGGCTCTGGTCAAGATCTTCATTGTTGACACGCACGCTCAATACATAAGTAAAGAATAGCTCTGGTGGTACCTGCTTTGCATATGGAATGTTTGCATACATATCCAGTGTTGTCTTCACATAGGATGCAATTACTTCTACATCATAGGACACGATATCACACGGATGCATATATGCATACAGATACTTCATACAGATTGCTTCGTCCTCATTTGCATTTGCAATCCATGTGTCCACCTCACTTTTTCTGTTCGGGCAGCATGACATCCATTCCTCATAGTGCTGTTTTATTTTTCCCGTCAATGATGGTTCCAACTTTAAAATCATCTTTTCTTCCGTTTTTCCTTTCTAAAATTGTCCAAACCAACCCAAACAATTTAAGCCAGCCCGGACAATCCCAAACTTATATCAATTCTTCAAAACAATGTTTCCAATCCAATTCATCAGATTGTGAAATACGTTTCAAAAATCTTTGCCGTGCGTCAGAAAACTTTACTCTGTCACTTCAACCTCAAGCACAGTATCCACTGCATCCGGCAGCACTGGATTTGAGCCAAGGTTTGCAAAGACGATATCAGGGTAATCTGTATGCACCCAGCTGTTTGAAATCGGCACTTCACTTCCATCACAAAGAAGGCGTATCTTCTTTACTGTTCCTGGCTTGATTCCGGTAAGCGGAACCGGTCCCATTGTGTTCTCAAACATGTGGAAATATAGCAGATTGCCATTTCTGGTAACACGGCCGTAATCCGGTTTTTCGATGCCTGCCAGTCCGCAGCCGTAAATACTCTTACTATTTTTCTTCATCCATGCGCCAATCTCGCTTAAGATCTGCACAGATTCCGGAGGGATATTTCCGTATGCATCCGGTCCGACATTTAACAGCATATTGCCGCCCTTAGAGACGCATTCAACCAACTTTTTGATGATCATGGATGATGGTTTAAAGAACTTATCCCTTGCACAATAGCCCCAGTTGTTGTTCATCGTAATGCATGCTTCCCAGTTAACAAGATTGCCCTTTACATCGCGGATGCCATATGGCGGAATGATCTGCTCCGGACTGACAAAATCGCCGTGATACGGTAGCGGATTTTCTGTTACTAAAGAGCCATACCCCTCTCCACTCGCCTCTAAGCGGTTGTCGATGATGACCTGCGGCTGAAGCTCTCGCACCATATTGACAAGCTTTGTAGCGCCCCACTTCTCACCTCTCATATCGTCATAGGAGAAATCAAACCACAGCACATCAATCTGACCGTAATTTGTACAGAGCTCACGCACCTGATTGTGCATGAATGTCACGTAGTTATCCCAATTGCGATTCTCGTTTGTGTATGCCGGATTGTTTCGCATCGGATGCTGGCGGTCTCCGTAATGTGGAAAATCATCATGATACCAGTCGATTAAAGAGAAATACAGACCAACCTTCAGTCCCTCTGCGCGAACCGCTTCAACATACTCGGCAACGAGATCACGTCCGCACTTTGTATTGGTAGATTTGAACTTGGTATATTTGCTGTCAAATAAACAGAAACCATCATGATGCTTTGCCGTTAAGACAACGTACTTCATACCGGCCTCTTTTGCTGCTCTCGCCCACTTTTTCGGGTCGTAATCCTTTGGATCAAACTCATAGAAATATTTCATGTAGTCTTCCTTTGGAATCTCCTCGACGCTGCGCACCCACTCGCCTCTGGCTGGAATTGAATACAATCCCCAGTGGATAAACATACCGAATCTAGCATCTACATACCATTCCATTCTCTTGTTGTACTCTTCGCGATTAAACTGATACATTTTTTCTCCAATCTGCCAGAATCGTCATGTTCTGGCTTTTTCTAGTTTCCTTCATATCTCTCTGTCTTGTGAGCTTTTATACACCTTGTAAAACATAACACTATCGCAATTTTGCAAGTAAGATTACACGTTTTGAAAAAGTGCACCTGCCTTTCGACAGGTACACTCCTTTGATTCAATACATTTTATTACTTACATCCCACCATCCAAGGGTCGTGGGGGTTACACTCTATTTTATAAATGCGATTTCCGGTTAATCCTCTACGCTGACAAGTTCAATGATGAAGTTCAGCTCCTTGCCTGCCATTTCGTGGTTTGCATCGAACGTAATTGTCTTGTCGTCCTTTGCCGTTACCTTAACCAGGAATGGCTGACCAAACTGATTGGACAGATATACCTGCTGTCCTGCCTCAAGCTCTTCAGAACCCGGAAGCTGTGCAATCTCAAGTGTAAAAATTGCCGCCGGATCCGGCATACCATACGCTTCCTCTGGCATCAAATGGATATCAACAGTCTCACCAATCTCCATATTTGCTACTGCCTGATCAAAACCTCTGATCATCTGACCAACACCACAGATAAACTCAAGCGGCTCGCCGCGATCATAAGAGGAATCGAACTGAGTACCGTCGTTAAAAGTCCCCTTATAGTGAGTACGGCACTTCTTTCCTACATTCTTGCCCTCCATAATCGGCTGTGGTGTTCCGCATCCACCGTGACATCCGCCACAGCCACCTTCGCTTCCGCAGCCAGACTCTTCCTCATCCTGATGACAGCAGCTTTCGCCTTCTCCGCAATGACCGCCATTTTCATGATGATTGCAATTGCATTCGGATGTACTCTCAAGCATTCCTTTTACGTAGCTTTCTGCAGCCTCATTTACATCTCCCTCTACTCCGGCACATACCTGAATGCCAGCCTCAGCAAGTGCTGCCTGTGCACCGCCTCCAATACCGCCGCAAATCACTACATCTACGCCATTTTCAGCCAGAAATCCTGCCAGTGCGCTGTGTCCTGTTCCATTTGAACTTACTACTTCACTTGAAACAATCGCACCATCCTCCACATCAAAAATCTTGAAATTTTCGGTCTTTCCAAAGTGCTGGAAGACAGAACCGTTGTCATACGTTACTGCAATTTTCATCTTCTCTCTATTCCTTCCTTGCGGCCTGAACTATTGCTGACGATTCATAGCCGCATATTGCTTTGATTATACCTTGCTTCTGCATAATGCGTCAACACTGTTTTTCGTAAAGTTTTCGTGAACTTAGAAGCTCAATCCTAATGGTAACAGATAACAATTTTGATCCTGTTTTTTCTTTTATATTTGTTCTTCGTAACATTTTTTCTTTTTTCTTTCTCTGCTATACTTATGCCATCAAATAATTTGGAGGAGAAATGCTATGAATGTTGTTATCGCAATCGACTCGTTCAAGGGAAGCCTCAGTTCCTTAGAAGCCGGCGAAAGTGCCGCAAGAGGTATTAAAAAGGCTTACCCGGATGCTACCACGATTATTCGCCCACTCGCAGACGGAGGCGAGGGTACCGTGGATGCAGTTGTCGCTGGATGTGGTGGCCGACTAACAAAGGTAAACGTCACTGGACCACTTGGTAAGCCGGTTATCTGCCCATACGGTATTATTGATGAAACACATACCGCTATTATTGAGATGGCAGGTGCCGCAGGCATCACACTCGTTTCTGCACAGGAGCGAAATCCGCTGAATACCACTACATACGGTGTCGGTGAGGTCATTCTTGATGCCATTAAAAACGGATGCCGTCGCTTCTTAATTGGTATTGGCGGAAGTGCTACAAATGACGGTGGTGTCGGTATGCTCCAGGCACTTGGCTTTGGTATGCTTGACAAGAATGGCAATCAGGTAGAATTGGGCGCAAAAGGACTTTGCCAGCTCGAAAAAATCACAACTGACCATGTTGCACCTGAACTTTCTGAATGTACTTTCCGTATCGCCTGCGATGTAACTAACCCGCTGTGCGGCGAACATGGCTGCAGTGCCATCTTTGGTCCGCAAAAAGGTGCTGACGCTACTATGATTATGCAAATGGATAAATGGCTTGCATACTATGCCGCACTGGCAAAGGAAGCCTTTCCAAATGCCGATGCTAAGTATCCGGGAGTTGGTGCTGCCGGTGGCCTGGGCTTTGCTTTTCTGACATTTTTACACGGAACTCTCGAATCCGGTATAAAGATTGTCCTTGAGGAGACAAAACTTCGCGACTATGTTCAGAATGCTGATATTGTCGTCACAGGAGAAGGACGTCTCGACGGACAGACTGTTATGGGTAAGGCTCCTATCGGTGTCGCTCATATCGCAAAAGAATACAATAAACCAGTCGTGGCTTTTTCCGGCTGTGTTACAAAGGATGCCGTAGCCTGCAATCAGAGTGGAATCGATGCATTTTTCCCTGTACTTCGCACGGTTGTCTCTCTAGATGAGGCTATGAATACTGTTAATGCCATGCAAAATATGGAAGACACTGCTGAACAGGTATTTAAACTGATACGGACGTTCCGTAATTAAGGGGGGGTAAAATTATGACATTTACAACATATGGAGCTCTTATAGGGCTTGTCATTGCTATCGTACTTATTATCAAAAAAGTTCACCCGGCATACAGCCTTATCCTGGGTGCCCTCATCGGAGGACTTATCGGCGGCGGTGGTCTTGACGGAACAGTCAGCACCATGATTTCCGGTGCTCAGAGCATGATGTCTTCTATCCTTCGAATCCTGACATCAGGAATCCTTGCAGGTGCTCTTATAAAGACTGGCTCAGCTGAAAAGATCGCTGATGTAATTGTTAAGAAGCTCGGTGAGCGTTTTGCACTTGTATCTATCGCTATCGCTGCCATGATTATCTGTGCAGTCGGCGTTTTCGTTGATATTTCTGTTATCACAGTTGCTCCGATTGCTATGGCTATCGGCAAAAAAGCAGGCTACAGCAAGCCTTCTATCCTTCTTGCTATGATTGGCGGAGGAAAAGCTGGAAATATTATTTCTCCAAACCCGAACACCATTGCAACAGCAGAGGCTTTCAATGTTGATCTTACTTCTCTTATGATGAGAAACATCGTCCCGGCACTGTGTGCTGTTGTTGTCACAATCCTTCTTGCATCTGTTCTTAATAAAAAGAAGGACAGCATGATTCTGGACAGTGATCTTGAGCACACCGAGTCTAAAAAGCTTCCTTCATTTGCAGCAGCTATCGCAGGTCCACTCGTAGTTATCCTCTTGCTTGCACTGCGTCCTATCGCAAGTATCTCCATTGATCCGCTGATCGCACTTCCTGTAGGTGGTCTTGTATGTATGCTTGCAACAGGTCAGATCCGTCACGTTGTCTCCTACTCTGAGTTTGGTCTTAGCAAGGTAATTGGTGTTTCTATCCTTCTTATCGGTACTGGAACTCTTGCCGGTATTATCAAGGCTTCCAACCTTCAGTACGATATGATTTCTATCCTTGAGATGGGAAATCTGCCAGCATTCCTTCTGGCTCCTCTGTCCGGTATTCTTATGGCAGGCGCTACAGCTTCCACTACTGCCGGATCCACCATCGCTTCTCAGACTTTCTCAGGCACACTCATCGAGAAAGGCGTATCTGCTCTTGATGCCGGTGCTATGATCCACGCCGGAGCTACTGTTATTGACTCTCTGCCGCACGGTTCCTTCTTCCATGCAACCGGAGGTTCTGTAAATATGCAGATCAAGGAACGTATGAAGCTGATTCCTTACGAAGCACTCGTTGGATTGACCAGTACAATCGTTTCCATCATCGTTTACCTTATCTGAATCCGATTGTAAATTACTTTTACATGTACCTGTTTGTAAATACTTTTGCATGTATCTGTTTTTTGAACAATTAACAATTACTCGCTTTGGCTTCTTACATACAGCTTAACTGCACTGTATAGCACAACAGCATCACGAAATTTTCTGGGATCATAACCCGTAGTCTCCCGTATCGCGTTCAGGCGGTACTGGAGACTATTTTTATGTATATAAAGGCGTTCACTTGTAGCTTTAAGAGACATTTCTTCTTCATAGTAGCACTCCAGAAGGGCAATATCATCATCTGATAGCCCCTTCAGCACTTTTCCAATATATGATTTCCTATTATGCGCACTAACATTTCCAAGCAGCAGCTCATAATCCAGCCTGTCATACAACATCACTGTTCCACGCTTTTTCTGGCATTCTAATGCCATCTTGGCACTCTGGTACGACAGCGAACTCTGTGAGATTTTCACTCCCGAACCGACTCCTATCTTTAAAACGGTGTCATAATCTGAAGCCAGCTTTTCTAGCATCTCCATCTTTTGCTCTACTTTTTCACTATTTGCAATCAATATATACTCATTGGGATAACTATAACGGAAAAATGTCAGGTTCATACGCTGAAATGTCTGTGTGATTGCTGACTGTATCATAAAAAGATTGTTCGGATTATAACGTTCATTCAGGCGCACTAATACTACACGGCATATCGCATTTTCGCTAAGTCCATTCTCGGCAAGTGTTTCACTCAAATAGTTTTTCTCTATCCTCTCACCGCTTATCAGACATCTGATCACATAGTTCAGACGATTCTTTTTCTGGTTTCCAAGTGTTTCCAGCTCACGTTCACGCAAAATAATATTTGTGATCTTCTGTGCAAGAAATGCATATTGCCGCACTTTATTTACTTCACCTGTAATTCCTATTACTGCCACCAACCGGTCATGATACATAACAGGAATATTTATACCTTTTTTCGTTCCAAAATAGCTCTCATCATCAAAAACCTCTATAGTAGTTGCCGTAGCGGCTGCCTGATATCCAATTTCATGAAACGTATTTATTCGCTGCTGATCCGTGCTTGCAATAATCACGCCTGAGGCATCGATAAAATTTATATCCTGATTACACACACTCTTAACTGTATCTACGATCTGCTGCGCAATCGCTGCACTTATCAATTCCATGTTTCTCTCCCTTTTCCTGTACAACAAAAGGGCATACCACTTATGATATGCCCCTATTTGCTTTAGTCTACGACTAATGTGTTACAAAGTTTTATGACGTTGGAGTCAAAAGATATTTTGCCCCAACTGATATCGAACTACTACGCTCTCTACTGCCTATGCCTTATGCTAATGGCTTTCCAGTCAGCATTTCATATGCCTGTAAGTATTTTTCGATTGTCTTATCAACAATCTCCTGTGGCAGTGTCCAGTCATTATCCGGGTTTGCCTTTAACCAATCACGGGCAAACTGCTTGTCGAAGGATGGCTGACCATGTCCTGGTTCATAACCCTCTGCCGGCCAGAAACGTGAGCTGTCCGGTGTAAGCATCTCATCGCCAAGAACAATATTTCCATTCTCATCCAGACCAAACTCAAACTTGGTATCTGCAATAATAATTCCCTTGCTCAGTGCATAGTCTGCACACTTCTTGTACAGTGCGATGGTGTAGTCGCGAAGCTTCTGTGCGTACTCCTCACCCTTGCCTGGGAAATACTTCTCTAAGTGTGCAATACTCTGCTCATAGGAGATGTTCTCATCATGATCGCCAATCTCAGCCTTGGTAGAAGGTGTATAAATTGGTTCAGTAAGCTTATCTGACTCCTTTAAGCCTTCCGGCAGCTCGATTCCACATACCTTACCAGTCTTCTGATAGCTTGCCCAGCCACTGCCGGTAATATATCCGCGCACAATACACTCCAGAGGAAGCATCTGCAGTTTGCGGCACATCATGCTGTTTCCATCAAACTTCTCCTGCTGGAAAAATTCCGGCATATCCTTTACATCTGCTGAGATCATGTGATTTGGAAGAATATCTTTCGTCATGTCAAACCAGAATTTGGACATCTGAGTAAGGACTGTTCCCTTCTTAGTTACCACATTGTTCAGAATGACATCGAAGCAGCTGATACGGTCAGTCGCTACCATGATCAGGCTGTCGCCGTTATCATAGATCTCGCGTACCTTGCCTTCTTTGATTGGCTTTAACTCTCTCATTGTAAATACCCATCCTTTATTATATTGTATTGTGAGCGAAGCAGTCGCTTACGCATCTTCAGCGGGGCGCCTTTTCGCAATACACTTACACTACCACTATTGCTGCCATGTTGTCAAGAGTTAATATATTCTTGATAGTTCACAGTCACTTATCCATCCCATCCAATAAGCCTCTTATCTGTTCAATATCTTCTTTCGAAAGAGGCTGATTTTTTGAAAATGCTGCAATGAATTCGGCCGGCTTTCCGTTAAACCAGAAATTAACCTCGCGAGCGGAAAGATTTGCCTTATATTCTTCTTCACTCTTCTCGGCATGAATATAAGAAATTCTGCCTGCACGACGTGAGCTGATGAAACCTTTTCCATTTAAACGGCTAAGGAAGGTTACTACTGTAGTTCTCTTATAATCTCTTTCGTAACGCTCCTGAATTAAATCAATCAGCTTCGGAACTGAAATATCTTCTTTTTGATCCCAAATTACTTTCATGATCATTGCTTCACAAGTACTTAATGGTTCTCTTTCCATATTCTGACGCACCTTTCTACGCGTATCAGATACCGGTCTCCTTCAATAGAAATCTTGTACCCAATTTACTACATCAGTCATAGATATCAAGTGTTACTTTTACCACTCTTGATATACATTGTCTCATGATACGCACTTACAATCCTTTTAATTTAGTTTTTCACACACTTTTTTGTTCAAAAAACATTCAATGTAAGAAGTTTCTACACACTTTTTTTGTTCAAAAAAACATTCGATGTAAGAAGCTTTTATAAAATTATACCCTCACAAAGTGCAGCAGTTTGCTGCGATAATCGCCCCACAATGGACGAATTAAATAGCCATACTTTTCAAGGATTTCTCCGGTGAAGGTCTCCCCGGTCTCCTCAAGACAGTAAACAGACTGAGGTTCAAAACCTCTCAAATAAAGCTTTCTGCTGTGAGCATTCGGTGTTGAGTGAACCTGAACGTAGGTGACAAGCACCTCGCTCTTATCCTTTGCCGATACTGCCCAACAGTCATACAGATGATTTTCACTGTAGGAAGCGATACGATAATAATCTCCCTCACGAACTAGCTCGTGATATTTATGATACATCTCGATCTGCTGCGGAATCATCTGTCTGTCTTCCTCTGGAATCTTTGTTACATCAAGCTCATATCCAAAGGTTCCAGCAAGAGCCACATGACCTCTTGTCTCAAACGGTGTCACTCTGCCAACTGTATGATTCGGACAATCGCTGACATGAGCGCCCATGGAACAAAGCGGATAAATCAGCGCTGTTCCTTCCTGAATCAGCAGACGCTCAATTGCATCGGTATCATCAGAGCACCAGATCTGAGGAGAGTAATATAGCATACCAGGATCAAATCTTGCACCGCCGCCAGAACAGTTTTCAAGCAGCAATTCAGGAAACTCCGTAACCAGTCGCTCCTGCAATTCATACACTCCGAGTGTATATCGATGGAACAACTCCTGCTTATGCTCTACAGGTAAATAACTGCTTCCAAGGTCGCTCAATTGACGGTTCATATCCCACTTGACATAACGGATATTTGCGCTGTGAAGAATGGACGAAACCTGTTCGTACACATAGTCACGCACTTCCTTACGCGATAAGTCAAGCACATACTGGCAACGGCTCTGCGTTGCCGCTCTGCCATCAATATGGATCGCCCAGTCTGGATGTGCACGATACAGATCAGAATCCGGTGAAATCATCTCAGGCTCAAACCAGATACCAAACTCTAGACCGATCTTATTGACCTCATCGACAAGATATTTTAGGCCGCCCTGAATTTTATCAGTGTTCACCTTCCAGTCGCCTAGTGAGCTGTCATCGTTGTTTCGATGGCCAAACCAGCCATCATCCATAACAAGCATTTCTATTCCGCACTTTTTCGCCTCTTTTGCAATATCTAAGAGCTTTTGTGTGTCGAAGTTGAAATAAGTCGCCTCCCAGTTGTTAATCAGGATTGGACGCTTGCGATGGTTGTACGGGCTGCGAATCATATGGCTGCGATAGAAGTCGTGATAGCTTCTGGACATCTTTCCAAGGCCTGTGGAAGAATAGACAAGAATAACCTCCGGTGCCTGGAAGGATTCACCCGGAGCAAGTTTCCAGCAAAATTCCTCTGCTGAAATTCCCATTACCATACGCACCATGTCAAACTGGGTACGCTCGGTCTGCGCGATAAAGTTACCAGAGTACACAAAATGCATTCCGTAAACCTTTCCGTGCTCCTGATCGCAGCCCTTTGTGACAAGTGCCTGGAACGGATGCTCCTGATGACTGGATTCGCCCTTCTGAGAAGACATCAGCTGTTTGCCGTAAGCCAACTCGCGCCTTTGGATGTGACGCTCTCTTGCCCATGAACCATGCAGATTTAAAAGTTCAAAATTTTCATTGTCCATATCCAGACATGCACTGTAGACTTTCTCTAAGCGAAGATTTTGCGAACCTTCGTTTACAATGCGTGTGCTGCGGGCAATGACATCTTCTTTCTCAAAAACCGAATACATCAGTTCCACGGTCAGCCCAAGCACCGGATCTTTGCAGGTGATCACGAGTGTCTGTACTTCATCAGTCGTGCCGAATGATGCCGGAAGACCTTCTAAACGTGGCTTGCCATCTGTGATGGCATGATCAGAATAGAAAATCTCGGATGCTTTGCTTCCTGCTTCATTTCGTACATCCAGACAACTTTCTCTGTAATCACCAATTCCGCCGGTCGGATATTCCATTGGGAAAAAGTCAAGAAAAGCTGACTTTTCCCGTAAGTTCTTTGATGGGGTAAACGGTGGTTCTTCTGTGCGAAGCATCGTGCTGACTGCATCACCGAAGAGTCTGTCACCATAATAGACATGTCCTACATACCCTTCCGGGGTAAGACCTATTACATAAGTTGTGTTTGCCGTGTCCAACTGAAACAGCTTCTTTTCTTCAAGATACCGAATCAACTTGCCACCCTCCTTTTCGCGCTCAAAATGGCGCATGCACTTTTACGTCTGTTAGTATATCTGACTCTTGTCAAAATGTAAAGATTCTTCTTATTTTCTGTCTTTTTGTAAAATAATACAGTCATATCTTTGTATATTCTATACAAATTTCATGCCATATTTTACACATTTAAAGTGTCTTCGCATATGCCAAAGTCTGCTTCAAGGCGTCTTCTTTTCCAACATTGGAAAGATGTAAATTGTGCGCAAATGCAAGGATCTCGCTGAATTTCGGACCTGGTTTGAGTCCTGCCTGGATCAAATCGGCCCCCATGACGCACGGCTGCTCCATAGTGTATCGATACCATGATAACCTTTCTCTCAGATATTCTTCATACTCTGGAATGATGCGGCCGTTTCCCTTGCCCATCTGATCTGACGTAGACAATAACAATAAATCTTCCGGTGAAATTGCACTGTCGAATAACATATTTGTAGTTTTTTTATCTGCATTTTCTTTTGCAAGCTCGTATGGTCTCATATGAAGTGAAACCATATTTCGCACATAACGGATTAGCTTTGTCTCATTTGTTATGCGTTCTAAGAACTCTTTTGCAAACGGATCTCCCTGCTTTGCATGTCCATATGCATGAATAATCCCCTTATCGTCAACTATCGTTGCTGTAATTTTTCCAAGATCATGCGTCAACGCAGACAACATCAGTCCAACTGGATTTTTTGCCTTGTCACGAAACGAAGCCGCACTGTCAAGGACACGCATCGTATGTGTCCATACATCACCCTCAGGATGGTATTTTGGCGGCTGCTCGAGTTCGATAAGCTTAGTCAAATGCAAGAACCAGTTATCGAGCTGATCCATAATTCGCATCTTTTCAAAGAAGATGGACGGGTGCGCAGCCTTTAATAAAGCTTTTTCAAGCTCTCCCATCACACGCTCACGCGCAAGCGTGGTCAAATCCATTGTGCGCGATAATTCAATTGTCTCAGGTGCAATATCAAATTCAAAGCGTGCAGCAAACTGTGCGGCTCGAAGCACACGAAGCGGATCCTCTGCAAATGTATGTGGATTTACATGACGAAGCACTCCTTTTTTCAGATCATCCTGCCCGCCAAAATGATCAATAATCTCGCCTGTCAAGACATCCTGCATCATTGCGTTTATTGTAAAATCGCGGCGCATTGCAGCCTTGTAGGTTCCAAGGAATGGATCTACATAGATTTTGAAATCCTTATGGCCACGCCCGGTCGCCTCCTCCTGACGTGGCATGGCGATGTCAATATCATAACCTCGCAGGCCATAGACACCGAAGCTTGCACCCATCTCGGTTCGAGAACCTAACCCATCAAGAATCTTCTCAAGTTCCTCGGGCTGTACCCCGTGGATCTCGATATCAATATCTTTGTTGTGCTTTCCCATCAAGAGATCTCGCACATATCCACCGACAAGGAAGGTTCTGCCGCCCTTTTGGGCTACACATGCGGCAATTTTTTCTGCCATTTTCAGATCACGGTTTTCCATTTATAAATCACTACTTTCTTCTATATTGATATTCAATCCAGTCAAGCGGATATTCGCAATCCGCTTCGCTATTTGCTCATAACCAAATAACTGCTCCGCAGTTTATCAGAAGGCGCTTGCACGCCTCCTGATACAAGCAAATCCCCCCTGCTTATTGCTTTTTGCAATTGAAGCAGGGGACTTACTCAATTTAGTTAAATTCAAAGAAATCAAAATCCGCCGGAATACGACTTCCGCACCCGCCATTATTTGCGTAGATGCCGACAAGCGTTCCGGTGTGACGTTTCGGATCATCCGGCACACCTTCGTCACACAAATAAATACAGTCATTTAATACACCCGCCAGATTCCACTGTACGCCATCATAACTGTAAAAAAAGCGTCTTGTCAAACGATCGACTTCGACCTTTAGCCAAATCGGAACATCCTTTATCTGATCCACTTCTGCTATCAGCTCCTCACCGTGATTTCGATTGATTACAAGCTGAAGCTTTCTGCCGCTTTCATAACACAGAGAAAAACGCGCATATGTCGCGGTGCTGTAATAACAGGTCAGTCCTGCCTGCTCACCATCTCTTGTTGGGCAAAAATCAAGCTTTGTGGTTGCGGTATAGGCTAGTTCTTCTTCTCTGCGAAGCAACGTATTTTTTGCACGAATTTCAAAGAGCTGTCCATCCTGGGTCCAAATTCGCATATGACCAGGACGCTCTGTGAGTGAATAATTTCCCGGTGCTGGTCTGCGCACAAATTCCCAGTGTACATCTAATGTTGGATTATCAAAATCATCCCTCTGCCACTTTGGATAGGTAACCTCCGGCAGGTTCGGTGCAACCTGCTCAGTACTAGGACCTTTGCCTTCGTTGATAACAAACCATCCATCATTCAGCCATCTTACCGGATCCATTCCGGTCTCTCTGCCGACTGTAGTATACGCACCCGGCACACGAATCTCTCCCGGCTTTGGTGCCTTTCCGTTTGCGACTTCAATACCTCGATTTGGACGTCCCATCAGATAATAGACCCACCAGTCGCCGTTAGCGTCTTCAATCAATTTTCCATGACCAGTGCGCTGAATTGGTGCATTGGGGTCAAACTGACGCATCAGCGGATTATATGGCGATGGCTCATATGGACCAAACAGATTTTTTGAACGGCCAACATTAATTCCATGACCGTATCCAGTGCCGCCCTCTGCAAGAATTGCATAATAATAGTCACCGTGACGCAAAATGTGCGGTCCCTCCGGGCAGCGCTCTCCTGTTCCCGGCCAGACAGGAATCAAATCACCGATCACTCGAGTGCAATCATCAGACAACGGAACAAGGTTGATTCCCGGACTGATAACCATGTAATGCTTTCCACCATCATCCACAAAATGGGACGGATCAATGCTGTCCACCTCCAACCATGAAGGCTTGCTGTATGGGCCTTCCGGCTTCTCAGAAGAAACCACCAACTGGCGGCGCATGACATTATTATCTCGCTTTCCATCTGCATTTAAGCGAAGCGTTGCCATAATGATAAATCTGCCATTACTATAAGAAATGTCCGGTGCCCAGATTCCGTGAGAATCACGGATGTCGCTTAAGTCTAATTCATCTGGATCTGTAATTGCATGTCCAATTAGTTCCCAGTGTACCATATCCTTTGAATGGCTGATTGCGATTGCCGGAAAATATTGGAAGGTCGAATTGACCATATAATAATCGTCTCCAACGCGCACAACGGATGGATCTGGGAAAAAGCCGCGCTGCACGGGATTGCGGTATGTTCTCGTCATTGGTAATCTCCTTTTTTCTTTAATTTTCTTGATCATATTTATGATATCATTATATTTGCGGGGTTACAAGTTTTTTACGAGTAGAATTGAGAAAGGCACCACCTCCACAGAAGCAATGCCTTTCAATAGATTGTGAAAATTATGATAGATTCGATACAGACTTGCATATGCACACTGTATCATGTGCAGACACATACATGCATTACGCGTAGACACACTACATTACACGTAAATGCACTTCGTCACCATACAGCTGCCTGCATCCTGTACATCATACGCCGCACAGAACACACCACTCTTTACGCCAACCCAGCGTCCCGGAACTGCCATATAGCTTCCGACCTTCTGGTAATTTATGCCATCTGTACTGTATGAAAATTCCACTTCCTCAAGTGGAAAATTCTTTTCTTTCTCACTCAAATCCTGCGTTCCGACGCGGCGTACACTCATGCGAACAGTCACTACCTCGCTATCATCTGCAAAGTCAACCGTTCCTAATGTTGTACTCATCTCCTCCGTGCTTTCCACGAGAATCTTGCCGTATTTCTGCACGCCCTTTACAAATGATGCCAAAATGCCACCATCATCCGCTCTCTTAAAGGTGATCAGTGCATACTCCACGCCCATCGAAATCACACCGGCCTGGGCACCTGACTTTAATCCTGCAAGCGAAAGTGTTGTCTCACAGGTAAACTCTGGTGCCGGCCATTTCTGGAGTAAGAGATTTTGATAATCACCGTATGGCAGTCCATTTTCCTCGCAAACTGCATTCAGGCGAAGTCCATTTCCGGTAAACTCGCACCAGCTTTCCTGCGGATTTGCATTCCACTGCCACTGAAGACCAAGTGTTTTTTCTGCGAAATCATCGGATGCATCCGGCTCACAGATCACAGTCTTTTTCGCAGCCTCACCTACATTTGGCTTACGGTAAGTAAGCACTGGTTCTCCGTACTCATTACCATCCTTTGCCACACCAATAATCGGCCAGTCCTCCTTCCAGCTCATCGGCTGAAGATGGATAATTCGTCCTGCACTATAAACATCCTGAAAATGTAAGAACCAGTCCTCTCCTGTCACAGTATCAACCCATGCACCCTGATGAGGGCCATTTACAGGCGTATCGCCCTGACGTATTACAACACGGTACTCATACGGTCCAAAAATATTTCTGGAACGAAGAACTGTCTGCCAGCCCGTTTTTACACCACCCGCCGGAGCAAAAATATAGTACCAGCCATTTCGCTTGTAAAGCTTTGGTCCTTCGATTGTCTCCTGATCATTTAAATTTCCGTCAAAGACAACTTTTTCTTCTCCAATCAGGCCCATTCCGTCAGGCTGCATCTCCACCATATGAAGCACACTCTTATAACCGATACGACTCCTTGCGACACCTGCTACCAAATATGCCCTTCCATCATCATCCCAGAACGGACACGGATCGATCCAACCTGCACCCGGACGGATGTTGACCGGCTCAGACCATGCTCCAAACGGATTCTTAGCGGTACTCATATAAATGCCCTCATCCGGCATCGGAAAACAGGCAAAGTAAGTTCCCTCATGATAACGAATCGCCGGAGCCCACACACCACATCCATGTACCGGCTTATCATAACGTTCTCCCGGAACTTTAGGCAGGATGTAATTTACTACCTTCCAGTTGACCAGATCTCTTGAGTGAAGTATCGGCAGACCCGGCGCATTGCAAAAGCTTGATGCGATCATAAAATAATCTTCGCCCACACGACAAGCATCCGGATCTGAATAATCTGCATAGAGGATTGGATTTTTATACGTTCCATCTCCCAGGTCTGCATTCCACATCTTCGTTTCCATAAAGTTTAATTCCTTCCTCATTTTACCAGTTAATTTTGGCTAGTTAATTTTTACCTGTTAATTTTCGTCAGTCAATTTTTAAGAGAACATTTAACAATCTCTTTACGCTGCGTTCCATCGTCTCTCTCTTTAATAATCCCTTATGCAATGCTTCTAGCAGATTCTCTGGATTGCCGCTTGCCATCTTGATGTCATTTCCAGCATTGACCTCCTTGTAATGCTCGCCCAGTGTCCACCAGTCTGTTGTGACTACACCGTCAAAGCCCCACTCATCACGAAGAAGCTTCTCTAACAGATCATGATTCTCAGATGCTCTGTAATCATTTATAATATTATAGGAGGACATGATGCACCACGGCTTTGCTTCCTTTACGATACGCTCAAATGCCTTTAAATAAATCTGTCTTGCGGCACGCTCAGATACTCTGGAATTAGAATCCTTACGATTTGTCTCCTTGTTATTCACTGCAAAGTGCTTTACCGTTGCTGCAATGTGCTGAGACTGGATACCGCGAACCATCGCGCCAGCCTGCTTTGCAACCAGATACGGATCTTCTGAATAGTATTCAAAGTTACGTCCGCACATCGGAGTACGGTGAATATTGATCGCTGGGGTCAGCCAGATTGCGATATTATTTTCCTTTACTTCCTTTGCACCGGCTGCACCCACCTCATAGACGATATCCGGATTCCAAGTGCAGGCAAGAAGAGTCGCACACGGCCATGCAGTTGTGCACACACCGCACTCTGGCTGGATACGAAGCCCTGCCGGACCGTCTGCTGTCATAAAGTTCGGAATGCCGCACTCCGGCAGGTTGCCAAAGCCAAAGGTATTTGCTGCTCCTGTGTTTGGCTGACCGCCTAAAAGATGTGCCAGTTCTTCATCGCTTAACTGTGCCACAAATTCATCCATAGTCACAGTGCCGTCCGCCACCTGTTCAAATTGAATGCGCCAGTCTTTCTTACTCCACAGGCATTGTCCCTTATATGCTCTCGCATCAGGGGATATTCCGTCTAAACGCAGCTTCTCCTCCTTTGACATAAGATCATCGCTGTCAGGATCGTGAGCTGGTGTTACCTGAAGCTCCTCAAAGCTGCCATCGGCGCGCATACGCTTCGGCAGAGAACTCGGTGTCAGGCACGCGCTAAGCTGTTCGGTCACTCTCGTATCATCCTCAGTATGGATAAATCCAAGCTCCACAGTCTCTCTCACGGATGTTCCAAGATAGAAATGATACTCTCCCTGCTCCAGTACATATGCAGACTTGTGTAACACACCCAGATCATCGTATGATGCAAGGTCTTCAATCTTGCATGTTAAAGTAATCAGCTGATTTTCACCTGGCTGCAGCAGTCTTGTCTTTGCATATGACAAAAGAATCTTTGACGGCTTATCAAGCATGCCCTTCGATGCGCTTCCATAAAGTTGTAAAACTTCCTTTCCTGCCTTATTTCCTGTGTTTGCCACCTCTGCACGCACTGTAATCGTGCCATCGTCTACCTCATTTACAGACTCAAGCTCCCACTTAAATGTGGTATAAGAAAGACCGTAACCAAACGGGTAAACTACCTTTTTTGCTGCCCCCGGAATTGTCTCAAAATAACGATATCCAACATAAATATCATCTGTATAATCGACATAATCCTTCGATTCATGGAAGTTATAGGAAGACGGATAATCCTCAAGAGTCCTTGCAAATGTATCAGCCAGCTTTCCGGATGGATTGCCAATGCCGCACAGAAGCTCGGCTGCTGCAGCACCGCCTTCCATGCCGCCCTGCCATGCCATTAAAACAGACTGAATCTGCGTGTCCTGTGCAAACCATTTGGTATCAATGACACCTCCAACATTCAATACGACCGCAACCTTCGGGAATGCCGCCTTTACTGCCTCGACCATGCGCTGCTCAGCATCGGATAAATAGAAATCACCACGCTCGAAAACCTTCTGAGCTGCCTTCCACATAGGCTCATCTGACTCCACACCATTATCGTAGCTGCTGGTTCGATCCCATCCCTCTCCGGAGAAACGGCAAATCGTAATCAATGCCGTGTCGGTATAGGCTCTTGCCTTCTTTAACAGATCTGCCGGAACCTCTGGCTCTACAGTCATACCAGGTGCTACGCCCTTTTCATACTGATCGCGCACATTTTTGCAATAGAAGTCTGACAATCCTTCATATACACTCACATAATCACTAAGTGCCTTTAAACCTGCGTCAAGGCTCACAGTATAGGAAACAGTCACATCGCCGCTTCCTCCACCACCTTTTACATAATCGGCACATGCCTTTCCAAATACGGCAAGTCTGGTGCCTCTCTCAAATGGAAGCAGTCCATTGTCATTTTTCAGTAAGACCATGCCTTCCTTTGCTGCCTGTTTTGATAGCTCTCTGTGTTCCTTGCTTGCTGTTACCTTCTGACCGTCTGCACCGAGTGGGGTGTTCGGCTGATATTTTACTCTCTGCCACTTCATGATATCATTCGCATCCTTTCTGATAGGAAATTTTCAGATCTCTTGGCCTGAATTTTTGTAACTTTATTCTATCACAGAATGATTCAACAATACAACTATTCTTTTTCCACTGTTACGGTCTTTCCAACGGCAAGCTCAAACTCTTACCTCCACCATATCACGAGTAAATTGCGTATCTCCAAATACAAGAATGACCGGATTTCCTTTGGATGACGTAATCCTTGCACTACTTGTCACTCTTGCTCCTCCTTCCACAAATCAATGAACTCCAGTAACGCTTTTGCTTGTTCTTCTTTTGTTTTTCCATGTGTTTTTGCCAGAATACTGTCAACCTGATCAATTCCTTTTTGATCCATTCGTGCTAACCATTGCCCATCGCCATATACACGCCCCTTTGTTATCTCCACAATCTGAAACGGATCGTAGCTGTCTAGCCCCATACGCTCCACTTCCACTCGCCACTTCCAACCTCATACTGTGCCCCACCATATTCCTTTGGCATGCACACAGTGGCAGTAATTCCCGGCGGAATAGATGCCGCAAGAGAAAAGCTCTCCGTCTCCTTTTTCCATGACACTTTTACAATGCCCCACGGAGTCATGACACTGCCCTTCGCATATGTCAAATCAGCTGCCGCATATGGTGCCACAAGCATTTTGGTCCATCCCGGAGCCTGTGAACGGAGGCCCAACACAAAGCTTGTCATCCACTCACGCACATGACCCATCATTGCATGATTGCGGGAACGCACCATACTGCCAAGCCAAAATTCCTCATAATTCCAATACTCTGGCAGCGTGGTAAGTCCTTTATCAACAAAAACTCGGTAACTTGGCGCCGTCGGATTCATAACCATCTTATAAACCACATCGCTATATCCAGCCTCTGCTAATGAGGAAAATACCTGCTTTAAGCCTACCTCTCCAGAAGTCAAATGATAGCCATTTTTCTTTACAGCTTCTACTAGTGCTTCCACTGCCTGTTCTTCATGACCTTTTGCCATGCCGCTAAACAGCGCAATCGCATAGCTTGCCTGACTGCCTGTTCCAAACTGTCCAGTTGTCTCATCATAGCACTCTGGATGACGATAGAATGCTTCTCTTACGGCCTGTACTTTTGCTTCATAAAGTTTTACTTTCTCATCTTCATTCTGAGCTTCGCATTTGCATTCTTTCTTATCCTTTTCAACTTTCTCATCCAGCTTATTTTCTTTTTGTTCTTTCTGCTTTTTTAAAATTCCACAAATCTGCTTTGCGATCACAAGCATTCTGTAATAAGCGCATGTGGCAACCAATACATTTGGAGTATGCTCTCCATACTCGCCCCACTCGCCCATCTGTGCATAGTTTTCCAACACACCATTTGTCGTTTGACGATCCAAATAGGCTAGATAATGTTCCATCATTGGAAATGCCTGACGCAACACAGCCTCATCTCCATAATATTGATAGTATGCCCATGGTGTGAATACACATGCACCATTCCAGTTCGGATCCTTATAGAGTCCTCCGATGCGATAAAACTCTGGAATGATACCTGGCACAAAGCCCTCCTCATCGTTTCCTGCAAGTACAGCCTGCTCTTTACCAAGCTGAGAATCGCAGATATCATGAATAATTTTCTTCATCCATGCGCGAATGTCATACACTGCTGCAACGGATGCAAACATCAAATGCGAGGTCTCAATCCAACCTAGCTTTTCGATCTGCGGGCAATCGGTAAAGCTCCAGTACATATTGCTTGAAATCGAACGGTCTGTGATTTCGCAGATGCGATTTAAAGTCTGATTTGAGGTCTCAAAGGTGCCATGTTTTTCATTGGCTGCAGAAAGACGACAGCAGATGATCTGGTCTGGTGCAAGCTCACCTGGAAAGCCAACTACTTCCACATATTGAAAACCGTGGTAGCAGAAGGACGGATGCCAGCGCTCCTCACCACTTCCTGTCATACGATAAGAATCACGAATCACACAGTCAAACTTCTCACTCCAGCTCTGCGTGCACGACCGCTGATCTATGCCATCACCAGTCTCATTTGTCATTTCAGCCGGATACAGATAAATCCAATTTCCGCGATTTTCCTTTGTCGTTCCATGCAGCACAAGCTCCACAAAGCCGGCTCCATTTTTGCCCACATCTACTAGGAAATGTCCTTCGCCCAGTTTTTTTACAGTCTTTGCGTTAAAGCGTTCCTCGATCTGAATTGGTGGACACTCGCGTGCCATTAGCCTTCCTGCTGGCGGCTGCATTTTCTTTGCCCGGCTCCAGCCATTTTCCTCGGA
>CAVCPW010000267.1:0-17954 GCA_963604075.1 Anaerovoracaceae bacterium | reverse complement strand
ATCGCCCCCTCTGCCGGACAATTTTCTTTTTTAATATCAGGCTCTGGAAGATCAATCAGCGCAAAAATCTTATCACTTGCCGCCATACCATTCATTGCAATATGGAAAAATGATCCCAACTGACGCATTGGAATGAAAAAATCTGCGGAGAGAAGGATGATTAACAGGCAACCACTAAGACTTACATGCCCCGCCTTAAACTGAGTTACGGCAAGAATCATACCGAGTGCTGCACCTCCATACGCGATAAAATCCATAATCGTAATGGAATTCAACTGCATTGTCAACACCTTCATCGTAATTTTGCGAAACTTCTCTGCCTCTCGGTTCATCTCCTCATTTTTATACGCATCAGACTGATAGATTTTTAATGTTGTCAGTCCCTGTAAATTTTCAAGGAAGGTATCACCAAGTGCCGTATACTGTCCCCAATATTTGGACAGCAGCTTTTTTGCCCACGTCTGAACTGCTGCGATTGCAATCGGAATAAGCGGCACGCAAATTAGAAGCACGACAGCTGACGGCACATTTACAAAGCAAAGAACGATAAAAAGTGTCAGAGGTGCTAGCATCGCGTAGAAAAATTGCGGCATATATGCACCGAAATAAGTTTCAAGCTGTTCTACACCCTCGACTGCTACCTGAACAATCTCTGATGTTTGCACCTCATCTTTGTAGGAAGTTCCCAGACGAAGCAGCTTTTCATAAATCTGCTCGCGGATAACCTTTTTTACTGTTTTGGATGAAAGGTATCCCATACGTGATGCTCTAGTAGAGCAGACTGCTCTCACGATTAGCGCGCAGATACATACCAATGCTGTATCTGCGATCTGTTCATCCTTTTGTGTGCCTGAAAACAGCGCGGCTAACAGTCCGGTAATCGACGCCATCATCATGATATTGGCTACCAGTGAAATCCACTGAAACAGCACATTTAACATGATATAACGCTTGCTCTCCGGCACCATGTTCAAAAGTCTTTTTTTGATCATTATTTTTTTCCTTTCTCTAATTTTTCGGCATTTTTAGATAGCCTGTGCCGTGAATTATACACTATCGCTTCAAAAAAAAGCAACCCACATCTGCTGCGGATTGCCTCTTTTTGATATTTTTTATCAACTATAGTTCAATATTTCAAACGCATCAGTCCACTACGATTCCGTAACCGACCTGACATTTACACCATTCTGTATAAGAAACATCCCATATTGTGTTATGAGTTGTTTTTTTCTAAAATTATCAATATCATTTCCTGACGAAAACCTAGTCAAGCGGATATTCGCAATCCGCTTCGCTACTTGATTCGGTTAAAATAGCAATACAATAACCTGCTCCACCAGTACAACGGTTACGAGCGCAACTGGATATGTGGATGCATACGCAGATGCCACATCATCAGTTCCGGCAACCTGAATTAATGAACCCAACGCCGGTGTACTTGTCATACCACCGCAGAGTGCACCCATGTTGTTGAGGACTGGAAGCTTAAGTACCTTCTTTGCAAAAATATAGCCAACCACCATTGGAACAAGTGTCATGATAACACCATATACAAAGAGGATCGGACCCTGTTCTGCTATCGTCTCAACAAAGCCTGTTCCACCCTCGCAGCCTGCTCCGATCAAGAATAAAAACAGACCAAACTCACGCATACACTCCATGACGCTCTTCTTTGGTCTTAGATCAATTGGTCCAATATGTGCCAAATGGCCAATAATCAATCCTGAAATCAACGGTCCGCCAGATGTTCCGAGTGAGAAGTAAGCGCCACCCGGAAGCGGAATCTTGATCATTCCAATGATTAATCCAAGAACAATTGTCAAACAAAGCGGCATCATACCAAGTGAATCTACGGCAATAAGATTTTTCAACTTAGAAATATCCTGTGCTTTTCCTGAACTTGCTTCAAGTTTTGCACGTTCCTTTGCCATATCAACCTTTAAAAACTTTGGTACCAACTGCACAAAAAGTACAACACCGATTACTCCGAACGGATATGCAATGCCATAACCGACAGATACGACATCTCTTAAATCACCTGCTGCTTCCTGTGCTGCTGCGAAACCTGGTGTACTAGTGAGCGCTCCTGAAAGCAGTCCTGCTGCAAGTGCACCATCGACCCGTCCGATCAGACAGATCAGTGCGGCACAAATTCCACCTGTAATGATGACGCAAAAGCCAAGCAATACATAAGATTTAAAGTTTTTTACAAAATTGTGGAAAAATTTTGGTCCAGCGATCAAACCAACTGATGCTACAAATAATACAATACCGACGCTTTTTGCAAATGCCGGACACGTAACGCCAAAATGTCCTGCAATCAATGATACAATCAGGATTCCAGCATCTCCTACTTCGATTCCTCTGATTTTAATACGTCCTAAAAGATAGCCAATCATAGCAATTGAAAATACTTGAAAGGCTGAATTTGATAAAACACTGTTTACATAGCCCATGGCAATTCCCCTTATCGTTCTCCAAATAAGAACATATTCTTATCTTTATGCCGAAAAAAGCCGGAGGCTTCCCCGGCCTTTTTCTTTTTTAATTTTTCATGACTATAGATAACCTGCTCCCACGGTTATTTATAACCTCGTGCAGCATGCGTTTTAACTATACTATTGAATTCAGTTCTGCCCACTCGATTCCCAAGAGAGCTCTAACTATCCTAATAAATAGCTAAATCACTTCTTTCTTCTGTAATCCGGAAGGATCTGAGGAGACACGATATCGCTGTGAACACCTGCAGCCTCACATTCTTTCTCGAATGCATCTACATGATCCAGAGTCAGATCAGACAGTGTTACATTCTTGAACTGCTTACCTGCCTGCTGACCTGCGTTACGACCGAATACGATAACGTCCAGAAGGGAGTTACCCATCAGACGGTTTCTTCCGTGAACACCACCAGCTGCCTCACCTGCAACATACAGGTTTGGAACATCTGACATACCATTTACGCTGACGCGAACGCCACCGTTCTGATAATGAAGTGTTGGGTAAATTACGATCGGCACCTTTCTCATATCGATGTCATATCTCATGTACATACGAAGCATACCCGGAAGTCTCTTCTCCAGAGTTCCCTCTCCATGGATAGCATCGATCATCGGGCTATCCAGCCAGATACCATCGCGAAGCGGGGTATGAATACCATTTCCTCTGGATACCTCACGGATAACGCCAGATGCAGCTACGTCTCTTGTCTCCAGCGGATGCATGAATGCTTCACCGTTTACATTGACGAACTGTGCACCCATGGAACGAACCTTCTCTGTTACGAGTGCGCCATAGATCTGGGATGGGAATGCAACACCAGTCGGATGATACTGTAAAGTATCCTGATACAGAAGTCTTGCTCCTGCACGGTAAGCTAATACCAGACCATCTGCCGTCGCACCGTAATGGTTGGATGTCGGGAATCCCTGATAGTGAAGTCTTCCTGCACCACCGGTTGCGATGATTACGCACTTTGCGCGAGCGATCAGGATCTCTCCCGTCTCCATGTTCTGAAGAACAGCACCTGCTGCCTTGCCCTCGGTATCCTTGATGATCTCGATTGCAGATGTGAAATCAACAACCGGAATACCACGGTTCTGAACCTCATCACGAAGAACTCTCATGATCTCAGCACCAGAGTAGTCTGCTGCTGCATGCATTCTCTTTCTGGAGGTTCCGCCACCGTGTGTGGTGATCATGTTGCCCTCTGCATCCTTATCAAACAGAACGCCTAAGTCGTTTAACCACTTAATACACTCCGGTCCGTCCTTTACCAGCTTCTCAACCAGCTCAGGAACGTTTGCAAAATGTCCGCCGCCCATTACGTCTAAGTAATGCTGTGCCGGAGAATCATTTTCCTTATCTGCTGCCTGGATACCACCCTCTGCCATCATAGTGTTGGCATCACCGATACGAAGCTTTGTAACGATCATTACGTTTGCGCCTGCCTCATTTGCCTCGATTGCTGCAGATGCACCAGAACCGCCACCGCCGATAACCAGCACGTCAGTATCATAATCCGGATGAGTCAGATCAAGGTTCATTCCCTGAACACGGCTCTTTGCCTGTAAAAGAGCAACTAACTCCTTCGGAGCCTTCTCGCCCTTGTTTGGTCCAACTGTGATCTGTGCAAAGCTGGAAAGATTATAGTCCGGATGATACTGCTCCAGCAGCGCATCCTTTTCATCTGCTGTCATACGTCTTGGCTCAGTTGCCATACGGGCTGCTCTGGTAGCTTCAACTTTTTTGACAGACTCCATCATTTCCTCTGTATATGGAAAGCTCATCTTATTCGTCCTCCTTTATTTTTCGATTACACGATTGTTGTACATATCTTTCAGCTCGTCGATAGACTTACCCATGATATCCTTCATCGCCTCGTCGAAATCTCCATTTGCAATCTCCTGAACACGCTTTGTCAGATGCTTTGCTTCCGGCTTTAAGTACTTTCCAGTCAGTCTTCTTGCAAGCAGAGCAACCTGCGGATGAGAAATTCCTGCCGGACATCTGGATGAGCAGACGCCACACATTACACAGTCAAAGGATGCCTCAGCACACTTCTCATACTCACCGCGCTGTGCATATGCAATATACTGCATGGTGTTTAACTGCTGTGTGCAGGCCTTTGTACAGGCATTACATCCGATACAGGAATAAATCTCCGGATACAGCTGCATCATGATTTCCTGGGTAGGACGGATCTCCTCGATGTTGTAGATTTCCTTCTCTAACGGGAAGAACGGAAGAGATGCTACACACATGTTATCCTCAACCTTTGTGGAACATGCCAGACATCCGTGAAGAGTAGTCTCACCCTTGATACGGTAAATTGTAGCACAGGCACCGCAGAAACCGTTACGGCAACCACAGCCACGAACCAGCTGATAACCGGAATACTCAAAAGCTTCCATAATTGTCAGGCTGGAGGGAACAGTATATTTCTTACCATATAAATAAACTGTAATCATTTCGTCCATTATTATATTTCCTCCATATTCATTTACAAATCTTTATTGCGCCGTGCTTTCTCTCGCACGCGGGCTTCGCCCTATGCCGTCTCAGAAAATTATCTGCTTTCATGCAAGCATGAGCAGCTAATTTTCTTTGACTGCGCACGACTCATTACTTTCGCATTCGTACGATCTGCACTTATTTGTATTAATTAATACTCATCCGGCAGTTCATCCAGCTGGTCGAAGCGGAATACCGGACCGTCCTTGCAGACATACTTGGAACCGATATTGCAGCGGCCGCACTTTCCGATACCGCACTTCATGCGAAGCTCCATGGTTGTATATACCTGGCTCTTTGAGAAGCCGAGTGCCTGCAGATTCTGCAGAGTAAACTTGATCATGATTGGCGGTCCGCAGATCAGGATCGTCTTGTCTAAGGAAAGATTCAGCTCGTTTACGTAGCTTGGAACGAATCCAACGTGGCCATCCCAGCCCTCCTGCGGGCGGTCGATAGTCAGATGAACATTGATTCCAGCCTCGTTGCACCACTCATCCTGGATTTCCTTTATATCTACCAGATCGTCCTTTGAACGGGAACCGTAAATAATGTCAATGTCGCCATACTGGTCACGATAATGACGGCAGTAGTTGATTACAGAATGAAGCGGAGCCAATCCGATACCACCCGCAATAAACAGCAGATTCTTGCCCTTTAACTCGGTGTCAACTGGGAATCCGTTTCCGTATGGTCCGCGGATGGTAATCATCTGGCCCGGCTCAAGAGCGTGCAGCCATGTGGTAAGGCATCCGCACTTCTTGATGGAAAACTCCATATACTCTGTCTGTGTCGGGGAAGATGTGATAGAAAACATACCTTCACCAACACCCGGAACTGAAAGCATGGCACACTGGCCAGGCTTATGTTCAAATGCTTTCTTGCCGTCTGGCGTTACTACGCGGAATGTCTTTACATCCGGCGTATCCTTGCGGACATCAGTAACAACGCCAAGGACAGGAATTAATTCTTCTCTTATCTCACTCATGCCTGTGTACCTCCCAATGTTTTTGCTACCTTAACGATATTCAGGGAATTCGGGCACTTCTTTAAGCAACGGCCGCAACCTACGCAGGAGAACTCGCCATTATTTCTAAGCGGATTGTAAACCAGCTTGTGCATGAATCTCTGGCGGAAACGCTCTACCTGGCTCTTACGGTTGGTTCCGTGTGCCATCATTGTGAAGTCGCGATACATACAGGAATCCCAGCAGCGATAACGCTCAATGCCGTGTCCTGTATCATAGTCGCGCACATCGTAGCACTGGCAGGTCGGACATACAAAGGTACATGTTCCGCAGCCTAAGCAGTGGCTGGATAATTCTTTCCATTCTTCTCTATTGAAGATCTCTAACTCTGGACGGGATGTAAAGTAGGAAATATCCAAATCTGCAAGCGGCAGTCTGTTTAAGATTTCCTTTACAGCAGCCTGCTGTGCCTCTACGGCAGCACTGTCACTCTCTGCTAAAACATTAGAAACCTTCTCAGTCAATGCATTACCTTTTTCGGTCTGTGCTTCCCAGTACAGAGTACCGTCTGCAATCCATGTAACAACATCGCCTTCCGGCTTTGTTGCATCAATTCCAAAGGTGCTACAAAAGCATGTTTCCTCTGGTCTATGACATGCCATAGATACGACTGTTCCGTGCTCTCTTCTTGCCTGATAATAGGTATCAACCGGATCTGCAAGGAAAACCTTGTCCAGAATGGAAAAGCTTCTTGCATCACATGCTCTGACACCAAATACAACAAAATCTTTATCCTTCTTGGCAGCGGCCTCTACAGAAATCTTCTTTCCATCCATATGGAACTTCATGATGTCTTCCTGGAACGGGAAGAACATATCCTTTGCAGACTTTACGGTCTGGAGCGCATCAAGGCGCACCTTTGCATCTGCACTATATGGGCCAAACTCTACCTCATTGCCTTTTTCTACCGGCAAATACAGTTCCTCCACAGCCTGAATCGCATCAAACAGGCGGGAAATCTCACTCATAGCAATCTTTAACATGATTAGTTCCCCCTCTCCATAACGATACTTGGCTCACAGTCTTCCTTTGTATAAGAGATCAGCGGACCTCTTTCACCGACCTTCGCTCCTGCCTGATAATCACCGTAGAACTCATCAATATCCTTAATAAACTTACGATTTAACAGATGAAGCGGAATGTTCTGCGGACAAACTCTGCTACACTCACCACAGTCGGTACAACGACCAGCTACGTGGAACGCACGAATGATGTGGAACATATTCTCCTCAAAATCGGTATTATTTACCTTAGCGGCAACACCAGACTTCGGATTATCAAATACACAGGTACGGCAAGTACATGCAGGACAGGCATTACGGCAGGCATTGCAGCGAATGCACTTTGACAGCTGGCTTCTCCAGAAATCAAAACGCTCCTGCTCGCTCATAGCTTCCAGCTTTGCAACCTCAGCCATACGATCTGCACTTACAGGAACTTCAGGTGCTTCCTCATCCGGAATTAACATCTCATCTCCGGCTACGTGGTTCTTACCCTTACATACCATACAACGCTCTAAGAGCACTTCACTCTTCTTGCAGGTCTCCTCGCCGTAAAGAGTCTGTACCTTAATGGTATCTCCCTCTTCCTCGATACCGAGGATACCAGTGATTCCCTTTGCCTTGATCTTATTAACATCGATCATACCTGTACATGGAATACCAAGTGCGTATACCTTCTCTGCATCTACTCTATGCTCAGTCTGCAGCTGATTATAGCTGTAGCAGTCGCAAGGCTTAAGCAGTGCAAGGATTTTCTTTGGCTTCGGCGGTTCCGGTGCATTTGGTGCGCGGAACGGCACATCCATGGTTGCAGCGCCTACTAAAAACTTACTCTGGTTTGCGCCGCAGAAACTATTATAAACGAGTTCGTCCAGATTTTCCTTTGTGAAGATTGCCGGAGATACATCGTAGCAGAACTCACCGGCCTTCCAGCCGATTACACGGTCTACAGTGCCATTGTCAATGAGCTCATTGATTTTTGACACCAGTAATTCTTTTATTTCTCGCATCGCAGATCCCTCAACTTTCTGTTTTCACCAAGCTTTGTAATGGTGTCCACAAAATCATTCATAACAGATGCAAATCTTGCACCCTCTGCTGCAGAAACCCACTCCACTCTTGCTCTCTCCTTCTCAATGCCCAAGTAATCAAGCATGGAGAACAGAAGTGTCATTCTTCTTCTTGCATAATAATTACCAGTGGTGTAATGGCAGTCACCCGGATGACATCCACACAAAATAACACCATCAGCACCTCTCTGGAATGCACGCAGAATGAACAGAGGATTTACACGGCAGGAGCATGGTACACGAATGATCTTGACATTAGCCGGATAATTCAGACGGCTGCTTCCTGCAAGGTCAGCTCCCGCATAGGAACACCAGTTACAGCAGAATGCCACGATCAGAGGCGTAAACTCTTTGTTTTCATTTGTCTCATTTACTTGCATATTGCGTCTACCTCCGCCATAATCTGATTATTTGCAAATCCCTTCAGGTCCATAGCACCGGACGGACAAGTTACCGTACATGCACCGCAGCCCTGGCAGATTGCTTCATTAACAACTGCAACTCTTCTTGTCTCACGAACGCCCTTATCCATAACAAGCTTCTCTTCATAAGTGATTGCGCCATATGCGCAGACATTTGTACACTGGGAGCAGCCGTTACACAGTGTCTCATCGGAATGAGCGACACATGCATTACACAACAGAGAATCCTTTGCAAGAAGACCAATTACCTTTGACGCAGCAGCACTTGCCTGTGCAACAGTCTCCGGGATATCCTTCGGTCCCTGGCAGACACCAGATAAAAAGATACCTGCTGTCGGGCTCTCTACAGGACGAAGCTTTGCATGAGCCTCAGTAAAGAAGTCGTTTGTATCCATACTTGCAGTCAGCATTGTTGCAAGGCTTCTTGCACTCTCATCCGGCTCAATTGCAGATGCAAGAACAACCATATCAGCGTCCATATGAATCTGCTCATTGTTTAACAGATCAGAAGCCTGAACCTTCAAGCAGCCTTTACCCTGCTCAACCTTACCAACCATACCCTTGATATAATGAACACCATATTGCTCTACAGCACGGCGATAGAACTCATCGAAGTTCTTTCCTGGTGTACGAACGTCGATATAGAATACCGTAACGTCGATATCCGGATGATGATCCTTTACAAGCATTGCATGCTTTGCTGTATACATACAGCAAATCTTAGAACAGTAAGACTTATCTCTGCATGAATTTCCTCTGGAACCTACACACTGTACAAACACGATCTTCTTTGGATGTCTTCCATCAGACGGACATACAAGCTGTCCCTTTGTAGGACCTGCTGCGTTCATAATACGCTCAAACTCAAGAGATGTAACAACATCCTTGCTCTGAGAATACAGATACTCGTCAAACTTAACCGGCTTGATCTGATTATAACCGGTTGCAACTACGATTGCACCGTACTCCTTGGTAATGAACTCTTCCTTCTGATCATAGTTGATCGCTCCAGCACCACAGGTTCTCACACAAAGTCCGCACTTGCCGTTCTTGAAGTGAATACATGCATCACGGTCGATGACTGCTAACTTCGGAACTGCCTGTGCAAATGGAATGTAGATAGCGGTTCTGTTGTCCAGACCCATGTTAAACTCGTTTGGAGTCTTCTTGGACGGACATTTCTCTGTACATGCACCACATCCGGTACACTTTACAGGGTCAACGTAACGTGGCTTCTGCTTGATGGTTACGCTAAAGTTTCCTACGAAACCTGAAACCTTCTCTACCTCACAGTAGGTATACAGATGAATCTTATCGTTCGCACCTGCATCTACCATCTTAGGTGTTAAAATACATGCCGCACAGTCGAGTGTCGGGAATGTCTTATCCAGCTGAGACATCTTACCACCGATTGTTGGCTTCTTCTCTACGATATCAACCTCGAAACCTGCATCTGCAATGTCCAGTGCAGTCTGAATACCTGCGATACCGCCTCCGATTACAAGCGCACGCTTTACAACCGGGCTTGTCTGAGATGTTAACGGTGCATTTAACTGAACCTTTGCGATTGCGGAACGGCCTAAGATAATAGCCTTTTCGGTTGCCTCTTTTCTATCCTTATGAATCCAGGAACACTGTTCACGGATGTTTGCGATCTCAAGCATGTACGGATTCAGTCCCGCTGCCTCTACGGTCTTGCGGAAGGTTGCCTCATGCATACGAGGAGAACATGAACAGATTACTACGCCGGTCAGTCCGTATTCCTTGATGGCATCCTTAATGATGTTCTGTCCGCTGGCAGAACACATATACTGATAGTCGGTTGCGTATACAACACCCGGCTGAACCTTTAAGGCTTCAACCACAGCCGCAACATCGACAGTTGCTGCGATATTGCTTCCGCACCAACATACAAATACTCCTATTTTCTGCATATGTAAACCAGCCTTTCTTTATCTCTTATACTTACGGAATGCGCTGACAATTGCCTGCTGCGGAAGCTCTGGGTCAAGAAGCTGCGGAATGGCTTCCTCACTTAAGTGATTCATTCCCTGCTGACGAATAACAGCCAGACGGATTGCTTCAACTAACTTTCCAGGCTCAACGCTTCTTGGACATCTCTGTACACATGCCATGCAGCTTAAACAGTTCCAGATGGACTTTGACTGCATCAGTGCATCGATTTTTCCGTTTTCTACCATATCAACAAACTGATGCGGATGATAATCCATTGCATCGAATGCCGGACATGTTGCAGAACATTTTCCGCACTTCATACACTTGCGCGGGTTCACACCACTGATACTGGTAATCATTTCCTTATCGATTGTCATGCCTGCACCTCCTCTTTTACGCCCAGTGCTTCAGCTAACAGCTCGGTAAAATAGTAAACCGGAATCTGATTCTCTGTTGCATTGGCTACAAGATTGTACCGGCAGAGAGGACAGGCGGTGATCATACAGTCGGCCTGCTGCTCTAAAGCAGATGCGACAACAGCATTGCTTCTTCTCTGTGCCAGTTCCTTGTCGTTTAAGGTCATATATCCTCCGCAGCACTCATTGCGCTGTGAGAAAATAACAGGTGTTGCACCGATGGCCTTAATGAAGTCTTCCATGATCTTTGGATTTTCCGGATCATCAAACTCCATTACCTTGCCCGGACGAAGTAAAAGACATCCGTAATAAGCAGCGATTTTCTTTCCCTTTAACGGCTTTACAACTGCCTTCTTTAAGTTGTCAAATCCTACTACATCACGTAACATCTCAAGGTAATGAATTACATTGGCCTCTCCATTATACTCCATATCAGGTGCCATATAATTGTTTGCCTTAGTACGGAATTCTTCGTTATTTCTCATGTCATTGTTGACACGCTTGATTACATTATGACAGGCAGAGCACAGAGTCAGAAGATCCTGTCCCTTGTCTCTTGCCTGCGCCAGAGCTCTGACAGAAGAAAGCTTATTGGCAATCTCATCGGTAGCGGTAGAATATACGCCGCCACAGCACTGCCAATTCTCAATTTCCTCCATCTCTATGCCCAGTGCCTTTGCAGAAGCAATGGCATAGTCATTGAGCTCTTTTGCCTTTGTCTTCAGGGTACACCCTGGGTAGTAGCTATACTTCATAGTTCCTTCCATTCTGCCACATAGTGGCTGTGTTTTTGTGCCGCGACCCTAACCGAGCCGCGGCGTTGTCTGAGTTTTATGCCATCTCTTCCGGATGGAATACCTCGTCAAACTTCTCTGCTGTCAAAAATCCTAACTGTACACAGGCTTCCTTTAAGGAAATGTTCTCCTTAAATGCCTTTTTGGAAGTCTTTGCTGCATTGTCGTAGCCGATGTACGGATTCAGAGCAGTTACCAGCATTAAAGAGTTGTGAAGGTTGTACTTCATCTTCTCTCTGTTTGCCTTAATTCCAACTGCACAATGATCGTTGAAGGAAATGATGACATCAGACAGAAGTCTTACGGACTGCAGGAAATTGTATGCGATAACCGGCATGAATACATTCAGCTCAAAGTTACCCTGGCTGGCTGCAAAACCGATTGTAGCATCGTTGCCCATTACCTGAACGGCAACCATAGTCATAGCCTCACACTGGGTCGGATTTACCTTACCAGGCATGATGGAACTTCCCGGCTCGTTCTCCGGGATGGAGATCTCGCCAAGTCCACATCTCGGACCACTTGCCAACCAGCGAACATCATTTGCGATCTTCATAAGATCAGCTGCGAGTGCCTTTAATGCGCCGTGTGCAAATGTGATATCGTCCTTTGCAGTCAATGCATGGAACTTATTCTCTGCTGTCACGAAATCCTTTCCTGTCAGCTCACTGATTACCTTTGCCACCTCTGGTCCAAAGTTCTTCGGAGCATTCAGCCCGGTACCAACAGCAGTACCGCCGAGTGCTAACTCCTTCAAGCCCGGAAGAGCTGCCTCTAACATCTTCTTTGTCTTCTCAAGCATGTTTCTCCAACCGCTGATCTCCTGAGAAAAACGGATTGGAACAGCATCCTGCAGATGAGTACGTCCGCTCTTTACAACATCCTCGTTCTCAGACTCCAGACGCTTTAAAGTCTCAGTCAGCTTGTCCATAGCCGGGAACAGATTGTCCTCGATGCTCATAGCTGCTGCGATATGCAGTGCGGTTGGGAATGTATCGTTGGAACTCTGGGACATATTGATATGATCGTTTGGATGAAGAAGCTTCTTGCCTGCGATCTCATTTCCACGATTTGCGATAACCTCATTGCTGTTCATGTTGGACTGTGTACCGCTTCCGGTCTGCCATACAGCCAATGGGAAATGATCATTTAACTTGCCATTTATAACATCATCTGCTGCCTGGCAGATTACATTTTTCTTTTCTTCATCAAGCTTTCCAAGATTATAATTTGCGATTGCAGCACCCTTCTTTAAAATACCAAATGCATGTACAATCTCAGTTGGCATCTTCTCGATACCGATCTTGAAATTCTGGTAGCTTCTCTGAGTCTGAGCAGCCCAGTAGCGGTCTGCAGGAACCTGCATCTCACCCATGGAATCTCTTTCAATACGATACTCCATACTAAATATTCCTCCTTAATGTTAGAAATATATCTACAGACATCAACCTAGGCGGCGTCCCTTCGAACCCCGCCTGAAATTTTCTGCTGTTTGCTATTTATTCAATATCCATTTCTCTGATAACAGCCTTCAGCGCATCAGCACTTGCTTTAAACTTTTCAGTCTCTTCTTCTGTCAGACTTGCCTCAATCTTACCCTTTACACCATTTGGTCCGATGACAGTCAGACAACTCGTGCAGACATCGTCCACGCCATACTCTCCGTGCATCATTGAAGATACAACAGTAACAAGATTCTGTGCTCCCATAAGTGCCTCGCACAAATCAACTACAGAGTTGGCTACACCATAGAAGGTTGCACCCTTTCTCTTAATGATCTCTCCGCCTGACTTACGCACATATGTGATTACTTCATCAGCATCGAAATCCTTTGCATCAATGCCCATCTTTCTTGCACTCTTTTTGTACTCGTCAAGGTTGATGCCTTCAACAGTCACCATACTCCACGGAATAAAGGAAGTGTCACCATGCTCACCAAATACATAACCTCTGATACTCTTCTGTGCAATTCCAAGTTCCTGAGACATCTTATATGTCAGGCGGACGGTATCAAGCAATGTACCGGAACCCATAACCTGGCTTTCCTTCATACCGGAATACTTTAAGAATGCATATGTCAGAACATCTACCGGGTTAGCAACAATAATGCAAAGTGCATTCGGTGCATGCTTTGCTACCTGAGGTGCAATGCTCTTCATGATTGCAACATTAGTCTTTGCTAACTCAATGCGAGTCTGACCAGGCTTTCTTGCTACACCAGAGGTGACAATCACAATATCAGAGCCCTCTGCGTCCTCGTAGTCACCAGAAATCATGGAAATCGGATCTCTGAAACCGGTTCCCTGTGCCATATCCATAATCTCGCCGTCTGCCTTGTCCTTGAGGATATCGATCATGACGATCTCTGATACGTATGGCTTCAGTGATAAAATATGAGCAATAGTAGAACCAACGCTGCCTGCTCCAACAATCGTAATCTTACTTCCCATTATTAACTCCTTTCGTCTTTCGAGAGATTGATATTTCATTAACGAACTTGTTATAAATATAACAAATCCTGCGTCAAATATCAAGTATATGCACACAGTTTTTTATTTTTCTGTAAAAAACACCGATAAAGACGCGAAAATCTTGTTCATTATACTTCATTTTGTTTTATCACGCAAGCTTTTTTACCACTTATATGGAGTTGCCTGGTACACATAGAAGTTCAGCCAATTGGTATATAATGTATTTGCATGTCCTCTCCATGTCAAAAGCGGTGTCGTGGAAGGATCATCATTCTCATAATAATGAACCGGAACCTCTGCATCCATACCCTTTGCCAGATCGCGCTTATATTCCGCATCAAGCGACATGCGGTCATATTCCGGATGGCCAAGCAGATAAATATTTCCCTGATCATCCTTGATCAGATAGCAGCCTGCCTCGTCAGACTCTGCCAAAAGCATCAGATGAGGATTGGCAAGTACATCCTCCCTATTTACACCGAAATAGCGGGAATGCGGCGCATAAAAGACATCGTCAAAGCTTCTAACAATTGGCTCACAGCGGTCGAGCAGACGATGGCGATACACACCGGATAACTTCTTTCCAGTCGGTACCTTTGGAATATTATAATGATAATAAAGACCGGCGAGTGCTCCCCAACAGATGTGAAACGTACTTGTGACATTAGTCTTTGACCACTCCATGATGCTCTTTAATTCATCCCAATAGCCAACCTCCTCGAATTCCATCGTCTCGACTGGCGCACCAGTGATGATTAGTCCGTCAAAATACATATCACGGATGTTATCAAAAGTGGTATAAAACTTATTGATATGGCTGGCTGATGTGTGCTTTGACACATGGCTGCTGACATTCATGCATGTAACGTTTACCTGCAATGGTGTGTTGGACAGCGCACGAAGCAGTTGAATCTCATAATCCTGCTTAAGCGGCATCAGATTCAATATTACGATTTCAAGCGGACGGATCTGCTGCATGTCCGCACGCTCCTCTCCCATCATAAAAATATTTTCAGACTCGAGTACCTCCCTTGCAGGCAGGTCATTATCTACACGTATTGGCATAACTTACTCTCTTTTCGTTTCTTTGTTAATTTGCAACTATTCAAAGCCATGCAAAAATTGTCTGCAATATTTTCATTCAAACAGCATAGCAATTTTGCAAATGTGGTTCTGAATAGTTACTTTAATACTTCAAGCTTTTGGCACATTGAAAGAAAATCTTCTTCAGAAAGGATGGGAACACCCAGCTCCTTTGCCTTTTTATTCTTAGAAGATGTAGACTCTTTATCATTATTAATCAGATAGCTTGTCTTAGCCGACACACTTCCAGTCGCCTTTCCGCCTCTCTTTTCGATATAATTTTTCAGCTCAGTGCGGTTTGCAAAGTGATTTACAGAACCTGTGATTACAAAAGTGAGATTTGCGAGGTATGGCTGTTCGTTATTCTCCTCCTGAACCAATTCTACTTCCTGCAATAATGCATTTAACTGCTCTATTTTCTGTGGATCATTTAAGTACGCACAGACTGCCTCTGCCATTACATCTCCAATTCCATCAATCTCAGTAAGCTCCTCTGCTGTTGCTGCCCGAAGTTCATCAAAATTTTGGTGAAATGCACGCGCAAGCACCTTTGCATTTGCCACTCCGATACCTGGAATACCGAGTGCGTATATGAATGCAGACAGCTGCACTCTCCTTGCTTTCTCAATGGAAGCAAGGAGGTTTGCGCAGGATTTTTCTCCAAAGCCCTCCATCTCACAAATCTCGGCCATGTGCTCACTTAAGTGAAAAATATCAGCAAAGCTGTGAATAAAGCCGCAGTCGATAAATTTTTCAAGCGTTGCCTCCGACAAGCCTTCTATATTCATAGCATTTCTGCTGACAAACAGTTCAAACGCCTTTGTCTGCTTTGCTGTACAATCTGGATTTTTACAATACAGACATTTCACTTCATCATTCACCACAATTTTTGTCGGACCGCCGCAAACCGGACAGACAGTTGGAATCGTCAAATTGCTACTCTGTGTAAGATTCTCGGCAATCTGTGGAATAATCATATTTGCCTTGTAGACAGTGATTGTATCTCCAATGCCAAGCTTTAAACCTTCCACAATAGAAATGTTATGAACGCTCGCGCGCATTACTGTGGTACCCTCTAATTCAACTGGATCAAATACTGCAACTGGATTGATCAGACCTGTACGTGACGGACTCCAATGAATCTCGCGAAGCGTTGTCTTGGCGGTCTCATCCCTCCATTTAAATGCCATAGCATTGCGCGGGAACTTTGCTGTGCGGCCAAGGCTTTCGCCATAAGCGATGTCATCCATCAAGAGAACTAAACCATCGGATGGCAACTCATTGGACTCAATGCGCTCAGAAAACCACTGGACATTCTCAGGAAGGCCGGCTGCTGTTACCATACGATATGTCACCACATCAAAGCCCTGCGCTGCCAGCCACTCAAACTGATCACGTCTGGAGTTATGAAAGTCGACAGCAGCCACTGTCTGTGCAGAGCTTGTTTCTGATGAATTTGTTGTTGATGAAGCTGCTACTGTTGTTGGCAAATCATTCATTACCTTCTGTGTCTCTTCTGCAGAGACAAGCGCAAATGCAATAAAACGCACATGGCGACTCGCTGTCACCTGACTGTTTAACTGGCGCACAGAACCAGCGCACAGATTTCTTGGATTTTTATACTTTGCATCTGCGTCCGGATTTTCCTCATTAATCCGTTCAAAATCCTTGTAGGAAATAACAGCCTCTCCACGCAATATCAGGCGGCCTTTGAACGGGATGCACGCTGGAAGATTTTCAAACTGTCTGGCATTTTGTGTGACTACCTCACCCGTGATACCATTTCCACGCGTAACAGCCTTTACCAGCGTACCATTTTCATAAGTCAACACTATAGTAAGACCATCTAGTTTCCATGAAAGGACACCTGTCTGCTCACCCAGAAAGGATTGCAGCTGCGGCACTTCCTTTGTCTTGTCGAGTGACAGCATCGGAGACGGATGATTTTCCTTCGGAAGTGCGCTTAGTACCTCATACCCCGCATGTGCAGTCGGACTCTTAGCCAGTACCGTCCCTGTCTTTTTTTCAAGCGTGGCAAGCTCATCATAGAGCGCATCGTATTCCTTGTTGCTCATCAGCTCTCTGCTCTCCTGATAATAGGCTCTCGCCGCCGCGTCGAGCTGCTCCACCAGCTCCTTCATACGATCAAAATCTGACATAACAAACCTGCCTTCTAAAAATTCAACTTATGGCTCTAAGCCATTGTCAATGATATTTGCAATCCGCTTCGCTACTTGCTTTTGCACTTTTATAAATCTTTTATCAACTTGTCAAATTCTGCATCGGTTACATTGCGGAAATTACCTTGCGGAATATTGCCCAAATGAATATTCATGATGCGGATTCGCTTTAACGTCTCCACACGATATCCACAAGCTGCACACATACGGCGAATCTGACGGTTTAATCCCTGCTTTAAGATAATATGGAACTCTCTGTTTCCTGTCTTTGTACAGACACACGGCATTGTATCGGCATTTAAATCATCCAGATGCATTCCTTTTCTTAAACGATCCAGGAAACTTTCTGTTACCTGATTATTTACAGTAACAACATACTCCTTCTCATGTGCATTGCTTGCCTTCGAGATCTCATTTGCAAGATCACCGAGATTTGTCATTAAAATCAATCCCTCAGACTCCTTGTCCAGACGGCCAATCGGGTAAATTCTAGTTGGATATTTTACCATATCAACGATGTTTCGCTC
>CAVCPW010000266.1:0-13812 GCA_963604075.1 Anaerovoracaceae bacterium | reverse complement strand
GTTCGTGAGACAGGCGGACTCCGTGATACTGTTACTCCATATAATGAGGTAGATGGCACCGGTACCGGATTCTCTTTCACCAATTACAATGCGCATGAGATGCTTGCAATCATTCGCTATGCAAAGAAGACTTATTTCAATGACCGTAAGGCGTGGAATGAGATGGTGCTTCGCGCAATGAAGCAGGACTTCTCCTGGGATGCATCTGCAAGAGAGTACGAAAAGCTCTATGACAGCCTGATTGAAGAGGAAGAACGCAGAAAAGAAGCAATACGTTTGCAACAGGCAAGAGAAGCTGCAGAAGCTGCTTTAAAGGAAGCACAGAAGGCACTTGAGGCTGCAAAGATCGCCGAGGAAGAGGGCATCCGTAAGTTAAGTGGTATCGAGGATGAACTGGAAGTCGAGACTACTGAAGCTCCAGATTCAGAATTACAAGAGGTTGAAGCTTTTGAAACACCCAAGGAGACACCGGAATCAGTAGCAGAGGAAGTAGTAGAGGCTGAATTGGAAGAAAAAGAATAAAATTTTTGTCCGGAAATTTTACAAAGAGCTCACTCAGCGAATGATTTATAAAAGTGCAAGTAGCGAAGCGGATTGCGAATATTATTGACATTTTATAATCTAGCAGACAAAAAAGAATGGTAACTATCTTACATTTCGGATGGTTGCCATTCTTTTTCTATAAACAAATTTCTCAATCTCCACCGGCGATCAACTTCAGCCCATTGATATCCGGGCTTGCCACCAGCGAGTAATTCGTATGGTAAATCACAAATCCAGGCTTCGCTCCAGCCGGCTTTTTCACAAACTTTCGCTCAATATAATCTACCTCAGCCTTCGGTGATGTCTTCGCTTTCGAGTAATGAACTGCCAGACTTCCGGCCTCTTCATATGTGCGGTCAGGCACTTCCTTTCCATTAGTCTGGATAATCACATGAGACCCCGGTGTCTTCTTTGCATGCATCCAGATGTCATTGCCCTGCGCGAACTTAAACGTCAGCTCCTCATTCTGAAAATTATTTTTTCCAACATAGATATCAAATCCATCAGAAGAGAGATAATGATACGGGATGCACTTTCTGCGGTTATCCTTTCGTCCCTTCGGTGCATGAGATTTTACATATCCGCTTTCACTCAGTTCTCTGCGAATCTCATCCAAATCCACATCGCTGGCGGCAATATCAATCGAAGTCATAATTGATTCTAGATGTTCAAGCTCATTTTCTGTCTCGACAGTCAGCGTAGAAAGCGCCTCATAGGTACGCTTTAGTTTATTGTAGCGCTCAAAATACTTCTGCGCATTTTCTTTTGCCGTCAGAGTCGGATCAAGCGGAATTGTTATCATCTGATCTGTGTAATAATTAAAAACCTCGTAGGACTTTGAAGATGGTGGACAATCATATCCATATGCATTTAATAGTTCTCCGTATATGCGATACTTCTCGCGTTTATCTGTATCGGCCAGCTGACGGCGCTGAAGATCTGCCTTCTTTGCGGTACGTTCAATCAGGTTTTGAACCAGATGGCGCAGATCAGAAGATTTCTGGCGCATACGTGCAATTGCACTGCGGGAGTTATAATAGGTATATAAAACCTCACTGATTGAATCGTAGGTACGAAGCGTATATTCTGTCAGTCCTGTCAGAGGAAAGGCCGCAAATTCTTTGGGCTCATTGCCGTCATAGGCGATGCATGGAGAAAAATTTTCAGTGCGAATCCGGTTCATTATATCCGAAAATGCATTCCAGAGACGATTTAAATCATTAGATGTGCAGGCCTCTCCGGCAAGTGAGCTGTCTAGGCCGCTTCGATATACAATTTCCTCTGCACTGACATTGCTGATTCCGGTAAAACTGCCTGAAAGAATTGCAGCAATGTTTTTACCAGAGGCAAAGCGGGAATAGAAAAATTCCTGATTTGCAGCGAGTGGATTTGTCTTGCCTGTGGTGTTTGGGATAAAATAGCTTCGTCCTGGAAGAACCTCGCGTACCGAGCTGACAGCGGCACTGATATGCTTGATACTGTCTACGATCATGTCGGTATCATCACAGAAAATGATATTGCTGTGTTTTCCCATAATCTCAATTACAAGTGATTTGTGGCGCAGATCACCCATTTCATCAAGGTGCTCCAGCTCTAAGCGAACGATTCGTTCCAGTCCCGGCTGAGTGACGTCTGTGATGCGCGCATTTCCGATGTGCTTTCGAAGAAGCATACAAAAATTCGGCGCCGTCATCGGGCTAAGTCCGGCTTCCTGCGTCAGATAAATTAGTGGCAGACTTGCGTTTGCTGACAAAAAGAGACGATACGTGTCCTTCTGATTTTTAATTGTGAGCACCAGCTCCTCCGGCTCTGGCTGCGCAATCTTCGAGATGCGGCCACCGGTCAGCTTTTGCTTTAATTCAGATACAATATTTGAAATTACAATTCCGTCAAATGCCATAGTGTGAATCAACCTTTCCTAAACAAGCCCCGAACTCGAAATAAAATGATTTCTAACTGTATTATTCTGTATGTGTTGATGGTGGGACTCTGATATCTGACAGTATAGCAGAATGCAAAAAAAAACGCAATCTTTCTTCGATTGCAAGTTGACGATAGAATTAAATTAGCGTATAATAATAAGTCGTAGTCTGCACTATAAAAGCAGCTGCCGGAAAGGTTACTATATTATGATACGAAGCATGACGGGATTCGGTCGCTTTGAATTAGCCGGCGAATCGCATAAGATTATCGTAGAGATGAAATCAGTGAATCACAGGTATCTGGATCTTTCCATTAAGATGCCGAAGATCTTTAATTGCTTTGAGACCGCTATTCGCAGTCTCGTGAAAGAACAGCTGCAGCGCGGAAAAGTAGACATGTATATCAGCTATGAGAATGAAGCAGATGATGAGACTGTTTTGTGCTATCATGAGGAGATTGCAAAAGCTTATATGGAACATATGGCTCAGATGGCTGATACATTTCAGCTTCAGAATAATTTAAGACTGACTGATCTTGCACGCATGCCAGAGGTTTTCACGATGGAGCAAAAAGATGCAGATGCGGAGGAATTGTGGCCGGACATCGAGAGGGCGGTAAGAGGAGCCTGCCTGGCGATGGTACAGGCGCGTGAGACCGAGGGCGAACAGCTGAAAAAAGATTTGCTTGCAAAGCTTGATCATATGGATGAGTTGGTCGATGCTGTAACAGAGCGGGCTCCGGTGATGGTACAGGAGTATCGTGTGCGTCTTACCGAGAAGGTTAGGGAGTTCCTTGAAGCATCAGTGATCGATGAGAATCGCATTGCAGCAGAGGTTACCCTGTATGCAGACAAGATCTGTGTCGATGAGGAAATGGTTCGTCTTCGTACGCATATCGGCCATATGAAGGAAGCACTGTGTGGTGGTGGAAGCATCGGACGAAAGCTTGACTTTTTGGCTCAGGAGATGAATCGCGAGGCCAATACCACACTCTCAAAAATCAATGATGTGGCGCTTGCAGATGTGGCGATCGACATGAAGACCGAAATCGAAAAGATACGAGAACAGGTTCAGAACATCGAATAAACTTTTTAACCAAAACTGCGGAGCAATTATTTGGTTATGAGCAAGTAGCGAAGCGGATTGCGAATATCCGCTTCGCTTAAGAAGTTGGAATAGAGGAGCTTTGTATGTTTGTAAATATCGGGTTTGGTAATTTTATCAATTCCGGTCAGATCGTATCGATTTGCAGGGCAGATTCAGCGCCAATGAAGCGTATGATCAGCGAGGCCAGAAGCAAAGGAAGTGCTGTTGATGCAACGCAGGGCAGGAAGACAAAGACGGTGATTCTCACTGGAAGCGGGCACCTGGTTCTCTCAGCGCTTACGCCTGAGACACTTTGCACCAGATGCAATCTGACAGAGGGAAAGACACAGTTACAGGAGGAGGAAGACGATGAGTAAACGGGGTAATTTATTTGTGGTTTCCGGTTTTTCCGGTTCAGGAAAAGGGACGGTGATGAAAGAGCTGTGCAAGAATCCACAGTATGCACTTTCCATATCCTGCACAAGCCGTGCACCAAGACCAGGCGAGGAAAATGGAAAAGAGTATTATTTCATTTCTCATGAGGAGTTTGTAAAGCGACAGGCAGAGGGATATTTTCTGGAGAGCGCAATCTACGTAAATAAGGGCTATGGAACACCGCTTGACTTTGTTGAGAAGAATCTGGCGGCCGGAAAGGATGTCATTCTCGAGATTGAGATGCAGGGAGCAATGCAGGTAAAGAAAATCTATCCGGATACCATCCTGATCTTTATCACACCGCCGTCTGCAGCAGAACTTCGAAGACGTCTGACTTCTAGAGGAACAGAAGAGCCACAGGTAATTGAAGCACGTTTAAAGCGTGCTATTGAGGAGGGCGTTTACATGGATCAGTACGATTATGTGATTGTAAACGATGACCTGGATGTGTGTGTAAAGCAGCTTCATGAGTTGATGCAGAGCACACATCATGCAGTAAAATTTAATAAAGAGTTTGTTGCTGCTATCAAAGACGATTTAAAGACACTTTAATGCATGTTAACTGTGTGTTTTATCCACTTGATGGCGCAATGATCAATAAACAAAGAAAATAAAAGACAAGGAGAATAAAAAATGATCCATCCATCTTATAATGAGTTATTAAAGACATTAAACGAGGTTCGCGATGAGAACGAGCCAGAAATTGACAGCCGTTATTCACTGGTTATCGCTTCCGCAAAGCGTGCACGCCAGATTGTAAACGGACAGGAGCCGCTTGCTGACCGTGTTTCTACCTACAAGCCACTTTCCATCGCAGTAGAAGAGATTCGTGAGGGTAAGGTTCATATCACAAAGGAGGGAGATGATGATTTCAAGCCAGTAACAAATATGGAGAATCCTCTTTCTTTCTCAGATTCTGAAGGCTCGGAGACAGAAGATGCTGAATAAGAAAGTTATGATTGTATCCCTCGGCTGCGATAAGAATTTGGTAGATACCGAGAAGATGCTCGGTATTCTTGCAGATGAGGGATGTACATTTACAGATGATGAGGAGCAGGCTGAGATTATCATTGTCAACACCTGCTGCTTTATCGGTGATGCAAAGGAAGAAAGCATACAGAACATTCTGGATTTGGCACGCTACAAAACAGAGGGAAAGTTGGAGGCATTGATTGCGACTGGATGTCTTTCACAGCGTTATCAGGATGAGATGATGGCAGAGCTGCCAGAGCTTGACGGTATTCTTGGCATCAGCGCATGGCATACCATTGCAGATGTTGTACGCGAGGCACTTGCTGGTAAAAAGCCAAAGAATCTGATGCCGACTGGCGTGTTAAACAGCCATGCGACAAAGAGACTTCTTACGACTGGCGGACACTATGCGTACTTAAAGATTGCAGAAGGATGTAATAAGCGCTGTACCTATTGTGTCATTCCGTCCGTGCGCGGTGCTTACGTTAGTGTGCCGATGGAGGAGATTGAGGAAGAGGCTAAGACACTGGCGGCAGAGGGCGTAAAAGAGCTGATCCTTGTCGCACAGGAGACAACCGTTTATGGAATTGATCTTTACAAAAAGAAGATGCTTCCAGAGCTTCTTCATCGTCTGTGCCGCATTCAAGGTATTGTTTGGATTCGTCTGTTATATTGCTATCCGGAGGAGATTACACCAGAGCTGATTCAGGTGATGAAAGAAGAAAAAAAGATTTGTCATTACCTGGATATGCCAATTCAGCATTCCTCTGACCGCATCTTAAAGAAGATGGGCAGACGCACAAACCGCAAAGAGTTGTTAGACCGAATCGAGATGCTTCGTACTGAGATCCCAGATATTGTTCTTAGAACAACACTGATTACAGGCTTCCCAGGCGAGACTGAGGAGGATTTTAATGATATGCTTTCCTTTGTCGATATGGTAGGTTTTGAACGTCTTGGTGTTTTTACGTACTCTCCGGAGGAGGGCACGCCGGCTGCTGAGATGGAAGACCAGATTGATGAGGAAATCAAGAAGTCAAGAAGAGATGCTGTCATGGAACTGCAGCAGGAGATTTCTTTTGATTTTGAGGCGGACTGCGTTGGCGAAAAGCTTCTTGTCATGATCGAGGGCTATCTTCCAGACGAACATGCGTATGTCGGACGTACCTATATGGATGCGCCGGGCATTGACGGTTACATTTTTATAAAATCAGGAGAAGCTCTGATGTCCGGTGACTTTGCCGAGGCAATTGTTACAGGCTCAGATGAATATGATTTGATTGGAGAATTGTATGAAGAACATGAATCTGCCAAATAAGCTGACGATGCTGCGTGTAATACTGATCCCGTTTTTTGTATTATTTGAGCTGCTTCCGATTAGTTGGGGCAAGTGGGCAGCGTTAGCCATTTTTGCGATTGCATCCATCACTGATAAGCTTGACGGTACAATTGCAAGAAAGTACAACCTGATCACAAACTTTGGGAAATTTATGGATCCGTTAGCAGACAAACTTTTAGTCTGCTCAGCTATGATCTGCTTTGTCGGACTTGGCACACTGGAACCGTGGATTGTAATTATCATCGTGGCCAGGGAATTTATTATCAGCGGTTTTCGTCTGATTGCTGCTGAGAACGGCCGTGTAATTGCGGCAGGAATTTGGGGAAAGGCAAAGACTGTATTTCAGATGATCATGTGTATCCTGTTAATTGTGGATATTCCGGCACTAGCTGTATTGACCATCATTGCAAAATATGTCGCTCTGATTCTTACTATTATCTCACTGATTGATTACATTGTACACAATCTGGATGTATTATCGGATCAGAAGTAAAAAATACGGGGAATAAATAATTATGAAGACCAATTCAACTATCCGCGGGATTGCTCACGGACATATGACAAAAGACAATCTGGCCGGATTTGCATCTATGATGACATCTGATGCCAGAAGCCTCTCATTGGCGAGAATTGCCATGAACTTGCCGGTTTATCTGGATATGGGAGAGGAACCGTCTAATGAATATACACGAATTTCCAAGCTGTCTGCAGCATATTGTGGCTTGCTTGGACGTGTAAACAGAGAGATTACATCCAGTCTGAATGAAAAGCGTGAGGAAGAGGTCTTCGCGCTTCGCAGAGAGAGTAAGCAAATCATGGAACTGTTAAGCGCATACACAGATCGCTTTACGGTGTACGAATATGTGTTGAATCGCTTGGAATACCGCTTTAGCGGTGCTGCGCTTGAGGCAGGCTATAGCGATGAAGATATGACACAAGAGATTTTGCAAAAGCTGTCCTCTGAGACAGATCAGACTGTTCGTCAGTCTATGCTTGTTTCCATCATCGAGCAGCTGCCGATGCGAATGACAAGAAAGCGTTTCTTTCAGGCTCTCGCAGAGGGCATGGATGCGTATAAGGGATCTGATAAAAATGCAGTCGATGGTCAGCTGTTTATGCTGCGCACTGCTGCTATGTTAGAGGAGCCAGCAGAGTTTCAGGAGAGTTTCCCTGAGTTTTACAAGGTAGTAGAGACCTTCCGTCAGGCACCATTATCTACAGTTAACGAGGCTGAGTGGAATGAGCTTCATGACACACTGGCAGTAGCAATGGAAGAATTGAATGCACAGATGGATCGCGTACTTTTGTTACAGGAGCTGATTAACGATTTGTGCGTACTGACGATGACTGATGGCTGTATGTGGACTGAGCAGAACAAGACCTGCAGCAACATTATCTCATTTACATTGACACCGGGAACGGATGAGGCAGCATTAAATGCAATGATGGGTGCACTTGAGGGCATTCAGGAGCAGTACAGCACAAGTTTTCAGGAAAAATCTACATTGGTTGATGAGCTGATGCAGAGTAGCAAAAAACAGTTAAATGAGCAGGGAATGTTAGAGACCTTTGAAAAACTGGATGTACTTTCCAAGCTTCTTTCAAGTAGCCGCTTTGCTGATATCGAGAAGAAAGAAGACAGCGAGATTGTAGAAGCTTCTTATATAGAAGAAAAGACAGCAACGCTGATTTCAGAGCTGGAGACGTTTTTAAAGGCATCTTCAAAGCCACTTGCGCGTGCAGTCATGGCAAAGCTTGTCACTATGGTTCCATTGTTTATCCGCGATTATAATCAGCTCGAAGAGTACATTCAGAATAGTCTGTCCTCCTGTTCTGATATTGCGGAGAAATTAGCCTGCATCGAAATCATCAGAAGTCTTTGATGGGAAACGTCTTTTTCTGATAGAAGACAGAAAAAATCGGGAGAAGCCTACTAGGTTATGAAAATTCATTGGCAGAGAGAGGAGATGGATTGATTTGAAAGTGTGTAAGGATATCCGTCTTGGCGAGAAGGTTTCTGTGAAACGCTTTGAACTGACATGGAAGCTCAAACACAATCGTCCTCTCAGAGGCCTTTATGTAGTAGTTCTTCCAGAGGTTGCGCTAGAAAATCTTATGGAGATATATGCATATGATGAACTTCGCCGAAAAAAACAGTATGAACGCATTGTGATTGCGGCAGCTTCCAGCAAGAGTGAAGCAATCGAAGTGGTGCGCAGCTTAATCGAAGAAATGTATCAGGAGACTGGTGGCTTCGATGTGAAATCATTCCTGAAGCTTTGAATCGTTTTATGCGAAAATAACGAGCACTTTTGCCTTTCATATTAGCATCGGAACGGATTTGAACGCATCAAGGTGAAAGGAGGACAATGTTAGGTATTTTACTCACAATATTGAAAATAGTTGGCATCATCCTTCTTATACTGCTTGGATTGATTCTTGCTGTAGTGGCAGTTGTTCTCCTGGTGCCAATCCGGTATCGGGGTGAGGGTGCATATGAGGAAAGTGTACTCTCAGGCAATGTAAAAATAACGTGGCTTCTTCACATGTTGTCGGTGGATGTTTCACTTTCATCGGATGGAATCATTCTATGTGTTCGGCTGTTTGGAAAAACCATTTATCCGAAAACAGCAAAGCCACAAAAGAAAAGTAAAAAGAAAAAGGCAAAGACAAAAAAACAGGAAAAGTCAAAAAAACATCCTGAGAGAAAAAGGCAGCCTGCGTCCAGACAAAAGCAGCTAAAAGAAAAGCCACTAGAAGAACAAAAGCAAGAGGTTGAAACGGTTTATGAACCACAGACATCAATTCCTAAGTTGTCACAATCTCAGACATTTAAGTCAGAACATGACTCAGACACAAAACAGGCTGAGTCAAAAGAGTCGCAGAAGTCACGGAAAACAAAGAAGTCAAAGCCTCATAAAGATCCGATTACATTTGTAAAGCTAAAATTTGAGTCGATTAAGACAAAGATTTTTGCGATAAAAGACAAACTTCTTGCGACAAAGGCAAGGCTTCGAAAAAACAAAAATAAAATTGAATATTGGAAGAATTTGCTAACGTCTGAGCCGATGAAAGAAGCAATCGCTGCACTTTGGAAATATATAAAAGGACTGCTTTACCACATCTTGCCGCGAAAGCTGACAGGATGCGTGCACTTTGGCTTTGATGATCCGTCCATGACAGGAAAGGTGTTAGCCTATCTTTCAATGTTATATCCGTTTACAAAGGATGACTTTATAATCGAGCCAGAGTTTGAGACAGAAGAGCTGATAATCGATGGAAAACTTGCATTTCGTGGAAGAATCCGTTTGGGATATCTGGTATATGTAGTGCTTTGTGTCGTACTTAACAAAAACATACGCTGTCAATACAAACGGCTGAGACAAGGAGGAAAAGAAGATGGAAAAGGAAGGAACTAACTTGGGTTCATCTGTAGATGAACTGTTAAAGGGACTGGAAAATTTTGTTAGCTCAAAGACTGTTGTCGGCGAACCGATTCAGGTGAACGATGCTACCATCATTCCACTGGTTGATATGAAGTTTGGCATGGGCGCAGGTGCATTCAAAAAGAACAGTGATAACAAGACGGCAGGAGGAATCGGTGCAAATATCAGTCCATGTGCTGTTTTGATTATTCAGAAGGGCATGGCAAAGGTTGTCAATATCAAGAATCAGGATTTGACCACCAAGCTGGTCGATATGGTACCAGATCTGATCAATCGTTTTACCAACAAAAAAGCCGAAGATCCGGCTGTCAATGAGGCAGTAGATGATATCTTAAATGATGATAAGAAGTAATGTCTGATACAATAGAATGAAAAAGTCCGCGTAGACTGGAGTGATTGATAAGGAACCACAAGAGGTCCTATTAATCCAGTTTACGCGGATTTTTTATTTTCAAGCAGACTTGGAATGGCAATGATGTTTTTTGCCACAATCTAATTTTTTCGCTGTTTTGTATTGATATGGCAATTTAATTTTGCCTTTTGTTTGAATATCGTTTGTTTTTCAGTGGGAAATAGACATGGTTTGGTGGCTGTCCTGTTTTTTTGACAGAAAAAAAGCAGCCGACAAGCGGCCGCTTTAAATCCTACCCGTAACAAAATTAAGCTCTTTCAACATAGCCAGAGCGTAAACAGGAAGTACAAACGTACATCTTCTTATTGGTTCCGTTGACGCTTACTCTAACGGACTTAACATTGGACTTCCAAACCGCATTACTTCTTCTATGGGAATGGCTAACATTGTTTCCGAAATGAGCACCCTTCTGACAGATCTCACACTTTGCCATAAATCGCACCTCCTTACGCAAATGTAGCCGTATAGGCTCACAACATTGATATCATAACAGATATTTCGAAAAAAAGCAAGGACTTTTTCAAAAAAGATTTAAAAAATGCTATTTCCTTTTTTGTAGGAATAGGTTATAATAAATAAATGAAATGTATTTTCTGAATATCTTATTTGGAGGTAACCGGATGAAAGGACGTATATCGAATCCTCAAGGTGATGTTATGATCAGAACGGATGTCATCGCAAAGTATGCGGGTTCTATGGCTGTGGAGTGTTTCGGCATTGTCGGCATGGCCAGTGTCAGCATGAAGGATGGACTTGTTCATCTGCTGAAAAAGGATAGTATAACTAGGGGCATCAACGTATTATTGGAAGATAATGAGCTTACGATTGATTTCCATGTTATTGTTTCTTATGGAGTAAGCATTTTGGCTGTATACAACAATTTAACGGATAGTGTAAAGTACCATGTTGAGGAGTTTACAGGAATCCGCGTCAGAAAAATCAATATGTATGTAGAGGGTGTCCGGGTCATTGACTGATTAGTGACAGACGCCGCCTAAGGAGGAGCTATATTTTGGGTAGTAATGTGATAGATGCAGGTTTGTTAAAGAGCATGTTTCTTGCAGGCGTGGCAAATCTGGAATCAAAGAAAGAGTGGATCAACGAATTAAATGTATTCCCGGTACCGGATGGTGATACCGGAACCAACATGACACTGACAATTCTTTCCGCAGCGAAGGAAGTAAGCGCACTTGAAGTTCCAACGATGGAGACACTGGCAAAGGCTATCTCTTCTGGTTCGCTTCGTGGTGCGAGAGGTAACTCTGGTGTTATCTTATCTCAGCTGTTCCGTGGTTTCACAAAAGTCATCAAAAGCAGCACAGAGATCGATCTGGAGTTACTTGCAGAGGCATTGCAGCGTGCAACAGAGACTGCTTATAAGGCAGTTATGAAGCCAAAGGAAGGTACGATTCTTACTGTTGCAAAGGGAATTTCCGACAAGGCACAGGAGCTTGCTGAGAGTGGCTGCGATATGGACACCTTCATTCAGGAGTTATTAAAAGAAGGTGACTATGTATTAAGCCAAACACCTGAGATGCTTCCTGTCTTAAAACAAGCAGGTGTTGTGGATTCTGGTGGACAGGGATTGATGCAGGTACTTAAGGGCGCATATGATGGTTATCTTGGAAAAGAGATTGTACTCAGCACAGACAAGCCGGCATCGGGTGCAAAGGCGACTGGCGCAGCAAACGATGAGATTGACACCGCTGACATAAAGTTTGGTTATTGCACTGAGTTTATTATTATGACAAGCCGTGCGTTCACACACGAGGATGAGAAGGAGTTTAAGGCATTTCTTACCTCTATTGGCGATTCAATCGTGTGTGTAGCTGACGATGAGCTTGTAAAAGTACATGTTCATACAAATGATCCGGGTCTTGCTATTCAGAGAGCATTGACGTATGGACAGCTGACCAACATGAAGATTGATAACATGCGCGAGGAACATCATGAGCGCGTTATCAAGAATGCAGAGAAGGAAGCAGCAAAGCAGGCAGAGACAGATCGCAAGGATCGTGAGCAGGAAGATAAGTCCAAGTGGAAGGAGTATGGCTTTATTAGCGTATCTGCAGGTGCAGGCATTGGTGAGATCTTCAAGGGTCTTGGTGTCGATTACCTGATTGAGGGTGGTCAGACCATGAACCCGAGTACCGAGGACATGCTCAATGCGATTAGTCATGTTCCAGCCAGAAATATTTTTATTCTGCCGAATAATTCCAATATTATTATGGCTGCAAAGCAGGCAAAACAGTTGACCGAGGATAAGGAAATCTTTATCATTCCGACAAAGACGATTCCACAGGGTATTACAGCAGTGATCAATTTTGCACCGGACAGCTCTATGGAGGAAAATGCAGAGAACATGACCGAGAGCATCAAGAGTGTTAAGACTGGACAGGTTACTTATGCAGTGCGTGATACCATGATCGATAACATTGAGATTCACAAAGACGATATCATCGGTCTTGGTGATAAAGAAATGTTGGCAGTAGGAAACGATATCAACGATGTTGCTTACAAGACGATATGCAAGATGATGTCTGAGGATTCCGAGCTGATTGGTATTTACTACGGTCAGGAGATTGACGAGGCAAGAGCACAGGAATTGCGCGATCGCTTGAGTGAAGACTTCCCGTCTGTTGACGTTGAGGTAAATGCTGGAGATCAGCCAGTTTACTATTATTTCCTGTCAGTAGAGTAAAATTTGCGTAGTGATTCAGAATTAATTTCGAAATGATTTCAAGTTGATTTCGAAGCAGTTTTGCAAATAATACTATGAAAATATCAGCTGAGAGTTGAAAAAAGAGATATATAGAAGGAGGCAGCCGTGAATTCTGACGATTCCGTTACTACATTGAAAGGAATCGGAGAGAAGACGGCCGCGCTTTACGCGAAACTTGGGATTTTTACGGTTGGCGAGCTAATGCGTTATTATCCCAGAAGTTATGAACGATTTGAACCACCGGTCACGATCCGAACCGCAGCTGTAATGGATTTTGCAGCGGTTCGGGTCGTGATTTGTTCATATCCGACGATAAAGCGTGTGCGAAATCTCTCGATTATCAATACGAAGGTTCGCGATGAGGAAGGCAGTGAGCTTCGCGTAACCTGGTTTCAGACCACTTACCTGGCCAATGTACTTCGTCCGGGCGGCTGGTATGTGCTTCGTGGACGATTTTCAGGTATGGGAAAGTCTCGTACACTCGAACAACCACAGGTGTATGCGCTCGATGTATACGAAGAACTCCAGAAATCATTGCAGCCTGTCTATGCACTGACCGCTGGTATCACGTCAAAGAGCATTTCAAAGTCAGTTGCCATGGCATATGAGGCTGGGACAAAGTCATCATCCACAATTCCAGAAGAGATCTTGTCTCATTACAATTTGATGTCCGAATCGGAAGCTGGCTACCTGATGCATTTTCCAAAAGACGAAGCTCAGTTAACCAGCGCCAGAAAAACGATTGCTTTTGGCGAGTTCTATCATTTCCTGCTTGGTGTCAATCAGATGAAAAAACGGCTGATGCAAGAGAAAAATCATTTTGCCATTGTAAGACGCACAGAGGTGACAGATTTGATAGAGCACCTTCCATATGAGCTCACCGGTGCACAGCTTCGAACAATCGAGGAGATAACGAAGGATATGACAGGAGAGCA
>CAVCPW010000265.1:0-5371 GCA_963604075.1 Anaerovoracaceae bacterium | reverse complement strand
CCTTTCGTATTCATATATCTATTTTTATAATACCCGAGAAGTTCAATGTAAAATAATGCTCTATGCAGGTAAACATACTCATCATTTAACTTGATTCCCTGGTGTTATCACAGAAGAGGTGAGAATAATCTTAATATCAGCTGTGACAGTCGAAGTCGTCTGGTACGCTCAGCCGGTTTCTTTGACATGTCCTCACAAATAGGGAACAATGCATCAAAATCCTCTTTTACATGAGAGACTGCTTCGTAGCCGCAGAAAAGTGCTGCATTTTCAAAATGAAGATACAGACTTCTGAAATCAAGATTAATTGTTCCTACTACTGCAATCTCTCCATCGCAAATACACTGCTTCTCGTGCATAAAACCTGGTGTATACTCATAGATTTTAACGCCATGTTTTAACAGCTGCGGATAGTAGGATTTCGTTACCTGAAAAATTGTTTTCTTATCTGGAATACTCGGTGTAATGATGCGCACATCGACACCACGTTTGGCAGCCCCGGTAAGTTCTCTTGTCATCTCATCACTTAAGATGAGATACGGCGTTGTAAAGTAAATATACCTTTTTGCATGACGCAGCAGATTCATATAGACATTCTCTCCGGTACGCTCCTTGTCTAGCGGACTGTCACCATAAAAAGCAAAAAAGCCCGGTTCCTTTGCCTTATATGGATACACCGGAAGATATTTTGCGATATCAGTGTCCTGATCCTTCAGCGCATTCCACATTTCCAAAAACAGAATCGTAGCTGTGCGTACCGCATCACCTTCGAAACGGATTCCGCTGTCCTTCCAATGCCCATACGGATGTGTGATGTTAAAATATTCATCTGCCAAATTGTAGCCGCCCGTGTAACCTACTTTTCCGTCAATAACGGTTATCTTTCGATGGTCACGATTGTTCATAAAAATATTGAGTACCGGCATAATCGGATTGAACACGCGGCACTGGATGCCCATGCTCTCCATATATTTGATGAAACGCGGATTTAAAAAGCCGATACAGCCGGCATCATCATATAAAATGCGAACCTCCACGCCCTCTCTTGCCTTTGCCATTAATACTTTACGAAGTGCCTGAAACGACTCTGCCATCTCAATCGCATGATACTCCAAAAAAATGAAATGTTCTGCCTTCATCATATCATCTAACTGAGCAGCCATTGCCTCACAGGTATCACCATAGTATTTCACATCAGTATTTTTATAAACCGGACTGGTCGTACAATTCCACAGATATTTAAAATCATTTGCCAGTCTCTCATCCTTCTCAGACAATTCTTCTATTACAGTCGGATCCTGATTAAGATATACAAATAACCGCCTGTCAATTTCACGATATCGCATACGTACTCTTTTTGTCGCTCCAGAACGGCCAAACAGCAAAAATACACAGATTCCAACGATTGGTGCCACCGTGACCAAAATAATCCACGGAAGTTTAAATGCGGAATTGGTATCCATACTGTAGACAATAAGTACAATCACAAGCTCAACAGCAACTGTACATAGTGTTATAATCTGCGAATACTGATTCAGGCGTATTACAAGCATTATAACCCAGATAATCTGAATCAGCATACTAATTCCTGCGATAATTAGTCTTCTGACGCTATTTTTCATCGAAGACTTATTTTCTTTTATCATATATCCTCCCTTTTCGTATTTTTGTTTCTAATTCTTATTTCTAATTCATGTCACGAATTTTTGCTTCTAACTCTTGTTTTCAATTCGTTTCACGAATTTTTGCTTCTAATTTTTGTTTCCAGCTCTTGTTTTTAATTCGTATCTCGAATTTTTGCCTTTAACTTTTATCTTTAATTTTATATTTAATAATCCATGCTCTTGATAATTTTTATTATGAATCTCTACTTTTCAATGCTCGATACTTTCAGGCAAAACCAAAATGTACTTCCCTGACCTACCGTGCTGTCCACACCATATTGTGCCTTATGAAGTTCTAAAATCTTTCGCACAATGGCAAGACCAAGACCACTTCCGTTTGAACTGCGGCGATGTTCCTTATCCACCTTATAATAACGTTCCCAGACAAGTGGTAAATTTTCCTTCTCAATGCCTAATCCAAAGTCCTGCACAGATACTTTTACAGTATCCTCAGTACACTCCTGACGCACAATAACATGTCTGGAATTTCCTGAATAATTTAACGCATTATTTATCAGATTATAAACAACCTGATAAATTTTAAACTCATCTGCATCCACAAATACTTCCTGTTCATGATCATAAATCAGTTCGATCGTAAACTCACTCGCCGATGCCATTCTGCCGATGCGTTGTACAGCAGCCTCAAGGTTTGCCGTCAGATTAAAATGCGTCTTATTCAGTTGCGTTACACCTGCCTGCAGCTTACTGATATCAAGAAGATCATTTACCATACCTGTCAGATGACCTGCCTCATCAATTATGACCTGCACATTTTCCGCTGTATTCTCTCCTGGAAGATCGCGCATCATTTCCGCATATGCCTGAATCATCGTAAGCGGTGTTCGAAGATCATGAGAGACGTTGGCAATCAGCTCATGCTGAAGCTGCTCGGTCTTTTTAAGCTGCCTTGCTGTGTAATTAAGCGTACTCCCAAGCTCACTGATCTCGAGGCTGCTCTGATCATGAAACTCGACCTCATAGTTGCCCTTTGCCAGCTCCTTTGCACTCTCATTCATCTGACTTAACGGCTTTGAGATGAGACGTGAAATCACCATTGCCAATATTAGTGCCAAAATGATCATGATAATTGAAACAAAAAGCAGTTCCTGACGAATCATATGCACAGTAGCATTTACCGGTGTGAGACGTGCACTCAAGATTGTCAGATACGGTGTACTGCTGATAGTCAGAATTCTTACGCTCACCATACTTTCCTGTGCAATCCCACTCGGAGGTGTCTGATCTGAACTGATTCCATTTCCTGAATTTTCATTTTGGAGCAATTGATTAGTCTCGTTTCCTTCAACAGTTGATTTTTCAAGCGACTGTTTAGTCTCTTTCTCCTCATCCGTCAGATTTTCAGATGACGAACTGGTCTCGCTTTCCTCATCTGTCGACTTCTCGGGTGACTTTCCATTTCCAGTAAGCAATTCAAAGGGATCACGCTGGATATCTCCCGCAATCTCATCAGTAAAGCTGCCGCAATTTTCCTCTGCTCTTTTGTAGAAATCCTGATAGAACTGTTTAGGAAGCGTGTTATCATACATACGAAGTGAACTGTAAAGAAGCGTCCCGTCTTCCCTGGAAACCTGTATATCGATGTCATATTCAGAAGTAACTAAATCAAGCTGATCTTCCATCGAACTAAGTATGTCTTCATCTGATGTAAGCGTATTAGCTATATTTTCTTCACCCACAGCGTCGGATTCCTGCGATTGATTAGCCTCCGCCGTCATTGAACTGCCAAGCTGCGTCTCTAAGATCTGTGCAATTTTTGTACTCGCATTGTTCAATGTATTCTTCTTTGCTGCCTTATAGATATCATCGAGATAAACCGTCTGCAGTAAAAATAGCAAAAGCAGGAGAATTGCCAGAAAGACAAGCAGTCCGGCAAATATCCCCCACTTAATACTCAAATGTTTTCTCTTAAATGTAATCATCGAAACGATATCCCACTCCCCTTAACGTCACAATGCAGCTTCGATATTCTCCGAGACTGCTTCTCAGACGTTTGATATGGGTATCCAACGTCCGGTCATCTCCATAATAATCGTATCCCCATACGCTTGTAATCAGTTGATCACGGCTGAGTGCAATGTTGCGGTTCTCAACCAGATAAAACAGCAGATCGTATTCCTTCGGTGTCAGATCCAGTCTGTGATTTTTTACCATCACACTTCTTCCTGTAAAATCAACTACAAGATCCCCATGGCGGTAAACCTTGCGCTCAAGGAGCGTATCTGCCTCCTCTATGTCTGGTATATTCTGCCCTGCATACATCGAACCAGCTTGTGTATGTTCTGCATATGCAGTGCCTGATGTATGATTTCGCTGTACGACAACATGTACGCGGCACATCAGCTCTTTCGGTGAAAACGGTTTTACCACATAGTCATCAATGCCTAACTCAAAACCCTTGATACGATCATACTCTTCTCCCCGCGCGGATAACATGATAACTGGAATCTTCTTGCAGCGGCGCACCTGCCTGCACACCGCAAAGCCATCCATTCCCGGCATCATCACATCAAGTATCATCACATCAAAATCTTCTAAGGCACAAAGTGAAACGGCTTCGATCCCATCCTTCGCTTCAGTTACCTGATGACCCTCCAGTTCGGCATATTTCCGTATGATCAAACGAATTTTTTCTTCATCGTCCACCACAAGAAGCCTCGCCATTTTTCCCTCCTTGTTACTCAGGGCCACCGAAGCAGCCCTGAAATGATACTCAATAATAATTAATAAATAACAAACACTATTTTTTACAAAATACAAAAATACAGATGTGAACTTTTTTTAATCACTACCACTTACAGTCCAAGAAAATCAAGAACGGTCTGCTTCATCTCATCTTTGTCTACAACGGTGTCGTGAAGCACAGCTGCACTGCGGATTTCCTCTACTGCTGCAGGAACCTTTACTCCAGAGATACGGCAAAGCTCATCAATCAGTGCAAAGTCCTCGCCATTCTCGTATTTGCTGTCGATTGCAGACATGACACTTCTAGCAAACTTATACGGACTTGCGGTAGATGCGATCAATGTCTTTGTGGTATCGCCAGTCTCAGCCTTGTACTTTTCGTATACGGCAGAGGCTACTGCGGTATGTGTATCCATTACATAACCATCGCTCTCATATACCGCCTTAATCTGTGCCGCAGTCTCAGTCTCACTTGCATAATTTCCATAGAAATCACCCAGTTTTGCTGCCATATCTTCTGTGATGGTATATTTTCCGTTCTTTGAAAGAGATGCCATCAGCTCGGCATTTGCCTTCGCGTCATCACCTGCAATGCGATAAATCAGTCTCTCTAAGTTGCTGGAAATCAAAATATCCATAGATGGAGATGTTGTTAAAATAAACTCTCTGTTTCGGTCGTAGCTTCCGCTTCTAAAGAAGTCAAATAAAACCTTGTTGTCGTTTGATGCGCAAATCAGCTTTCCAATCGGCACGCCCATATTCTTTGCATAGTAAGCAGCAAGAATATTTCCGAAGTTTCCAGTCGGAACAACGACATTTAACAGTTCACCACTCTTTAATTCACCGTCACGCAGAAGGTTTGCATATGCATATGCATAATAGGCAACCTGCGGAACAAGACGGCCAATATTAATTGAATTTGCAGAAGAGAACTGGAAACCGCCTTCTGCAAGCTCCTTTTCAAGCTCCTTATCGCTAAACAGTGCCTTTACACGGCTCTG
>CAVCPW010000264.1:0-15213 GCA_963604075.1 Anaerovoracaceae bacterium | reverse complement strand
ACCTAGATTTAGAGAATTTCTCTATGTATCTATTATACTGCATATTTTACCAAAACACAATACTGTAAGTAAAAATACATTTTTTTGGACGCTTACAAAAAATACTATCCTTCGGTGGCGAGTAATTATTTCTGTATTTACAAACTGTGCTGCAGAGCTTATAATAGAAAGCAGGCAACAAATTTTATTTTTATTTTCAGGAGGTATCATTATGGAAATCATGCATACAGATAAGGCGCCGGCAGCAGTTGGTCCATACAGCCAGGCAGTTAAAGCAGGAAATATTCTTTTTTGCTCCGGTCAGATCGGACTGGATCCTGCTACTGGCGTTTTGGTTGGCACAACCGTTGCTGAGCAGGCAAAGCAGGTTATGGAGAATGTAAAGGCACTGTTAGAGAACGCAGGTGTAGGCTTTGACAACGTTATCAAGACTACCTGCTTCATCGCTGACATGAAGGAATTTGGCAACTTCAACGAAGTATATGCTGAGTATTTCCCGAACAACAAACCGGCTCGTTCCTGTGTACAGGCTGTTCTGCCTAAGGGCGCTCTGTGTGAGGTTGAGGTTATCGCCGAATTATAATCAAATATCTGTAATCGATGAATTGACATTTAAAATGATTTGTCAATTATAATCTTTACCCCCAAAAAAGGCACCGCCGTCTCTCGATGGCGATGCCTTTTTATTATGATACCACGGTCAAAAGATGCTATCTTACTTGCATGCTAAGTTTTGACTTTGAGAATCAATTGAGGAAAAATATTTTTAACCTCAACATTATATTAAGTCCCCACCCACTGCCTATTGCTTTTTGCAATTAAAGCAGAGGACTTACTTGATTTTGTTAAACAACTAAGAAGAACTTCAGCAGGAAAATTGCTGAAATGATATAAGTCAGAACAGATACTTCCTTTGCTTTTCCTGTAAATACCTTCATAATAGTGTAGGAAATCAGTGCCAGACCAATACCATGTCCAATGGAACCGGAAATTGGCATACAAATCAGCATGATAGCTGCCGGAACTGTCTGATAAATATCTGTAAAGTCAATCTTTGACAAACCGGAAATCATAAGGATACCTACGTAGATAAGTGCAGATGATGTAGCAGCTGCCGGGATGATAGCTGCGATTGGTGCGATGAAGATACATGCGAGGAATAAAATACCTGTAGTGAACGCTGTCAGACCTGTTCTTCCACCTGCCTCTACACCAGATGCGGACTCAACAAATGTGGTGACGGTAGATGTACCTGTAACTGCACCTGCTACTGTACCGATAGCATCAGATAACAGTGCTTCCTTCATCTGCGGCATGTTGCCATTTTTGTCAACCATACCAGCGCGAGATGCGGTTCCAACAAGTGTTCCAATGGTATCAAACATATCAATAATGCAGAATGTGATGACCAGAGTAATTGCAGTAAACCAGCCGATCTTTACAAAGCCTGCAAAGTCAAACTTGAACAGTGTAGTCTCTGCCATATCAGCAAATGGCGGTAAAAATGATGCGCCATTTAAGCTTGCAAACGGATTGGTTCCAAGAAAAATAGCCTCTCCTGCCCAATAGATAACAGATGCAACAAGCATACCAAGGATAACTGCTGCTTTTACGCCTTTCTGTGCCAAAACAATGATAACAAAAAGTCCAACAAACATGGTGACTACTGTCAGAACCATCTGAGTATAACCGCTTCCCATGTTGCTCTGTGCTACGCTAGGAGTTAATGCACCGAAGAAGTCGCGCATAGCATAGAACGGTCCGCCTGTTTCTGAATAAACTCCGGCATTGGAGCCGACACCGATATTAAGAAGCATCAGACCAATTGCCGGGGAAATTCCCAGACGAACTCCGAGCGGAATTGCATTTACGATCTTGTCACGGATATTTAATACGGACAAGATAATAAAGATGATACCCTCAATTAAGATAATGCACAGCGCTGACTGGAAAGACTCCACATAGCTCATACCAGTCATGCCTACGATATTGGCAACAACTACAGCGAAAAAGCTGTTCAATCCCATACCTGGTGCCATAGCAAATGGCTTATTTGCCAGAAATGCCATAGCCATCATACCTACGAAGGATGCGATACAGGTTGCTAAAAATACGCCGTTCCACAGATTCTGTCCCTCTGCGCCAAAATTAGTCAGCAGATTTGGATTCAAAGCGATGATATATGCCATTGTCATAAATGTGGTCAAACCGGCAATAATCTCTGTCTTTACCGTCGTATGATTTTCTTTAATCTTAAAGATTTTTTCGACTTGGTTCATTTAAAATTTTCTCCCTCTTTTGATTTTGGGTTACAGTTCACATATTTCGTGAACTGTTACAATTACTCTACAGCACCTGCTCCATCCATAGTAACACTCATACCGTTTATCTGTACGCCATCCTCCATAGGGATTACGATGCAGCGGCGGCCTTCTACTAATTGAACCTGGATCAGATCCATGCGCTGTGGACTTACCTTTATGGTTACGTCCGGTGTCTTTACGGCAACACTTCTTGCTTCGACTAGGTTTGCCGCTTGAAATGAAGCATCCTCGCCAGCAGTCTCCTCATAGACGCGCTCAAAATTTTCGAGCTGTTCTTCTTTGATTCCACTGTTTTGAAGAAGCTTTTTTACATCTGATTTTTGAAGCTTTAAAGGCTGCGGTTCCTCTTTATGCTCCTCAATCAATTCTGTCAGATTTTCCTGAATCTGGCAGACTGTATCGTAACTGACTGTATCTCCGACAGTCTCCTCTACGATTTCCTGAAATACTGCTTTTTGTTCCTTGAAAGACATAGGTGCCGGACCGCCAATGCAGTCATTTATGAAATCTTCATGAAGCTCCTCTGTCTTTTTGGTGTAATATAACAGACTATGGATGTTTGTGCTGCGATCGTCAAATGCCGGGAATAAAAAGGCATTCACCGGTGCCTCAATCCACTGATCACGCATACGCTCCTCGATGCGGTTTGTTTGCGTATTATAACACAGCCCTGCCTCTGATAACTTGACCGGGCAAATACAGCAAAGGATAAACTCATAAACTTCCTCTGACGCATCGTCTAAATCCAGGTTATCGCTTCCGCGCCCCGGAACGTCATAATTACAGTGTATCATGACAACATAGTAGCTTTCTCCGTAATGATATGTGTCTGCCACTGACTTATAAAACTTTTCCAGAACAGAATCATCCTTTAATGCAGTAGTCTTTAACTGCATTAACATCTTGTGACCTTCTCCGGAAAGTTCCTGATCGAGCGTGTAATCGAGTGAATGGAGATTTTTTCCGAGACTTCCTGAAAGAGCTTTTTTGAAAATCTCAAAGTATTTGTCGATTTCCTCCTGTGACAGCGATAAAAATGAGTCACAAAATGTCATGCGTATCTGCTGTTCACCGTCAATCAAACAGCCGCATATGCGATCAATCGCACCGCCGTCTCTTTTAAAAAGACTCTTAATCTCTGATACTTCTTTTTTGTTCATGTTAAATTAAAACTCCTTGCTCTTTGGCATGCAGCTGTGAAGGTGCTATACTTTTTGCATACAATAAAGCGCCTTCGCAGTTGCTTTAATCGCTTTTCCTGCTTTTGTGTCAGCGATTCGGATACTCAGTCTTTACGAAGCGTTCCAGCGCATCAAGTGAGCGCACTACCTTCTCTGTGTCAATGCAATATGCCATACGGAAATATCCAGGGCATCCAAAAGAATCACTCGGTACAAGAACAAGATCGTACTTCAATGCCTTGTTGCAAAATGCTATGGCATCCTCCTCCAACGCCTTAGGGAAGATGTAGAATGTTCCCTCTGGTCTGACACAGGAAAAGCCCAGTTCGATCAATTTGTCGTAGATCAGATTCATATTTGTCTCGTAGACAGCCATATCAGATGTCTGGTCTAATACATCCTCTACACCCATCATGATAAGTGAGGATGGGCAGTTGTGTCCTATTCCTCTGGAAATCTGAGACATCATCGGCACTAACACATCGGCATCAGTGCAAACCGGATTGACTGCGACATAGCCGATACGCTCGCCCGGCAGTGAAAGTGATTTTGAGAAGGAATAGCATGAAAGTGTATTTGCGTAGAACTTTGATGCATATGGTGCTTTAAGCCCGTCAAATACGATTTCTCTGTACGGCTCATCGGAGATAAGGAAAATATCATGACCATACTCTTTTTGCTTTCTCTCCATCAGCTGCGCCATCTTTTGAAGCGTTTCGGATGAATATACAGCTCCGGACGGATTGTTTGGTGTATTGATCAGTACCGCTGATACATTCTCGGTCAGCATCTTCTCAAACTCGTCAAAATCCACCTGGAAATTCACGGTGTTTGCCGGTACCACCCTCAGATTTGCGCCTGTCATGCCTACATAACAGTTGTACTCTGGAAAATATGGTGCGAAAGTAAGCACATCATCTCCAGGAGATGTCACTGCACGAAGTGCATGCGCCAGTGCGCCCGCAGCTCCTGAGGTTGGAAAAATGTGATTTGCTGTATAATTCATATCAAAACGCTTATTCAGCGATGCAGCCACCTTTTCTTTAAATGAAGGAAGTCCGACACTCGGGCTATAGCCGTGAAGCTCACTTGATGTCTTTGTCTGAAGCAGACGGATTGTATTGTCTGTGTAATCCTGTACAACAGGAACGGATGGATTTCCTAAACTGTAGTCAAATACGTTCTCGTATCCAATCTCCTGTCCTCTCTTTGTTGCAAATTCTGATAATGTACGGATAACTGATTTTTGCTTAAGCATGTCCTTATATTTTTGTGTTACCATACTGACCTCCCTTTTATTTTATGCTTTGCAGCTATTCAAAGCCTATTTTTTAAATTTCAACAATCGAATCGCTGTCTACGTTATCATTCTATTCATCAACATTAAAAATCATTTTAATTTGATAATATATAGTCCAGGTACGATTGTACATTTTCTTCATCACACTTCATTTTTCAAAAAAGCGCGAATTTGTTCCAGATTTTTCATTGCATCCTCTCGCCCTAGCTGATACAGCGACTTTAACTTTTCCGGATCTTTCTCTAATCTTGACACCTCAATCAGACGACTTGGGCAAAGCACCATGACTTCGCCTTTTGCTTTCAGTTCTTCCAGCTTATCCAATGTTCTGTTATATACCTTATAACGGCGTGCCATTGCCTTTGCCAGATTTGGATAGTGGCGAAGCATCACTTTTATCGCACCCTGAAGCTTCATCTTTTTCTTTCGATAGCCATAAGGTCTTGTCAATACGACCAGATCTTTCTTATAACCCTGTCTGCGAAACCACATGATAGGAATCGAATCCGCAATACCACCGTCAAGAAGCTGATACCCGTCTGCCTCTACTATCTTTGAGACAAGCGGCATGGACGCGGATGCCTGCATCCACTTTAAATCCTTGCTTCCGCAGTCGGTACATTTATGATATACGGCTTTTCCTGTATTCACATCAGTGCAGACTACATAAAATTCTGCCGGATTTTTCACAAATGTATCGTTGTCAAATGGATCTATAACTTCCGGTATCTGATGATAGCAAAAATCGACATCATAAATATCGCCTGTCTTTAGCAATGAGTGAATCGTGCCATAGCGTTTGTCACCGCAAAATTGCAAATTGTAACGCAATGTGCGTCCTATCTGACCTGATTTATAGTTGCATCCAAACACAGCCCCTGCCGATACGCCGATTACACCGTCTGTCTGAATTTTTTGTTCCATTAAAACATCCAAAACACCAGCTGTATACATGCCTCTCATGGCACCGCCTTCGAGCACAAGTCCTGTTTTTGTCTTTCCCATGCTACTCCTCTCTTTCCAATTTTACACTTTTAGAGAAAAGCTCATCTTCTCTCTAATTTGACGAAACAAAATTATCATACCACGGTTCTTTGCAAACGGCAAGCCCTGTGACGTTTTGGAAATTTTACTATACAAATAGGGTTACTGTTCATCCAGAAATGATGACGGATCACCATGGAATTTAAGCAGATGCTGACAGTATTGGGTTACTGTTCGTCCAGAAATGACAACGGATCACCCTCAGTATGTATAAAATGCATCATCATATATGCACACATAATAGCTACATTTTCTTCCTTGAGGATGCGTTTACACTCATTGCGGTCTGCCAACACAATCTCAATATCCTCTGATTCTTCCTCATGCTCGTTTGTTGGTGTTCCAGTGCAATAGCCATAGATGGTTCCGCAGCTTTCATCGGTCATACCAACTGTAGTGAAAAATGGTCTGGTATATGCACCTTCTGTAACTTTGGGTTCAAAAGTAAGACCTGTCTCCTCGTAAATTTCACGAATACCTGCCTGCGCCATCTCCTCACCTGGCTCAACAAGTCCTGCCGGAAATTCGTATACATATGCATTGATCGGATAGCGAAACTGCTTTACAAGTACGATCTTATCCCGTTTCTCTCCATATACTCCATATATAATAATGCCATCTGCACTATTTTTATGAGTAACTGCCTTGAGTTCTTTTGGATCCTTCTTTCGTGATGCCACATAATATTTACTTGTCTTTCCGTTTCTTCTTTCTACATCGAAATTGTAGAGATTTAAAAATGGATTGTCTGTTGCCTTCTCTACCCCATTTACTCGATCTACCATAAACACTTTCTCCTTACTGACATTACAACGATTAGCCATGTCTTATTTTCAACTCGATTCCACTAGAAATCAGCCTTTTTTAATTATACCTTACTCTTTTACAAAAGAAAAGCCCGCAAAACAAAGTTTCCTTTGTCTTGCGGACTAACTTACTGTTCAAATATATAGAAGGTATTGCGTAAACAAGAACCGCTAACAAAAATATCGTCGAGTGGCTCTCGTTAACCTACTGGGCTGCATCCACCGCGTCCCTGACCTCCTGTGTGATGGTCTCGCCACCATTCTCATACCATTTAGTGACAAACTCGTCAAAAGCATCTATGTCACGCTCCCCAGTGACTATCTGAAGATAATACTCATTTTCCATCTGACAAAGTTTCCACCATTGCGATGCCATGGTCTTAGTTTCATCAAAATAGAGTGACTCAACTTTGTTTAGCTTGGCATTTGCCAACAGCGAGCAGGCTGTGATTCGGGATGTGTACGCTGCCCACTCCTGCGGCGTAGCCGTATCCGGATCGTCCAGATAGGCTTTACAGGCTTCATAATAGGAGTGTTCCAAAAGATCCAATTCTTCTGGTTCCTTCTTTCCAGAAAGAGCATCTGTCAATTCGTGATAACATTTGGTCAGTGCATCACTATAATCTACATTGATAGCAAGCGGTCTGGCCGTCGGATCGACATTATCCTGATAATACGCTTCAAACTCGCTGTCATAATCGTCCTCGTAGCGCACGTAATCAAACAGCGCACTGACAATCTTACAGGCGATTTCAGGATGCTCATACCCTTTTCGCACTACTACATATTTGTAGGTGGGATTCTGTGTATGGTAGCTTGTGCTTCCGTCATCCTCTGTCTGCAAAAGAAACGGTTCCCACACGGCATCAGAGTCAGCTGCGATCGCCTCCATCAGAGGATTATTTGCCGCCCACCATGGTCCAAAGAATGAACCGCACAGCCCCTGCGTTATCAATTCGATGTTATTAGTAGAAGTTCTAAGCAAAAAATTCTGATCAAGAATATTTTCCTCATACATGCTGCGCAGTTTCGCTAATGCTTCTTTCGCTTCTGGAAGAACTGATCCATAGCAAATCTCACCATTTTCATTGCGAATCCATTGCTTCGGGTACGCACCGCTTGCCGCAAACACAATGTCCATCAAATATTCGCTGCTGTAGCCGCACTCACCTGACAAACTTGCGTCACAGACAAATCCTACTGTTTTACCTGCCCCATTCCCGCCTGGATCCTCTTCTATGAAGGCTCTTACAATCTCCTCTGCATCTTCTATAGTTTTGGGACTGTCTAAGCCAAGCTTATCCATCCAGTCGCGGCGAAGCCATAACAGATTCGGTCCTTCATCGATATTTGTCTCAGGTATCGCCATAATCTTTCCATCGAATGTCACTCCGTCGATGATGCTGTCGCCGTAACTGGCGTAAATATCCTTAATACGGTCTGTCATGCAATTTTCATAGCTTTCTGTCAGATCTTCGATCATATCAAGCTCGACAAGCTGCCTTAAATCCTCAAGGCTGCTCACCACCATCAAATCTGGAAGGTTTGAGGCATCCATGGCAACTGACAGGCTGACATTATACTGCTCATCTTCTTCCTCAAACACATCTTCATTCTGAATATTAAACCGTTTCAAAAGATATCTGGTATACGCATTATCCTCGTAGATCTCACCCTCCGGGAGATTTGAATTATTTGCTCCTGTCATCTTGCCAAGTGTATAAGTGATCAGCTCAGGATATTTTCCATCCGGCGTTGTTCGTGCTTTTATTTCCTGCTCTTCTTTAGATAGGGAAGCCTCTGAGTCATTATCTGTCGCGTCATCTGCTTCGTCACTGACTGTTCCAGCAGCTTTTGTGTCCTTTGCAGCATTTGCATTACGCAGCGCTGTCTGCGGCACAGTAAGCACACACGCCGCAATAATACCTGCTAAAACTTTCGTCAGAACGTTTTTTCTCATAGGCTTTCCCCGCTTTCAATATTTTGAACTGTCCTTCAACTACTAACGTGTAATCTGCGTGCGGTTCTGAATAGTCACATTTTAACCCTTAACGGCTCCTGATACGCCCTCACGATAGCACTTCTGCATAGACATAAACAGGATAACTATCGGGATTGAAATCAGCACGGCACCGGCTGCAAAACAGTTGAACCAACTGTTGACATACTCTTTTTCAAGCATATTCCACAAACCGATGGAGACGGTATAGTATTTCGCGTTTGCACGGCAAATAACCTTTGCAAAGATGAAATCCAGCCATGGAGACATGAATGCCTGCAGGATCGTATATACAATAATCGGCTGGCTGAGCGGAATGGTGATCTTTGTGAATACCTGAAATCTGGTTGCACCATCCAGATAAGCTGCCTCATCAATAGACTTTGGAATGGTATCGAAGAATCCCTTCGCAATATAAAATCCAAGACCAGAACCACCTGAATATACAAGTACTAGCGCAACTCTAATCATAGCACCCTCTGACAGACCGACAGACTTTAAGATGTAGTAGATTGCGATCATGGACATAAAACCTGGAAACATACCAAGAATCAGTGCAATGTTCATCATCGGCTTTCTCATCTTAAAACGCATACGTGACATACAATATGACACAGCAAGAACGAAGAATGTAGAGATAACACAGGTGAAAATCGAAATGATGAATGTATTGGCAAACATCTGCGGGAAGTTCAGAATCTGTGTATCAGTGAACAGCTTTTTGTAGTTGTCCAGTGTAAATGTCTTTGGGATAAGTGTGGAAATATACTGTCCAGACTCTCCTCTGAAGCTTATCATGATAATCCATGCAATCGGAATGACCCAGATGAATGCCAGAATAGCAAGAATTACATGAACAATCGTATTCGTAATAAATCTTTTTCTTTTTGCCGAAGCGGTATTTTCTTTCTTCATTATTGGAAGCCCTCCTCATTCTTGTAAGAACCGGTATTCCGATATGTGATCAATGATACAACAGCCAGTACCACGAAAGTCATGATACCGATAACTGCACCGAGGTTATAATACTGATTGTCAACAGTCAGCTTGTACAGCCATGTAACAAGAAGGTCTGTCTTACCAGCTGTAGAACCTACAGGTGTCGGGTTTCCTCCTGACAGAAGGTAGATAATATTGAAATTGTTTACATTTCCTGTAAAGGTAGTAATCAAATACGGTGCTGTGACAAACAGCATGTATGGCAGGGTGATGGAGAAGAAGGTTCTTACCGGGCCTGCACCGTCCACAGTGGCTGCCTCGTACAGATCCGCCGGGATATTCTGGAGAACACCAGTTACCTGAAGCATGGTGAATGGGATTCCAACCCAGATATTGATCACGATTACCATGATTCGCGCTAATAACGTATTGGTCCAGAATGGGATAGCCTTTTCAATGATACCTGCGTTTAACAAAAGTGTATTTACAATACCGTTCTGGCTAAAGATAGTTCTCATCAAAAGCAGGGACACAAATTGCGGAACTGCTGCAGAAAGCACGAAGCAGAAACGCCAGAATGCCTTCGCTCTGGTTCCCTTGCGATTAATTACGATTGCAAGGATCATACCTAAAATATAATTACTGAATGTAGCTGCAACAGCCCAGATGAGCGTCCAGCCGAGTACCGACCAGAAAGTGCTTCCGATTGAGTCGCCAAAGTTTAATACCTTAGCAAAGTTTGTCAATCCGACCCAGTTAAAGATCGTGGTATGAGCATCTACCTTACTATAGTTAGTAAATGCCATACAGATCATGAACACCAGCGGAAGTACTGTAAAAATAATGATTCCAAGAATCGGAAGTGTCAGCAAAGTGCGGTGCAGATTTTGATCAAGTAATCCTTTTACATCTTCTGCAAAGGTAGGTACTTTCTTTCCTGACTGTGATAAACACTGTACCTTATAGGCACTCTTTACACTGCCTCTCCAGAAAATGATAAAGGCTATAATCAAAAAGCACGTTGCCACACCAAATAGTAACATCAACAGAGAATTATCACCCTGCGTATATTCGTAAATCTGCTTCGCCTCACTCCATACCTTCTGCTGCTCCTGTCCGCCAAGGTGAACAAGATCTACAAGATAACCTGCGCCTCTTAAAACCATAAATACAATAAATGCGACTTCGACTACAAGCATACCAAGTCCCTTTATCACCTGATGGCGCATAATATTTCCAAATCCTAATACCAGCATGGAAAGCTTTGTTAAAGCATCTCCATTAGTTACTGCTTTTGTAACGGAATACGGATTATCGAATTCCTTTCCTCTTTTTGTTTTTCCAGGCATAAAAAACCTCCCGATACTTTTTACTGATAACTGTTTTTACAACTTCACAGTTATGATGCAAAATTCATTTAGCCCTCAGCAGCGATTCCTCGGACAATGTAACTTCTCATACAAAATGCTCCAGGCCCGCAAGGCGGAACCCGGAGCACTGTTTGTTTCTTTTAGCTTTTCTATTTCAGACAGATGTGATTAATCAACGACACTCTGGTTCATAGACTCGCTGAACTGGTCGGTCATCTCTGCCGCATTGTCCAGAGTAACCTCACCATTTACGATAGACTTACCGAAGTTCTCAGCCGGTGTCCAATAGTTGTTCATAGCACTTACAAACGGCTGCAGGATTGATGTCTCATCGAAAGTAGTATTCTGAGCGATTACAAGCTCATCCTTCATGATGTCTTCCTGTGCAAGAAGTGCTGTGTTACACGGAACGATACTTCTTGCTTCGTAGTGAAGCTGCTGAGACTCTTCGTTTCCAAGGAACAGTGCAAGTGCTACTGCTACCTGCGGATACTCACAGTTCGGATTTACACCAATTGCCTTAGAACCTGCAAAGGACTTCAGCTGAAGCTCCTCACCATCTACAGTAAAGGTCGGAAGTGCAGCAACACCAAGGTTATCACCCATAGCCTCTTCAAGCTTTGCATAATCCCAGGAACCGGAGAACATTGCATTGATTGTGCCGTCTGACATACCAGAAACACCGATACCAGATTCATCATTTACGAAATTCTTATTTGCTGCCAGATTTACCAGATACTCGGTAACAGCTGCACCCTTCTCTCCAGAGAAGTCGATGCCTGCTTCCTCATCCTTACCATCCTCGCCGAACAGTGTGCAGCCGTTAGCTACATAGAAGGAAGCGATATACCAGGAGTTTGTAAGCGGGAAGGAAACCTTACCCTTCTCAAGCATGGTATCAAGGCTCTTAATATCGTCCTCGCTGTATACGCTCTTATCGTAGAACATGTACCATGTGTTGGTAGTAAACGGAACACCATATACACAGTCATCTACTGTCACAGAATCAACGATTGCTTCTGAATTGGTCTCCTTGATATACTCAACAGTCTTTCCGCCAAGCTCTGCGATAGCACCTGCATCGATAAGTGTCTGAAGCTGATCGTTTGCAAACATGTAAACATCTGCTGAACCGGATGGGTCCTGAGAGATGGTCTTTCCTGCATCACCCTCGGAGCAAGTACCGTACTCGAATGTCAGATCCCAGTTTACATGCAGCTCGTTAAACGCCTCGCAGCGCTCCTGCAGCCACTGACCGTAATCCTCTGCCTGATCCTCTGCCGGTGACCATACAGTAATGGTAGCGGTGATAGGCTCCTCTGAGGAATAATCAACTGTTTCTTCCTCAGCCTCTGAGCTGGACTCCTCATCTGCAAATGCGCTTACTGCACCGCCTACTGTTGTAAGACACATAGCTCCTGCTAAAAACAGACTAGATGCTTTTCTGAATTTCATTGTGTAAATCCTCCCTATTTTCTTTTTTCTTCCGATTCTGCCCGGAAATACTTATGTTATTATTATAAGAAAATCTGGTGATTTCGTATATATCAAAAATTTTAGATTCATGTTGTTTTTTTACGTTAACCGTTTCGGTATCCTAATACAAGCCCGTGTTCCTTCGCCAATTTTGCTTTCAATCTGCAAGCTATACTGTTCCCCATAGTAGAGCTTAATCCTCTCATTTACGTTGCGCACGCCGTAGCCTCTGGACTCCTCAGTGAGAATCCGCGCCGCCTGCTCATCACTCATACCTACCCCATTGTCCTCGACAGATAGAATAATCAAATTGCCCTCCTCTTTTCCGGTGATGACAAGCTTTCCTCTGCCATCTGGCTTGACATCAATTCCATGTGCAATCGCATTCTCAATCAACGGCTGCAACATCAGATTCAGTGAAGTATACTGCCCTATAGACTCATCTACATGAAATTCCACATCAAAATCATAATCGTGCATCATTAATTGAATATCCAGATACGAACGCATATTGCGAAGCTCGTCCTCAAGTGACATTACATTCTTGCCCTTATTTAATGAAGTTCGGTAAAATGTCGAGAGTGCCAGCGTAACCTTGCTGATATCATCGGCGCCTGCCTCAATCGCCTTCCAGTTTATCAACGATAACGTATTATATAGAAAGTGTGGATTGATCTGCGCCTGAAGTGCCCGCATTTCATACTCTTTTTCTTTGATTCGTCCCTCGTAAACCTCTTTAATCAGTGTATTTAAGCGAAGCAGCATCGCATCAAATCCATTGACCAGATCACCAATCTCATCGTGGCTGTCGCTAACGATCTCAGCCTCAAGATTTCCTTTCTCGACCTGCTCCATACCGGATTTTAAACGGCGAATACGTTTCGTGACGAAATTTGTCAAAATGATTATGGCAATAATAGACATCACCGCCATGACCAGTACTGCAATTACCGCAATTCTTGTGATTGGAGCTACCGATGATACAATCAAACTGTTTGGTTTGTACAGACATGCCTTCCAACCTGTCACAGATGATGTTTCCGTAAAAATTTCATAACCACTGTACTTATTGTGCTGCTCATCAAGAAGTTCAGCCGCGCTAAGTGTATAATCGCTGTATTTTTCATCAAAAAATGTATTTTCATATATGGCATCATTATTTTCATTGAAGATTACAATGCCATAATTATTCTGAAGAGTCTGCTCAAATGTCTCAAACATACTGTCATAATCAACGCTGATATACAAAATGCCTTCCATTCCATAGCGTGCCAGCATATTCATTGGGCTTGCCAAAAATACAATACCTTCATTTTTATCCACAAACCACTGCATCTCTCCGACATCACAAACGCTCTTGTACCAATCTGTATCTGTAATTTCCGAAATTGGTGCTAAAGTATCGCCATGCTTGATTAGGTCTTTGCCAACGTAGATTGTGACCTTGCCCACATCATTATGGAAATATTTGAGTGATGCAAGCATTGGATCTAAGATTGTAACGAGCTGATTGTACATATCATATACTGAGTCATATTGATAGCCAAGTACCTGCGAAATGGTCTGATTGTAGCAAATATAATTGTTTAAATTGGTATAGATGGCAAACTTATTCTCCATGGAAGCAACCGCCTGATACAAATACGACTCCATGCTGTCACTCTCACTCTGCCATAGAATCTGCTTCATTTGCACATAGGTAACAGATAATACGGCTGCAACCGGAAGAAAGCCAGACAACGCATAGACGATTGCCAGCTTATAACCTAACCTGATATTGCGAAACCAGCCTACAATGCGTGTTCTTAGCTTATTTTTCTTCAATCATTTCATCCCCGCTTTCCCTGAATTTCTGTGGACTGATTCCATAATACTCCCGAAAACTCGAACAAAAATAGGAAACATTCGGATAGCCGCATGCGGTACTGATATCTACAATCTTCATCATTGTCTGCTCTAACAATTCCTTTGCTTTTTCCATGCGCACACTCTTGATAAACCGGCTTAAATTCTGACCTGTCTCCTTTTTAAAGACGCTGCTTAGGTAGCTTGGTGCCATGTAGACGAGCTCACTCAAACGATCAACGCTCATCTCTTCCCCGTAGTGAGCTGCAATATATTGCTTGACTGCCTCGACCTCGCGATGCCCAGTCTGCGGTTTACCAGAGAAGGTTTTCTCCAAACGTGTGATGGAGTCACGAACAAGTCCTGTCACCTGCGTAAAATCAAAAGAACGGTACAGACGGTCAATCTGTGTATTTAACTGTTCCTCGCTCTCACCCGGAAGATTGTCATAGATATCCTTTAACAGATTGGCAAATAAAAACTTAATATACATCTGAGAAAATGCTGTCTTGCTGCGGTATTTCTGGCTGAAACGCTCAAAATGGCTGCGCAGACTCTGAATATCCTTCATGCGAATGTCCTGCTTCATCTGTTTCATCAATGTGTCATCGTCAATCTGGATGATCTCAGAGTCATCTCGCTCCATACCATTATAAAATAGACGAGTGCCCGGATGATAAAACTTATTCTCCATCAGCGTCTCAAGCTCCTCCATGGCTGCCGCGATCTGATCTGCCTGATGGATTTTTGACGACATGGATGCCTTACAATGTTTTCCGTACTCTGCCTCAATCCGATCTAAAACATCATTTGCAAAGGCAATGCAATCAAGCTCACAATCTTTTAATAGGATGATAGACTGCTGTGGTGTCAAATTTAAATACAGGAAAGACTCATTTTCCAGAGATTCGCTTTTCTGAATTTCACTT
>CAVCPW010000263.1:0-4709 GCA_963604075.1 Anaerovoracaceae bacterium | reverse complement strand
ATACAATCAGCTGTCTTCCTGCATGGTGCGCCAGGGGGAATATCAGGATGCACTTATCATGATTGAAAAGGGAAAACAGTTGGCAAGTGAGAGTCAGATGGCGGACTTTTTATGGAATGAGTGCGTCTGCTATGAAAAAATGGGAGACTATGATACTGCGATTGAAAAACTTATGAGTTATCTGGAGCAATATCCGGCAGACAAGGATGCGAAAAAAGAACTAGCATTTTTGTACTCAAGGTAATATTAAAACAATCAAGATATTAAGACAATCAAGACAAGAAAGGCATGGTTCATATATGAAGCGATTATTGTTCATTTATAATTTACATTCTGGAAAGGGTCTGATTCGAAATCATCTGGCAGACATCGTAGATACATTTAACAAGGCTGGATATGAGACTGTTGTATATTCAACACAGGAGCGCACTGATGCTACAAGACTGGCAAAAGAGCTGGGCGCAGCATATGATCTGGTTGTATGCAGCGGCGGAGACGGTACACTCAGCGAGGTGCTCGACGGAGTGATGACAATCGAGGAGAAGCATCGTCCAAAGCTTGGTTATATACCGGCAGGATCCACAAATGATTATGCATATAGCCTTGGCCTTCCGTTTCAGATGAAGCGCTGTGCAAAAGTGATTGCGAAAGAGCATTTCCGTGAAGTCGATGTCGGTAAATTTCAGGAGAGTAACTATTTTGTATATGTTGCAGCGTTCGGTGCATTTACAGAGGTTTCCTGGAATACACCACAGAAAACCAAAAATGCGCTTGGACATAACGCCTACATATTAGAGGGAATCCGTCAGGTCGGAAATTTAAAGTCCTACCATGTGCGTTTCTCTTTTGGTGATGAGGAAATTGCGGGCGAGTGTATTTATGCAATGGTTTACAATTCCTTCAGTGTTGGAGGCATGAAGAATTTGAGCGGAAAAAATGTTGAGCTCGATGATGGCAAGTTGAATTTGATGATCGTCTATACACCAGATAACCCAGTTGATTTTTCAGTCATGCTGGCTGATCTGGTGACAAAGAATCCAAATTCTAAGTTCATTGCAAACTATGAAATTTCCGATTTGACTGTAGAGAGTGACAGTGAGATTGATTGGGTGCTTGATGGAGAGTATGGCGGCAGCCATAAGAGTGTGCATATTCAGGCAATGCCGCGTGCAATGACGATTGCAGTTCCGGAAGATAAGATTCCAAAGAAGAAAACACAAGAGGAAGTAGAAGTTCACGAGGCACGTTCATAAATTGTAAAAAAATATCGACTTTTTTGAAAAAACTCTTTACAAATCGTGAGACTTTCTGTATAATATAAAGTTGCTAAGGTATTGCGCGAGTGGCTGTTTGATGCTTCAACAAGAAGCCAATGGCGTGAATAAAAGAAAGGCGTACCTGGGCATACATAGAAATAGTGTGAGAGTTGTTTAAAGAAAGGACAATGCACATGGAAAAAGAAGTATTAAAGGAACGTTTGACGAAGCTAGTTGAGATTGGCCTTAGCAAGAATAAGACGCTTGATTTCAATGATGTAAATGATTTTTTTGCCGGTGAAACTTTAACCCCAGAGGAATTGGAATTTGTATACACATATCTGGAGCGTAAGAAGATTGATGTTCTTCGTGCTGCAACAGATGATATAGCAGCAGATGATTTTGACAAGGATGTTGATTTTTCAGATGATGAGGAAGAGGTTGATCTGGATTCCATTGATTTGCTTGAGGGTGTAGGTACAGAAGATCCGGTTCGCATGTATTTAAAGGAGATTGGTACCGTACCGCTTTTGACAGCAGATGAGGAGATGGAGTTAGCAAAGAGAAAGGCGCAAGGTGATGAATCTGCAAAGGAACGCCTGATTGAAGCCAATCTTCGTTTGGTAGTCAGCATTGCAAAGCGTTATACCGGACGTGGTATGAGTTTCCTCGATTTGGTTCAGGAGGGAAATCTTGGATTGATCAAGGGTGTTGAGAAGTTTGATTATACCAAGGGTTATAAGCTTAGTACTTATGCGACATGGTGGATTCGTCAGTCTGTCACCAGAGCGCTGGCTGATCAGGCGAGAACCATCCGTGTGCCGGTTCACATGGTTGAGACAATCAACAAGATGTCCAAGATGCAGCGTAAGCTGACACTGGAGTTAGGCTATGAGCCGAGCGTTGCGGAGCTAGCAAAGGCACTTGACATGTCTGAGGACAAGGTTATGGAAATCATGCAGATTGCAAGAGAGCCGGCTTCCCTTGAGACCCCAATCGGTGAAGAGGATGATTCTAACTTAGGTGATTTTGTTGCCGATGTCAACACTGTTACACCAGAAGGAAATGTAGAGTCTGTTATGCTTCGTGACCACATTGATGCGTTGCTTGGTGACCTGAAGGAGCGAGAGCGTCAGGTAATAGAGCTTCGTTTTGGTTTAAGAGATGGCCATCCGAGAACACTCGAGGAGGTTGGCAGAGAGTTTAATGTTACAAGGGAACGTATTCGTCAGATTGAAGCGAAGGCACTCAGAAAGCTTCGCAATCCTGTTAGAAGCAAGAGAATCCGCGACTTCCTTGCATAAAATTAATCGTATTTTAACAAAATCAAGTAAGCGAAGCGGATTGTGAATATCCGCTTGACTCAAAAAGGGGTAGCTGTAAGGTTGCCTCTTTTTTGATATCAATGCTTTTTTCGAATTTAATAATTTACTAAAAAGCCCTGTAGCAATTGATCTACAGGGCTTTTGGTAATTATTTATAATTTATGAGTGTTTAAATTAGTATATGATTATTTTGCAGTCTCCATCATAATGTCATTGGAACGAGTGATGAACTTAGACATACGATCTGGTGACAGTGTACCATGTGCCAGAGCGGCCAGATCATACAGCTGCTCGCAATACTTGGTAACAGATTCATCTTCGGTATGAGCTAAAACATACTGTACCAGCGGATGGGTCAGGTTCAAGACAAGTGTCTCATCCGGAGTACCAAGATCCATGCCAGACATACCATACATTTTCATCATTTCCTGCATTCTTCTTCCTTCCTCAGAAAGTGTCATGACAGAAGCAATAGAAGCATCCTTCAGCTTTTCAGCCTTAACGGTCAGCTTGTCGTTGTTTAATGCTTTATGGAAGAGGGTTGTCAGAGACTCGGTGTCCTTCTTTAAAGTCTCCTTCTCATCCTCAGAAGTTTCCTCCTTGAAGGAATCGTTTAGATCGGAGTCGATACGGATAAAGCGTACACCCTGATTTTTTTGCTCAAGTCTCGTGATGAACGGAGAGTCAATGTTGTGCTTTAAGATAACAGCATTGATACCTTCTTTCTTGAACATCTCGATGTACTGGCTCTGCTCCTTCTCATCAGTTACGTAGAAGACTTGATTTTTATGCTTCTCTTCATTCTCCTTTAAGATATCAGGAAGAGTTAAGTACTTGCCGTTCAGATCCTTAAAGATAATGTAATCGTTCATCTTATCAGCGAACTTCTCATCCTTTAATACACCAAACTTGATGAACGGATTGATGTCATCCCAGAATTTCTCGTAATCCTCGCGCTTTGTTTTGCACATACCGGTCAGACGGTCAGCAACCTTCTTTGTGATGTAATCTGAGATCTTTTTAACAAAACCATCATTTTGCAATGCCGAACGGGAAACGTTTAGTGGAAGATCTGGACAGTCAATAACACCCTTTAACAGCATTAAGAACTCCGGAATTACTTCCTTAATATTGTCAGCAACGAATACCTGATTGTTGTACAACTTAATGGTACCCTCGATGGAATCATACTCGGTGTTGATCTTCGGGAAGTACAAAATACCCTTTAAGTTGAAAGGATAATCCATGTTCAGATGAATCCAGAACAGTGGCTCTTTATAGTCATTGAATACCTTGTGATAGAAGCTCTTATACTCCTCATCGGTACACTCGTTTGGATGCTTTGTCCACAGTGGATTGGTCTCGTTGATTGGCTTTGGTGCTTCCGGAATCTTTTCTTCTTCTGCTTCGGTTTCCACTTCAGCAGACTCAGTGTCAGTAGTCTCGCCATCAGTAGCCTTCTTTGCAGCTTCCTCAGCCTTTCTCTTTTCTTCTTCTTCCTTAGCCTTCTTTTCAGCCTCATCAATTTTGGCCTGCTCTTCAGCAGTCTTAATAGCTTCGAAATAGATCGGGATTGGCATGAAAGAACAATACTTATCAAGAACTTCCTTCGCGCGGTACTCATTGCAGAATTCGTAACTGTCCTCGTTTAAGTACAGGGTGATGATGGTACCAATCTCAGCCTTATCGCTGTCGCTCATCTCAAAGGAAGTACCTTCATCAGACTCCCAGTGAACAGCCTTAGCACCTTCCTTATAAGAAAGGGAATCAATTGTTACACGGTCAGCGACCATGAATGCGGAGTAGAAGCCTAGGCCAAAGTGACCGATAATCTGGTCATCATTTGTTTTATCCTTGTATTTGTCAAGGAAGTCACGAGCACCAGAGAATGCGATCTGGTTGATGTACTGGTCGATTTCGTCAGCATCCATACCAATACCGTTATCGGTAAAGGTGATGGTCTTTGTCTCAGCGTCTGCTATAACCTTCACGCAAAGTTCCTTGTCTTCCGTGATGGTGTACTCGCCAATCATATCCAGCTTCTTTAACTTGGTAACTGCATCACAGCCATTGCTGACAAGCTCACGGAAGAATATATCGTGGTCGGAATACAGCCACTTTTTAATAA
>CAVCPW010000262.1:0-5926 GCA_963604075.1 Anaerovoracaceae bacterium | reverse complement strand
ATTATACAGGTAAATCCACGAAGTTACAAAGTGGAGGTCATTACATATTGTCTAAAAAGGTTATATGCTTTTTTAATAATTTTGAAAGGCGGGAGAATATGGATATTTTAGATAATGTTATAAACAGAAGACTGATTGCCGGAAATTTTCCGTCTGAGATTTTAACTGTAGTTAATGAGTATAAAATTGAGGCTTGCAATTTGGATGAACTATCTGTAGAAGGAATTAGGGTATTCCGGGAAAATCCATTTTTGCTACGCGGTTTATTTTTGAATTTTTCTAATAGAGTAAAAGAACTGGAATCTTTAGGAAAAGAAGAACTCTTTGAACAGGAAGCGAATGTTCTTATAAATACTGGATATACTGTTGATTCATTGAACTTAAATGGAAAAGTATATCTTGAGGCATCAAAATTATGTCCTGCCATCACTACGACAGACAAGATATTTTGGTATGGATCTTGGGTATATTATTTCATCAATGACATTATGCCAACTAGCGAGCATTATGCGCAATACCAGGATATGATGTTTGCCTGGATTTATTTGCTAAAGGAAGTGCAAAAAAAGGAACTTGATTATGGACTGACAATAAATGCAAAGTCAATCGGTCCAAAGACAGATATTCTTAAGTTAATAGAAGCCGACTGGAGTAAGGTTGATAAAAAGTATTTTTCGAAATTAACTGATTATGGAAAAAAGAGACTTCAGGAGATTCATGATAACCAGGAAAGTTTAATACAGAAGATTGACGCAGAAAACAATAGCCAGAAGGCTATTGCTGATGAAACAGAGAAAGATTGGAAGCTGTTTATTGATATTTTAAATAGCTTGGCTCAGAAAGAGAATGAAGTAATTTGTAAAATTAATGAGGCGGGTTCTCCAAAGGACAAGCTTAAGATTATTAATGAATATAATTCCATAATGCAAAGTATTGAACGTGCAAAATACCAGCTTGGAAATCAAGAAATTCAATTATTGCCTCTTTTCGAAAACGTAAACAATAGAATACAAAAGGCCGGAGCATACTGTGTTGTAAAAACGCCTGATGGAGACGCCTTTAGATTAAATCCTGCGGCATTCATATTGGAAATGAATCCAAAGACATTTAATTACTTATTCATGGTTTTTCATCAGTTCAGGCTTAATCCTGGAAAGGATACAGCAAAGAAATTTGCAGAATTGTCGCTCTCTGCTTTGAAGAAGAATCTTGGAGAAGAGGAACAAGGGCATGTATCAATTGATGATATAATCGAAGATTTTTATCAAACAGTAAGTGATTTTATAAACCAGAATGAGGAAGCTATTGACAGACTTTCCTTCGATAAATTGCAGAATGATAGCGCAATTGTTTCCCTGTGTATTTCACCAGACACTGATAGATATACTGAAGATTTAGCAGACAGAATTAGTTCAGCAGAAAAAAGTAAAGAATATGATGAAGCAATTGAAAAAATGATCTCTGGAAAAGATCAGGCATTTCCTGCAGACAAGGTGGCTGATCTTGCAAAATCTGAAGAAGAAAGAGCGGAGCTGATTGAACAGGAAACAATCGCAAGCCGGATTGTTATATCGCTCAATATCATATATATGTTTTGTGAGATGCTCAGAGTAATTTTGACAAATCGGCATGCAAATATAAAAGTAAAAAATAAAAAAGCAATCGATCAATATAGACATGAGCTCATGCGTATAGATGATAAGCTTGTTCATAAAGTTTATTCAAATCTTGGAGATCAGGAAATTGGTATGCTGGAATATCGTGAAAGAGTTGGAATTGCTACGATATCATTGTCTGAACAGGAAACGGAGGTTGAAAATTATAGGAATTCAGTCTTTGCCGATGTACTCAAAAGTTCAGTTATGTCTTTGATTGATAATATAGACGAAGCAGATTCGGATCAGATACTGAAAACGAAGGCATTAACGAGAAGAAATTTTAAGATTCCCAGATTGTGATGAAAAAGAGCGCTACACTGAATGGCTGGATCAGGTTAGCCAGAGATTGAGTGATGCCCTTGTGTCAAATTGTAAGAAGGAAGACGACTACCAACGGATTAAGGAAAATATTCTTTTAGGTTTGGGAGAAAAGTCTTCCACATTGCCGGAGTCAACGGTTGATTCTTTAACTACAGCGGAGGTGTTGTATGCAAAATATGCTACGGAAGACTTCGCTGAAAAAGGATTTGATTTTAGCTGTATATCCGCTTTATATTATCAAGCATTTGAAGAGGCCTATAATGTGCTTATATGGAAAGGGTACTCTGACGAATTAAATAGATTAATTATTGACGGTAGAAAATTTACAGATATCTTACTTGAATGTAGATATAAAGAAATAAACGAAAAAGAGGCAAAAGGATATCTTGATTCCAAATCAAGACAGAGAGGGTTCTACATCGACTATCAGAATAGAAACAATCCCGAAACGAGAGTAAGCTCTAGATGCATGTATAAGAGCTTTGCAATATTGCTTGAAAAAGTTGTCCCAAATACAGAATTAGAAAAATTATGCGATTATTTTGCTAAATTAACTGGCTTTGGTAGCAGAGCGGAGATGTTTAATGATTCTGATTTCATGAGAAATTGCTATTCTTTTACAGCTGCGGTGAAGGCGTCTGCCGACAATAGAAATAATGCTTCTCATGGTGGAACATTTATCAGTGTGAATCAATGCAAGTCGGATAAGAAAGTTGTCTTGAATGACCTCGAATCCGTTAGAAGTGATAGCATTGGTCTGATTCAGCAACTGCTATATATCTTAAATAGGTAAACATTATTAAGACCTGTGGGTAGAAATACCTGCAGGTCTTCTTTTTTGCTCTTTTTTCGGCTTTTACCGGAATTTTCTCGGCTTATGGCGCTTAGGAAGATAGAAGGAGGTGCCAGACATGTACACAGCTGAGAAACAAAGCCTGCCCTGGTGGCAGAAATACACGCTCACCCTTGAGGAAGCTGCCGAATATTTTGGCATTAGTTATAAGAAGCTCCGCCTGTTCTGCAAGAGCCATGCGGATGAAGATTTCCTGCTCTGGAATGGGAACAGAGCTCTGATCAAGAGGGAGCAGTTTGAAAAGTACCTGGATACGCAGATGACTGTGATCTAGGCCGGTGAAAGATTAAAGAATTTTGTGGAAGATTTGCCTTGCATGTGTTATACTTTTTAGGACATGGGCGCATACACGCCTATGCCAACACAATTTAATCGCTTTGCAAGGCTCTCCCAATCGAAAGGAGAGATCACATGAGTGAAAAACGAAGAGATAATAAGAATCGTATTCTTCACACAGGAGAGAGCCAAAGACCTGATGGAAAATATATGTATCGTTATGTTGATGCTAATGGCAAGACGCAGTGCCTCTATAGCTGGAGGCTGGTAAAGACGGATACAGTTCCGGAGGGAAAAAGAGATAACGGAGCATTACGAGACATCGAGAAAAGAGTTCAGAGAGATGTGGACGATGACATCACACCGGAAGGCGACGGGTATACGGTTTTAACTCTGGTTCAGAAATATATTTCACAGAAGACCGGAGTAAAGAATACCACCAGAGCCGGATATGGGACAGTGATCAACGTTCTTAAGTCTGAGGCGTTCGGCAACAAGCGAATTGATAAGGTTAAGCTTTCCGATGCGAAGGCCTGGCTCATCAAGCTGCAGCAGGAGGACCACAAGAGTTTCTCAACGATTCATACCATCAGGGGCGTTGTAAGACCAGCATTTCAGATGGCCGTTGACGATGATCTTATCAGAAAGAATCCATTTGAATTTCAGATGGCGACAGTACTGGTTAATGATGCTGTTACTCGCGAAGCAATTACAAGAAAAGAGGAAAGAACTTTTTTAGAGTTCATTAAGAACGACACTCACTACGCAAGATATTATGATGGCATGTACATTCTGTTTAAGACAGGAATGCGTATTTCGGAATTTACAGGTCTGACCTTGGCTGATCTTGATATGGAGAACAGAACCATAAATATAGATCATCAATTGCAGAAGACCGGGACGTTGGTCTATATTGATACAACAAAGACATACGCCGGTCGCAGAGTGATTCCGATGACGGATGATGTGTATGAAGCTTTCCAGAAAATATTGGCTGCAAGACCTAAGATGAAGGTGGAGCCGATAATCGATGGATATTCCGGCTTCCTCTGCTTTGATAAGGATGGAAAACCGATGGTGGCGATGCACTGGGAGAAATACTTCCAGCACGCAGTTGAGAAATACAACAGCATCTATCGTGTTCAGCTTCCTAAAATCACACCTCACGTCTGCCGTCATACTTACTGTTCTAACATGGCCAAGTCTGGAATGAATCCAAAGGTACTCCAGTATCTGATGGGACACAGCGACATCTCTGTAACCCTGAACACTTACACACATTTAAAATTGGATGATGCGAAGGAAGAGATGGAGAAGATGGTTCAGGCGCAGGAAGCAGCACAGGAAATAAATCGTGCTACCGGACAGGAACAGAAGCTTCAGGGAAAAGGCTGGAAGATGGCTTAAATAAAGGATTGTAGGCTCTGTGGAGCCTATATATTTTTCGGTATATTCTGCCATTTACACCATCCAAATGCCAAAAAAATCGGCGATGTGTAAAACGGATTTTCAGAGGTCATTTTACACAGATTTTTACACAGTTTGGTGGGAAAAACACGCCAAAACAGGTCAAAATAAGCCGAAATAATGGAAGCAGAAAGTAGTGAGAAACCGCGTAAAACAAGGAGTTTTAAGCATGATTAAGATATTATTCGTTTGCCACGGCAATATCTGCCGCAGTCCGATGGCAGAATTTATTTTTAAAGATATTGTGAAAAAACATGGCATGGAAAATGAGTTTGTGATTGCATCAGCGGCGACGAGTACGGAGGAGATCTGGAATGGAATCGGAAACCTGGTATATCCCCCGGCAAAAAAAGAGCTGGCAAATCATGGAATTTTCAGTGAGGGAAAACGTGCTGTACAGATGTGTCGTGAAGATTATGAAAAATACGATTATCTGATTGGAATGGATAGCCGAAATATCGCAAATATGATAAGGATTGCCGGCGGTGATCCGAAAAATAAAATCAGAAAGCTGTTGGCGTTTGCCGGGGAAACAGGTGATATTGCTGATCCTTGGTACACAGGAGATTTCGAGCAGACGTATGAGGATATTATTCGAGGCTGTACGGCACTTTTCAGGCAGCTTTGTGAGACAAGAGAACAAATCCAGTGCAGACAGGCACTGTTTAATGCAGTGCAGGCGGGGGATGAAGAGACCGCAAATGAGCTTTTGTGGCAGACAGTGATTGCATATCAGGGATGTCTGTTTAAAACAGTGTCAGGTTTGCCGTTTTTCTATACGATCAAGAAGGGACGAAATGGCGAGCTGACTAGAGAGTTGTGGATTGATCGGCGTGAGAACAGCAAGTCGCTGGCGTGGAGTAGCATCAGTTTGGCATTTTCGAATGCAATAAAAATCAAGGTAGCAGAACGCCCGAAGGCGCTTGGGGATATTCGAGGTGTTTCTTATATTTACTCGATGTTATGGCGTTTTGGTGTGCTTCAGGTACCGCCAGAGGCAGAGGAGAAAATGAAAGTGAAATGCATGAAAGTAATTGAGAAATAATAAAGAATAATTGCACAATTCAGTTTTGGCAACGGTCATTGTGATCGCTGCCGTTTTTTTTGTATGAAGCGTGGAGAATCGAGGTGCGGTTTTGAAACGTTATTTTAATTTTTTTATATCAGTTTATTTTTAGTTGAAACAGATAGAACATACTTTTGGTAAAATGCACAAAAAACAAATACGAACAAATGTTCAAAATTTGCTGTACTTTTTAAGAAAAGCATGGTAGAATAAACAGTGTAGGAAACAATAAGGACTTCAGGAACTAATTAAACGCATTTCTCAAAATCAGGTTGAAAAAGTTGT
>CAVCPW010000261.1:0-5777 GCA_963604075.1 Anaerovoracaceae bacterium | reverse complement strand
CGCTGGCATCGACGGTGAAATTCGAAAATTAAAAATTTGTTGGAACAGCGAAAAGCCTCTCGGAAGAAAATTCTTCCGGGAGGCTTTTTAACCAAATAGCGAAGCGGATTGCGAATATCCGCTTGACTACCGTAGACGATAAAAATCGAATATGCAGTTAAAAATGTGATTACTCAAGAACGAGCAGCAGAGCCATCTTAAACTTGCCCTGAGCGGTAACGCTGTGCAGACCATTTTTATCAAAACGGAAATTCTCACCTGCAGACAGAGTGTAATCCTTGCCCTCATAACCGATGGTAGCTTTTCCTTCGAGTGCAAAGATGATTGCGTTACCTGGTGCACGGTGTGGTGTCAGGCCGGTTCCCTCATCGAATGCCATCAGCACAAACTTCATGGTGCCGTTGCTTACAACGTCAAGATTTGCAATACTTCCCTCCTCGTAAGAGATTAAGTCCTTCAGCTTCATTACTTCTCCAGATTTTACAATACTGTTCATATTTGCCTCCTTATTTTTTAAAATAATTTCTGTGTAAACTGTTCCAGTGGCTGTTTCCACTCCGCAGAGGGTACCGCCCGGAACGATAAGACAGGCGCCGTCTGATACCGGCTCCTTTTTTGCCTGATCTCCAATAAGAAAATCAGCAGTTCCTTTTGCGCCAATGTAAATGGAGGTTACATCATAGCGCTCCTGGCTGATGGACGTATCCTTGCCAAGAGAAAAGAATGTAACTGCAGTTGTCTGTCCCATCTTCGCATCTCGTGAGATGGTCATTCCATCCTTGATTGGACGCAGCTGTTCTACTGTAAATGCGCCAGCCATAAAAGCAAACTCCCTTCTATTCACTATTCAGCATAAGTATAAATTACACTATTCGCTATTATATCCTATAAGTATGGTAGGTTGCAAGTGTTTTATTTGTTAAAGTATATGGCAACAATCGTCGAACTGCTTTTGCTGAACCGGAAAATTGCAAATTATTCCGTAAGTGACACCGGAATAATGCTTCTTAGCTTGCGATCATGGTACATGACCTCATCTACGATGACATTTACATCAAATGACTTGGAAATATTCGCCTCATTTAAGACATCCGCTGCCTTTCCATAGAAGCGGTCACCATTTCGGTTCATCATAAATGCCTCATCAGCAATTCGCATCGCATTTGTCGGATAGTGCGTATTCATGATAGCGCTGATGCCATCTTCATGCGCCAGCTTTTCAATCATATTTAACACAAGGATTTGGTTGTGGAAATCAAGTCCGGTCTCTGGCTCATCTAAAATGATCAGCTTTGGCTCATTGATGAGTGCCCTTGCAATCAGCACCATCTGAAGCTCACCGCCGCTCATGCGGTTGCAATCCTTTGCAGCAAGATGTGTGATGCCAGTCTTTTCCATCATCGCCTCTGCCATCTTAATCTCCTTTGCACCCGGCTGCTCAAAGAGACCAAGATGTGAGCTTCGCCCCATCATGACCATTTCCAAGCCGGTGTAGGAGAAGGAAAAGCCGTGCGTTTGCGGAATGTAGGAGATCGTATTCCAGATTTCCTTAGCCTTTAATTGTTGAATATCCTGTCCGTTTAAAAGCGAATGACCGCTGCTCCATGAAAGAAGACCGATCATGCACTTTAAAAGCGTCGTTTTTCCGATGCCGTTTGGCCCTAAGATAGACAAGATATGTCCTGCCTCCAATGAAATGTTGATGTCATGCAGGACTTCCTTTTGCTTTGGATAGCCAAAGCAGCCGTTTTGTACTTCTAAAATCATCGCAGATTGCTCCTGTTCTTGCTAAGTAGCGAGATAAATACCGGAGCTCCGATAATGGCTGTCAGAATCGACAGCGGAAGCTCGATCACGCTGATTGTTCTAGATAAGGTATCAATGATAATCATAAAACATGCCCCCAGACTGAGGCTGATTGGAATGACGTAACGGTTGTTACTTCCAACAAGCATTCTGGCACAGTGAGGAATTAACAGACCAATCCAGCCAACCTGTCCGCACATCGAAACGCAGGAAGCGGTAATGACTGTCGAAGCAAGAATAAAAAGCATACGTGTCTTTTTGATATCAATTCCACTCGATTTGGCCTCATCCTCGCTTAAAGACAGAATGTTCAGACGCCACCGTAAAAGAAAGATAATCGCGATTCCGATTAGAATTAACGGAGAGCCGACGATGAGCTTCTTATAGGTTGCACTCGTGAAGCTGCCCATCAGCCAGTAGGTGATTTCCGGGAGTTTGTCCTGAGGGTCAGCCGTGTACTTTAACAGAGAGCCGATTGCGTTAAAAAGCGAGGAGGCAATCACACCTGCCAGGACAAGATAAACCATCGAACCACTCTTATTCTTACCGGCGATTTTCAATGTGAAAAGGACCGATACCAGACCGAAGGCAAGTGCAATCAACTGTGTCTCTAAGATGCCGCAGGACAGAATGATTGCAAGAATCGCACCGACGCAGGTGCCGCTTGTTACGCCTAAAATATCTGGCGTCGCGAGTGGATTGGAAAAGAGGGACTGAAACGTATCCCCGGCGCAGGTTAATCCTGCGCCGACAATAATTGCCATGATGATACGTGGAAGTCTCAAATTTACGACAACCGAGTATGTCTGAAGGTTGTCAATCTCTTTGGTAAAGATGCTGCAAATGGAACCGATGACATCGGAGACGGGCAGTTTCATGCGACCAAAGCACATGCACAAAATTCCTGTTGCGATAGGCAGTAGGATCATGGCGATGACAGCCAGAGGTGTAAATCGTCCTTTTTTGATTAAAAAGCTGTCTTTCATAAAAAATCCTTTCGTTTTTCGTAGGCGACCATTACCTTTAGGTGAAGTGGAGCTGATATTAATATTGTAACATTTCAGCCAAATCCTCGTCAGTTACTTCGTAACCATACCAGGTCTTGTAATACTCCTTAATGGTGTCCTCAAGCGGATAATCTGCGAATTCTTCCGGATAGGTGTTGCAAGCAAGCCAAGCAAATACAAGCGGAGCATCCGGGTTTGGTGTGAACCAGTTCCACATACCAAGGGTGGTGTCGTAAACGCGGCCGTTTTGTACAGCGGTCAGAGTGGAGAAGTCAGCACCCTCTACCGTGTTTTCCAGTACGTCTTCAGTGGTCAGAGATAAAAGTCCCGGTCCGTCTAAGAATAAAATATCCGGATCCCAGTTGTAAACCTGCTCCATGTCAACCTGTGTAAAGCCCTGAGCTTCATCTACCACTACATCGGTAACACCAAGATGCTGTAACCAGTAGGTTCCAAAGGTACCTTTGCCGGAAACCTGTGGAACACCGTCTGAATATTTCCAAAGAATCATTGCGCTTGGACGCTCATCCTCTGGAATCTCAGCGATGCGGTCCTCAACGTCTTCGATGATCTCATTTCCGGCTTCCTTGAAATCGTCCATCTTTCCGTCTTCACCGAAAACGTCCTCAAGCAGATCAAGCCACTGCTGATAGCGCTCTAACGGATCGGCATCAGTGTCAGCGCCAACCGTTGCAAAGCCGATGCACGGAATGTTGCTTGCCTGCAAGATCTCAGCGTGAGCAGTGTTTCCAGCATTGTAGAGGATAACATCTGGCTTTAAATTCATGATTTCCTCGATGTTTAAATCGCTCTGTGCGTAAACGGTATCAGAGGACTCCATAAGCTCCGGTGCGATATCCTTTAAAACAGTCTTTGTGATGGTATCCTTAAAGGAACCGCAATATCCAACGATGTACGGAGCAGAACCTTCAAAGTAAGCCATGTAGGTAGAAAGTATCGGAATCTGGTCAATGACAACTCTGGTGATATGATTTGGAACTTCAACTGTGTTTCCAGCATGATCGACAACGGTGTGAGTGCCGTTCTCGTCAAATTCGGTTTCAGCTTCGGTATTTTCTACCTCGGTCTCGGCCTCAGTGCTCTCAGTTTCTGAATTCTTGGTATCATTCTTGCCAGCGTATGCGGTAAATGGTGTTAAGCTCATGCATAGAGCCAAAGATGCAGCAACAAATTTTTTCATAGAACCCTCCTAAATAAAAAACGATTAGAATATAAATACTTTAGTTAGAAAAACCTAACCAACATGCAGTGATTCTACTCGAACTCATGTAGGTATGTCGGTTGCTATGGCAACATAAAATAAAAAAGATGCAGGCTGAATGTTTCATACTGCAAGAAAGCCTGGGTCCAATAATTTGATATTTGAGCCGGAAAATTTTAGGATTCCCTCATCGCGCAGACGGCAAAGCTCACGTGATAAGGCGCTTCGGTCCACATAGAGAAATTCAGCTAATTTATTTCGTGTGAATGGAATATGAATTACATTATCCTTTGAAATCTCTAGTGTCTGCAAGTAAATCTTTAACTTATCCCGCAGTTTTTTCTGGCTTAGGATTCGTAGCTTTGTATTAAAGAATGTGATTTGATTTGAAAGCTCCTGAAGGAGATTTGCCGTCACCTGCATTCGACATGGGCAGGTAAGTGTCGTCTCCGACAAAAGTGTTTTAAAATCCAGCAGCAAAACCTTCGTGTCAACAGAGGCTTTTAAATAAAACTGACTGGAAAGCGAGTTTCCGCATGCGAGCTCCGCGCCAAAGACAGAGCCACTCTTTAGATGCTGAATCGCCACATGGTTTGCATTCTCGTCATAAATAAACTCCTCAAGACCACCCTCAAGCACAATTCCAGCGCGAAACGTGCGGTCTCCAATATTGACAATCAGCGTATCTGCTTTGTATTCTGCAATTCGCGCCTGAAGACAGGCAAAAATATTGTTGTATTTTTCTTCAGGTATACCCTTAAAAAGGCCAGAAGACTTCAGATAATTTTGATATATTGCCAGATTAGAAGATAGATTAGAAGATCCATTTGAAGGTCGGTTTTGTGACCCGTTTAAAGAAGTTGAAGATATATTTTTTGTTGCCATGGCAACCGCCTCCTGAAAAATAAGTAATTATAATAAAACAAAAGTTAGTAAAAACTAATTTGAGATAGTATATATATTATACGTTTTTTGCTATGGAAAGTCAATTGATAAGCAATATATATGGCATGGAATGGAGAAAAGAAAAATATGTATCGTTTGGGCATTGATATCGGAACGGCAACCGTAAAGCTGCTGTTGACTGATGAAAATAAAATAATCATTACCGCATGGGAGGCATTGCACCACAATCAGCCATCCGCAGCACTGAAAAAGGGAATTGCAGCACTTCGCGACTTTCTTACAGAGAATGTTACCGTCGGCATCACTGGTGCCGATGCGCTAAGCTTTCATAAAGTGTTGAAAGATTCAGGTTTTTTTGAGGATGTGCCAGCTATAGTGGAAGGAACGAAACTTCTCACTCCGTCCGCGCGCAGCATTATGGAGATTGGAAGCCAGGGTTCACGATTTATAACGCAGATTGATCAGGTGCCGCAATTTGCGACAAATGGCCATTGTGCAGGTGGAACGGGCAGTTTTTTTGAGGATCAGATGTCAAGACTTGGTCTTTCAATTGAGAATTATTCCGAGCTTGTCGAGCAGGCAACGTCAGTTCCGAGATTGTCCGGCCGTTGTGCCGTCTTTGCAAAAACGGATATCATTCATAGACAGCAGGAGGGTGTTTGCACGCCAGATATTTTACTCGGACTTTGCTATGCGATGATCAAAAATTATAAGGCTACTATTGTGCGTGATCTTCCAGTGGACAAGCCAGTGGCATTTTGCGGCGGTGTGACGAAAAATCGCGGCGTGATTCGTGCAATCAAAGAGGTCTTTGGCTTGCAGGAGGATGAACTGAT
>CAVCPW010000260.1:0-6101 GCA_963604075.1 Anaerovoracaceae bacterium | reverse complement strand
AGCTCATTCCATTTACAGCAAGACCACCTTTCTCACTTGATGCATTGACAACAAAACCGCCCGGACACATGCAAAAACTGTAAACGCCACGTCCATTTGCCGCCTGATGCGTCAGCTTGTAGCTGGCTGCGCCAAGCGTTGGAACATGCGCAGCTCCATACTGGGAAATATTGATCATCTCCTGTGGATGCTCGATACGCACGCCGACGGCAAAAGATTTGGGTTCCATGTGAATGTGCTTTCCAAGCATTTCGAAAGTATCACGTGCGCTATGTCCCGTTGCAAGGACAAGTGTTTCACACGCAATATACTCAGTCTGGTTCACCCAGATTCCGGCAAGAGCGCCATCTCTCACATCAAGATTAGTCATACAACTGTCAAAACGCACCTCTCCGCCATACTCTAGGATACTCTTTCTCATGCTGACAATTACATCCTTTAACACATCGGTTCCAATATGAGGCTTTTGCTGGTATAAAATCTCCTCCGGAGCGCCATGTTCAACAAAAATCTCAAGGACCTTGCGGTTTCGCATAAACTTGTCTTTGACAAGAGTATTGAGCTTTCCATCGGAAAATGTGCCTGCACCGCCCTCTCCAAAGGAAACATTTGTCTTTTCATCAAGCTCTCCCGTTGTCCAGAAATGCTCAACCTTCAGGGAACGACGCTCGACATCAGCTCCACGCTCCAAAAGAATCGGTCGATAACCATGCTGCGCAAGCAGATATCCGCAAAAAAGCCCTGCCGGTCCAGTTCCAATGATAACCGGACGATGCTTTTGCTGCAGCTCTCCTGACTTTGGAAACGTATACGTCTGTCCGGAAGCAATAACAATCGACGGATTATGAAGTTTTTTTACAACGGTATACTCATTATCCACATCTGCCTCGATCAAATATACAAAGAAAAGCTCTGGTTTTTTTCTTGCATCAATGGACTGGCGCAGAATCTTCCAACTTTTTAAATGACCGCTCGAAATTTTCAGTTGCTTACATATTTTTTCTTCCAATTGTGCTTTACTATGACCACATGGAAGCTTTAATGAATTTATCTGTATCATCTATTTTTTCCTCTGTTTTTCTGTGCATTATGACCTTTTGTATATTCCTTGTTCTCTTTTGTATGCGATTTGTGATCCCTTATGTACGTTTTATTATCTTTTGTATATTCCTTCTTGTCCTTTGTGTGATTTTTATTATCCTGGACATGTGTTTTAACTGCACTCGCTACTGCTTTTCCAGCTAGCGTACCAGTTGCCCATGCCCAGTGCAAATTATAACCACCGCAGATTCCGTCCACATCCAGAAGTTCTCCTGTCAGATACAGTCCCGGCACATTAATGCACTCCATCGTCTCTGGATTGATCTCACGAAGATCGGCTCCGCCCGCACACACCTGTGACTGACTAACCGGATTTGTTCCCGTAATTAAAATTTGATATTCCTTCGCAAGTTCTGCTAAGTGTTCACAATCGGTCGGCCGCATTGGGCGGTCAATGGCAATCCTTACTTTTCGACAAAGCGCCTGCACGAGCTTTGAGTTCCACAATCCGCACAGCTGTCCCTGCGCATTTCGCTCAGTAAATCTTGCACGCACATGCAGCTCCTCTAACAGTTCATCCTTTGTCATAGATGGCATGAAATCAATCACCACCTCTGTTTTTTTATTTTTTAACAGTGAATAGGCTGCGTAGCGGCTCACCTGAAAGACAGGAATTCCAGAGATTCCGTAATCGGTCAACTGTACCTCTCCTGTATCTTTACTCATGCGCTTCCCATCTGAAAACAGCGTGACTGTTGCCTGCACGCGCACGCCGCTCCAAAGCTTTCCTACTGGATCGTTTTCCTGAACAAGTGCTGTCAAAGCCGGAACAACCGGCTGTACCTTTAAGCCAAGTGTGCGGAAAAAAGTTTGTGGATCGATAAGCTTTCCTGCCTTCATTCCAGCGAGACTTCCTGCCGCCAAAATCAGCGCATCACTTACAAAGTGTTCTCCGGCTGCTGTCACTGCTTCAAATCCATCACGCAGCTTTTTGATCTGTTTTACCAGCGAATCGGTATGTATCACGACATGCAACTGCTTGGCTTCCATTAAAAGGCACTCAGCAACCGAAGCTGCCTGCCCGGAAGATGGGTACAAATAGCCATCGCGTATACTCGGCCGAATGCCAATCTCCTTTAGGTAGTCGATTGCAGCGGACGTCGGATATTGCGAAAGCACGACTTCGGCCTGTTGCAACGATGCACTTCGATAACAGGAAATCTCCATTTTTTCATTCGTGTAATTACATTTTCCATTTCCTGTTGCCAAGATTTTTTTTGCCGGACGATCCTGTGCTTCGAGAATATGAACTTCACATCCTCCACGGGCAGCATAAATCGCTGCCGTTAGACCAGACGCACCAGCTCCAATGACAAGCACCTGTGTTTTCATAAATAAAATCCTTTCGTTTGTCATAGGCAACTACCCACTTCCTTTGGTCAGTGGGTAGTTGGCAAATTTTCCCTTTCTTTATACTGTAATAATTCATAACAAATGTCAATGATATTCACAATCCGCTTCGCTACTTGCTCATATAAAGCGGCACTACGTGCAAGAGCACCCACCGCCTAAAGGCAGTGGGTTTTCTTGCACTTTTATAAATTTTCCGAATGCAAAGCATACATCTCAGTATGGCTCTACTAAAATTAGCTGTCTGCTCAATTAACATAAGATATGCCACAACAGAAAGAAAACGAATTGCATACTTCACACAGGCACCAAATTTCCCGGTACACAATTTTACCGGTTCCAATCGTTTTTTTCTTATGTAAAGCATGGATTCGTTTTCATCTAATTATTCCTATAACTGCTTCTACAATTATGCCTACTATTTTAATCCATTCTCATAATTATAGAAGCTTACACTTCTTTGCAATATGAACAAGCTTCTGTCCCTTTGGCAAATCTCTCATTACACTCTCGGTAAGCAGCTTAATCTTAACGGCAACCACAAAGTAAACAATAACGGCAGCCACAATTGATACCAACATTGGAATTGCCTTTCCCAAAAACTGGTGGAGCAACTGATAGCATCCAAAGCAAATGACACCCATGACTGCAGATGATACTGCCGGTTTTATAAATAACGTCATCACATCCGGGCGGTACTCCAAAAGTTTGCTCATGGAATGGAAATTTAAAATTGTAATCACAAGCGCGTAGATAACGTAGCTGATGATTACGCCGTAGATACCCATATCAAAACCAAGGCAAAGAATCAACAACACCACAATGTGAACAGCCATAGCAATCAGTGAATGGCGAACCGGAAGATTCATATGGTCGATTCCCTGAAGAATAGAATTTGTAATTGTGGAGAAGGAGAATGTGATAACTGCCAGACAAACAACCTGAAGATATGTACTTGCAGAACTTGTATCACTTGCGAATAAAGTCTTAATAATTGGGTTTGCTAACACAAACAGGCCGACTGCGGACGGAAATGCTAAGATTGAGATAAAGCGAAGAATCGCATTAACCTTAGACTTTGCTGTCTGCTCATCTCCAAGTGCATAGGCAGCTGTCAATGTCGGAACAAGCGATACTGCCATTGCAGAGGAAATGGATACCGGAATATGAACTAACAGCAGCGCCTTCGCATTATAAGCACCCCAAATACTGTCCTTTACATCCCCAAAGCCCTTAGATGCCATAATGTTGCTAAACAAGCTTCCATCTACCAGCTCAATCAGGTTATATAACGCGGTACTTAAGATAACTGGCACTGCGATTGATAACATCAAGCGAAAAATATCTTTATAATCCTGCTGGGTTTCGGTCTTATCACGACTGATGTTAGCTGCCAGAATCTTACGGTATGCCGCAAACAGAAGAAAGCAAAAGATCAGTCCGGCAAGCGCACCTGCACCGGTTCCGATAGCACCACCTGCAGCACCCCATGCGTAGCCTAGGTCAGCTGTACCATTTGTGACGTCCATTCCATGACCGAAATCAAACAGAAAATATGCAAACACAACTGACATGATTGCATTAATCAGACCTTCTATGAGCTGAGAAATTGCTGTCGGAAGTGTATTCTGAAGTCCCTGAAAAAATCCGCGGAACACACCTAGCAACGCCATAATCAAAATGGTTGGTGCCATAAAACGAAGCGCAATCGCTGCTAGCTCACTGTGAAAAAATACCTTTGTAAAAAACTGTGCACCTACCAGCACGATCAGACCAAACGTGGTACCAATGCCGATTGCAAATATAACTGCACAAATAAAGACTCTCTTTACATTGCGCCACTGTCCAAGCTGTGCCTTTGCGGAAACCATCTTTGATACAGCAAGTGGAAGGCTGTATGACGATAACAGCAGCAAAATCGTATAAACACTGTATGCATACGAGTAAAATCCATTTCCCTTATCTCCGATGATAGCCGTCATCGGAATACGATAAATCATTCCCATGACACGCACTAATATCGACGCAACCGCCAGAATACTTCCCTGCGCGATAAAATCATTTTTCTTTTTTTCCATTACAAAATTTTCCCTTTCCTGCCACGATTCCGAGGACTCCCTCTATGGCTTATCTGAGAATTGATAATCCGTTCAATATCTCTCTCTGGCGAGCCTCCATCTGCTCGCGTTCTTCTTCTTCCATATGGTCGTAGCCAAACAAATGAAGCATACTGTGCGCAACTAAAAATCCCAATTCGCGCTCTAATGAATGACCATAGCTTTCTGCCTGCTCATACACCTTGTCCACTGAAATGATGATATCACCAAGTACCAGTTCTCCAGTCTCAAAGTTAAAATAATCCTCAGAGGCATCCTCTAATGGATCAAAATCCGCCGGCTTGCTGTAATCCACCATTGGGAAGGACAGAACATCTGTCGGACGGTCAATTCCCCTGTACTCTTTGTTGATTGCATGGATTTCATCATTATTCGTCAAAAGTACATTCACTTCTGCCTCATACGGACATTTTTCATAATCCATGCAGCCCATAACCACACGCTCAATCAACGCTTTGTAGTCAAATGGCAGTTCCTTTGAAGCTTCATTCTCAATTGTAATTGTCATACTCTCTCCATCAGCCTCTCGGCTTTCTCGTTTTTTCCGGATGCGGCACATCTGCGTCCTTGGCATGCTCCTGCGCACGCTTTTTGCTATTTTGCTTGTTCTCGTACTCTTCGTATGCCTTTACGATCTTCTGAACAAGCGGATGGCGGACAACATCGCGATTATCCAGATAGACAAATCCAATATCATCCACATTCTTTAATACCTTAATTGCCACATCCAAGCCTGACGGTGCACCCGCTGGAAGATCCTTCTGAGTCATATCACCCGTAATTATAACCTTCGAACCAAAACCAATACGTGTCAGAAACATCTTCATCTGTGCCGGTGTGGTATTCTGTGCCTCATCCAGTATGATGTAGGAATTGTCGAGGGTACGACCTCTCATGTATGCAAGCGGTGCGACCTCGATCAATCCCTTCTCCTGGTTGTTAAGAAAGCTCTCTGCCCCCATAATCTGGTACAACGCATCGTAAAGCGGACGCAAATATGGGTCAATCTTACTCTGCAAATCACCTGGAAGAAAGCCTAGCTTCTCGCCTGCCTCAATTGCCGGACGTGTCAGAATAATACGGCCAACCTCTTGCTTCTTAAACGCGTCAATCGCCATCGCCATTGCAAGATAGGTCTTTCCGGTTCCGGCAGGACCAACACCGAATACGATCATCTTATTGCGGATCGCATCCACATACTGCTTCTGTCCAACGGTCTTTGGTTTTACCGGCTTTCCTGAAATTGTACGACAAATGATATCATTGTCAATTTCAAGAACCTCATTGCTCTTCTCTGAGAAGGACATTGCAATTGTGTAATCGACATTTTGCTCTGTCACGGTATTTCCTCTGCGTGACAGTTCAAGCAGCGTATCCACGACGCTTCGTGCTTTGCCCACTGCTTCTTCTGTGCCAGACAGACGGATTGTATCGCCGCGGTTGACAAATGTCACGCCAAATGCGCGCTCAATCTTCTTTATATTACAATCAAACTGTCCAAATACATTCAGCTGTATTTGGACAGTTTGATTG
>CAVCPW010000259.1:0-57278 GCA_963604075.1 Anaerovoracaceae bacterium | reverse complement strand
CATTCTTTTCCGCCTTAACTTCTGACCCTTCTTTTCCATCTACCCATGTTGCTCCCGTCATATCAACTGTAGCTGTTCCAAGTGCATGATAGTCGTCTTGCTGCGGATACCAATCATCTGTACTGTTCTGATCCGGATCACTAGTAGGTGTTTTCAGAGCGAAAACCATAGATTTCTCTGTTAAAGTCGGTTCTACTGTGGTAGTAGTCTCCTCCTCAGTAGTGGTTGGCTCTACTGTGGTGGTTTCCGCCTCAGTGGTAGTTTCTTCCTCTTCCAACTCGTAATGAGCATAGAAATTTATGACACCATCCTCTAAATAACCATTACTAGAAGCATATCCACCACTCCATTCGCAATCCAATACCTTAGTATTACCTTCAGTAAACCAACCAACAAACTTATAAACTTTTCCATCACTGTCAGTATAAGTCTGAGGGTACTGACCGTCAGCGTCTGTTGGTGCCTTAGTTGTTTTAATTACAGATTGTGTACTCAAATAATATGCAGAATCTACTTGTTTAAGAGTACCATCAGGCATCTCAACCCAGAAGATTGCTGTATAAACGCCATCTACCTTTATACCAACTTTGCAGTCGATATGATAATCCGGATCGGTATCGTTATCTCGTGAAATCTTATACGGAATTAAGTAAATTTCAGCATCATTCTCACTAATAGTAATACCCGGATACTCTGCTTCCACACTACTCTTAAATGCTTCGAAAATTTCACTCCATGCTGTAGAGTAAGTTTCCTTTGACAATAAATAAGAACCATCAGACTGCTTGGTCATACCGTCAGGCATACTGACAATATAGTCTCCAGGATCATATACGTTCTTTTTCGCCTTAACTTCTGACCCTTCTTTTCCATCTACCCATGTTGCCCCTGTCATATCAACTTCAGCTGTCCCAAGTGCATCATAGTCATCCTGCTGCGGATACCAATCAGCTGTACTGTTCTGATCCGGATCACTAATAGGTGTTTTCAAAGCGAAAATCATAGCCTTCTCTGTCTCTTTTAATGTCCCCTTCTCTACAACAGTAAGAGTAACGGTATCTGTCCTATCTGATAAATATGGATTCCCATACGCTTTATACTTTACTACCAAAGTGTATGTTCCAACAGCAACCGTATCCGCCACATTAATATTATAACCTGCAGCATAATGACCACCATGATCATCTAACGTAACTGTTATACCATCTGTACTCGGACTGCATGAATAACTAATAGCTTGACCGTTAGGCATGCTGTTAACAGAAATAGTCACACTTCCGCCCTGCTCAGTAGTGCGCGCTCCTTCTCTATTAATTCCCATACCGCTCAGACCATGCCCACCATACTCAGACGCTTCGGTCTCGGAGACTTTTGTGTTTGCAACCTTTGCAGTCGTACCTCCTACTGTTCCTGCTTCTACAGTTGTATTCGACTCTACACTGGTTGTTTCCTCAGAGCTGCCTGCTTCTACAGTTGTATTCGGCTCTACACTAGTTATTTCCTCAGAGCTACCTGCATCAGTAGATGTGCTTTCTATCGTTGTCGATTGTGTTGACGTTTCAGCGATAGAAGATGTCTCAGGCTCAGCTGTGGTTCCCTCAGTCTGCTGCTCAATGACTGTCTCACTTACTGCCGGAGTTGATTCTTCGGTAGTAGTTGCAGATACAGGACTTGCTGCTGCTAAGAATACACAACACATCAACCAGGCCATCAGTTTGCGAGATAATTTCTTCATTTTCCTACTTCTCCTCCATTCATTAAAATTGGTCCCATCTTCATGCGTTTTACAGCCTTCAAAACACCTCCAATTTTTGTGCATCATTCAGACACGAAAAACGTGTCCTCATGCCCAATACATATTGTAGGTGTCATACAGGATGTGCATTTTTACAGCATGCCCACACACGTCACTTAACTTTTCTTCTTGTGTAAAGGCGTGCAACGCATAAATACGAATCAAATACCCACCGTCATTTTACTCCCCCCCAAATTTTTTGTCAATTCTTACATCTGTGAAATTCAGTTTTTTTCATCGCAAACTAATTTTAACGCAAAAGAAGAACCTTTGGCTATCAGTGATATGTACCCATAAGCCATTGGTTCTTCTTTTGTTACAAGGGGCTTTTCACAACCCTTTGTATTAGATTTTCAATTATCAGCCTAGAATTATTCGTCCTTCTTTGATTCTCCGTCAGCTTCTGCTGTCTCAGGTTCAGGTACCGCTGCGTTGTGTGCCGCATTCAATGATGCAACAACAGCTTCCGGATCTACAGCAATCGTAATCTTCGGATCTGTATAAATTGCCAGATCCTTTACACGGATTACATCACCGATCTTCATGTTACCAACATCAACTCTGACTTCATCAACCAGATCTGCCGGCAATGCCTTGTATGCAATCTCCTGCAGACTCTCCTGAAGTACACCCTCTGCAATCATATCGTGATTCTCGAAGATAACCTCTGCAACAGAATGAACTTTTTCTGTACTTACCAGTGCCTGAAAATCAATCTCATCAATTCTTCCTGCTACTGGATTGTAAAAAACGTCCTTAATCAATGCATCGTACTGAGTTCCCTCAACATCCAGCATGATCTGACTTCCCTTGTGTGATTTCTTTAAAAATTTGTCCAACTCCAGTGCCGGAATCTTTACCGGAACGGAACCTTCAATTTTCTTTCCGAACACGTTGCCTACAACGTATCCCTCTCTTCTAAGCTTCTTTGCTTTGATATCCATGCTTCGTTTTTCAGCTTTTAAAGTATTCATTTGACTTTTCCTCCAAAAATCTGATTCCTTAGCAGCCTTCGACAAGAGGTCTTGTTAAGGAATTGACCTGTCTGGTCATTTCCTTTTGTTCGATATGTACTATAACACCTAAAACTCCGAAATGCAAGCTTTTTTCTGTGAAAAGTTTGTGAACTTTACTGTACCACTATCGCATCGGACTCATTGATTTTCTCTAATGTTTTACTTCGCTGCTACAACAGGCATAAAATCTGCTGTATCTGCACAGAAATATCCGCCAAGCTTCTCAGTTATACACAGCATAACCGTTTTTGCTTTTTCATAATCCTCCGGACGAATCGTAACAGCTGACACTGTATGAATCTCATTTTCCTTCAGATATGCATCGCCTTCCTCATCACCAAGTTCACAATCTAAATCTTCCATATCCAGTGTGCCGCTCTCTGGTAATGAAATTTCCAATACGCCAGCCGCCTCCCAATATTCAGCAGTCTGCTTTTCCTCAAACAACTCATAGATTTTGCGAAGCGACAGCTCCTCTTTGTTTAAATACAGCCATTCTCCCGGCATTTTCGGTGCTGCCGACTTTTTTACTGGCTTGGATGATGGTGCTTTGGAAAGCTTTTTGCTTCCAGCTTTTCCTGTTCCCTTGCCTAGTGGCTTATTATTTTTGTTATTCTTTTTAAAGTTTGTTTGTGCCATATTGCATCTCCTTTTCCTAAAAAAACAATATCCTTAGTAAAATATGATTTTATAGTCGCTTACATCCCACCAAGGGTAGTGGGGGTTACGCTCCAATTGTCAATGATATTCGCAATCCGCTTCGCTACTTGCACTTTTATAAAATTCTCTGCATTTGCAAAAAAATATCTGTCCCACTACGAGACAGATATTTTCAACATTTCTACTCAGACCGCTAATCTACTGGGTTGCCAATTAACACAGCACTTTCGCTGCTTCTTTTCCATCCGCAAACGGTCCCGGAATCACATCGACACCGCGATGCTCGCCAAAGTAGTCATTATCGAAACGAATTGCCGTTCCATCCGGATTTTCAAAACGCTCCTCCGGCTCAAATGCCTTTCCGAGTACATCGGAGTCGATCATGCGATTCTTGAATCCTGCGATCAGCTCATACACATTGGTATCGAGATAATATCCATCCTCTTTCTCGACAAGCTCCACGCGCACATCATCGCGCATCGGTGCTGCAGTCAGTCCATTAACATCCTTCTTGGACGGTCTTGCACCGCCAAGATAAGCATTTCCTTCGATCCACACCGGAAGTTTTCCTTCATGTGCACTAGAAAGCTTTGCCATATCGGCGGGCTTTGTAAAATCAAACTGGGAAATCCACTCGTCATAAGTCGGATACTCATCGAACATCCACGTTCCGACGGCGCGATTCTCAGTATCGAAGCCCTCATCTGAATCATGCATCGTGATGACATCCTCTGCCGGCCACTTCTGCACGAAGATATTATTATAGAAGCGATCATCACCATGAAGAACGGTCATAAAGCCCATCACTTCGGTGCGGTGTGACATATGATATGGCGTGTAGCGCGGTCCGGTTCCGCCGCCAACACAAGTCAGTGCACCACAGACCAAATTGTGAACAAGCGCCACACCCTCTGTTGCAAAACGAAGACTCGCATCAGAGAGTAAAATATTATTATCAATCAATGTCGGGCCATGACCAACCTCAACAAATATATCCTGCGACATCATACCGCCTTTTAAAACAGATGCAAACGGCGGGCGCTGATTGTCGTGCAGCAGATTCTGGCTAAGGCGCGTTCCCTGTGCCTCCCAGTCGCACCAGATGCCCATCGTGCAGTGATGAATGTGATTGCGTCGCATTGTAACGTCGATTGCCGCATGCATCTTGATTCCGGCGATCTCGGCACCGCCTAGCTCCATCATGTTGTTGATGTGGTGAATATGGTTGTCCTCAATGATACTAAACACTCCGCCCATACGGCCGATGATACCGCCTTGTTCGCAGTGGTGAATATTATTTCTGCGCACGATATGGCTTCCTACCTTCTCCTTGAGCCAGCCATGATACTGTCCACGGCATACAGCGTCGCGCTCCATCTGTGTCGGACTCTTTACGTATTTGTATGTAAAATAATGATCATTGTCAGGATCTAGATATTTACCAAGTGAAATTCCGGCGCACTTACTGTTTGAGATCTCGCAATCCTCGATAATCCAGCCTTTACTCCAGTGAGGACCAATCATACCGTCCTGATAAGCAGCCGGTGGTGCCCATGTAGTCGCTGCTTTTGTAACAGTAAAACCGCTGACAGTGATATATCCCACGCCTGTCTTAGATGGCATGAAACACTCACGTCTGACATTGATCTCCACACTTTCCTCATTCGGATCTGCACCCTGGAAATTTGCATAGATAACAGTTTCGTTCCTTTCCTTGTCCTGTTCAGTATACCATTTATAAACAGACTCCTCCGGTACCCAGCTGCACTCATAAACTTCGCCTTTGATGCAGTCCTCAAGCGATGATGTCTCATATAATGCCCTGTCATTTAAATAAACACATCCGGTATGCTTGTCTGCCTTGGCAAAATACCAGTCACCATATACAAAAGTGGTATACGGATTGTAATTGCCAAAGGTGCTGTTTGGAACACGGCAAACCCACACATTATCCTGATAATGCTTCCAGCTTGTAATACGCTCCGCTCCGGTAATCACAGCGCCAAGCGGTTCTGTGCTCTTATAGGTAATACGAGCCTCTGGCTCTCCTGCAAAAACAGGATCCACATACTCGCGATACACCCCAGGCGCTACAAGTACAGTGTCACCCGGCTTTGCTGCCTTAGCTGCTTCATTGATGCGGCGAAATGGTGTTTTTTTGCTTCCGTTTCCATCACGGCCCGCGTGAATATCTACATAAAGATTCATCACACATTCCCCTTTCGATCGTAGAAATTTTATTTTTCTTTATGATTCTTCAGACTGCTGCACATCTTTTACACAGCAGCCTGATAGGTTCTGACTTTTTCTGATTTTTTCTATATTTTTAATCACGCCTGCTTCTTACCCAGAAGAATCATATGGAAGCTCTTGTCCGGTAATATAGCAGTCAGCACGCCATTTTCAATGCTGCTTACACCATTCTCAGCCAGTGTAACCTCATTTGGATTCTGCTCGGTATTAACTGCCTTCACATCATCGTGATGCAGCACCATATGCTTCTTAATCTCATAACCCTCAAACTGTCTCAAGTCACAGGTCAATTCCATAGACTCATCCAGACTCTTGTTTACTGCAAATACGGTCACGGTCTCGTTTTCCTCGTTCATTGTGATCACACTATCCAGATACGGAGCATCGCCATGTGTGCACTCATAAACAGGAGATTTTACAAGTGTATGTAATACCTGGCCGCGTCCGTAGTTGCTAATTAATTCAAATGGATAGTAGATAGTCTGCTTCCATGCACCTGTATCGGATGTCATAATTGGTGCGATTACATTGACAAGCTGTGCAAGGCATGCAACCTTCACGCGATCTGCATGGCGAAGCAGTGTGATCATCATGCTGGCAACTAATAGTGCATCCTCAAAGTTATAAACATCCTCCAGACGATGCTGTGCAGTACCCCAACGCTCTAACTTCTCGTCATGCTCGTTGGAGTGATACCATACATTCCACTCATCAAAAGACAGATTGATACGCTTCTTTACTTTCTTTCTGGCACGCACACCATCACAGATGGAGATAACTGAGTCAATAAATTGATCCATTGCCACGCTGTTTGCCAAAAATTCCGGCGTGTTGTTGTCCTGATTTCCATAGTACTGATGAAGTGACAGATAATCAGCCTGCTCGTAGCACTCGCTCAAAACAGTGTCCTCCCAGTAGCCAAAGGTCTCCATGCCATAGGACGCACTTCCACACGCAACAAGCTCAATCGACGGATCAACCATCTTCATGATGCGGCCTGCCTCTGCCGCTGCGCGGCCATATTCCTGTGCGGTCTTGTGCCCCATCTGCCACGGTCCATCCATTTCATTTCCTAAACACCACAGATGAATGTTGTGCGGTGCCTCGTAGCCGTGCTGCTTTCTCAAATTACTGTAATAGGTTCCACCAGGAAGATTGCAATATTCTACGATATTTCTCGCATCATCGGTACCTCTCGTTCCAAGATTGACAGCCATCATAGGTGTCGTATTGGCCTTCTTTGTCCAGTCCATAAATTCATTCAGTCCAAACTGGTTTGTTTCGATGGTCTCCCATGCCAGGTCTGCCTTTGCCGGACGCTTACTCTTATCTCCAACGCCATCCTCCCAGTTGTAACCAGAAACAAAATTTCCACCCGGATAACGAACAACCGGCACATTCAGCTCTTTGATCAGTTCAATGACATCCTTTCGTAAACCCTGCTCATCGGCAAACGGACTTCCCGGCTGATAAATACCTTCGTATACGGCACGGCCCAAATGCTCAATAAAAGAGCCAAAAATACGATTGTCCACATCGGACAGGATAAATTCTCGGTCAATAATTACCTTTGCTTTCTTCATCTTTGCTTTTTCTCCTTTTCACGTCTTTGTTTCTTGATAGTAAAATGATATTGGAGTCAAATTGTATTTTGCCCCAACTGATACCTAATTTTCACGCGGCTGACAGTGTGGATTGTCAAATCACCATTTTTCACCATTTTTACACTATACTGACAGTGTCTGTTTTCCTATTTACAGATTTCGTTATTCAGCCTCTATTTTTGTCAATTACTCCGCACCTGAAGGAGCGGGGCTTTCCTATCAAATCTGTGAAATCACCACACGTTTGCCTACTGCGATTATACATCATTGTTCCCGAAATGTCTCTGTTTTTCTTTGCTTTTTGAAAAGGTTTTTGAAGGAAAAACATTGCCACTTCTAATGTGGCAACACGCGAATCGCTGCATTCTGGTCGAGCGGATCACGATGCTGATAATCAAACAAAACAAACTGCTTTGTATCTGTAAATGGCGGTTCAAAAACTTCAATATGATAATCACGAATGACATCCTTATAGGAGCTGTCTGGAAATGCCTTTAGGCAGACCTCTCGAATCTCTTCCTTACAAGAATCCTGCTCCAGAGCGAACGACGGACGCTTTCTTGCATAATCACGCAGATAATAGTCAAGTGTCAATACCTGCCGTACCAGTGTGTCATCGAGTGTGGTGCATGCTGCGGCAAAGTCACGAATAAACTGGTACTGTGCCTCTCTGCTGTGTTTTTTCTCGTGCATTTTGCGTATACGATATTCATCGGAAAGTGCTTCAAAAAAAGTAAATGGACGATCAAACTGGCCAATCAAAATTTCAACCGTATGAAGAAACTGGCCACTGTTATAGTAGGTCTCGACCATTTCCTCTAACCCCTTCAATCTGATAATGTCATCGTACGACAACCACGGTGTTTTTAATACTTCATAGGGTGGCTCTGCCTGTGACAAAATTCCATAAAGTTTTGCCTGCTCCTGCATCGGAGAACCCTTTAATACCTTCAAGAATCCCAATTGCAATTGACTTGGTTTCATCTGATATACCACATCAAAGGAATGACCGAAACTCTCATAATTTTCTAGTGGCAGCCCCGCAATCAGATCAAGATGCTGATGGATGTTGTGTGCCTGACGGATTGTCTCTGTCACTTGTGCCACACGCGCCAGATCCATCTTACGGTTGATTGCATGAATGGTGTCAGGATTTGCAGTCTGTACACCAATTTCCAGCTGTACAAGCCCCGGGCGCATCGTGCGCAAAAGGGCAATTTCTTCCTCGTCAAGAATATCTGCTGCAATCTCAAAATGAAAATTTGTCATGCCATTGTCGTGATCGCGAATAAACTGCCAGATTGCCATTGCGTGAGATTTTTTGCAATTAAAAGTACGGTCCACAAATTTAACCTGTGGCACACGCTGCTTTAAAAAGAAAGCAAGCTCCTTCTTCACTGTGTCAAGCGGGCGAAAACGAAGCTTTTTATCAATCGACGACAAGCAATAGCTGCATGAAAATGGGCATCCTCTGCTCGTCTCATAATAGATAATTCTATTCTGAAAGCCCTCCATCCGGCCTGCCTTTTCATAGATAAAAGGCAGCTCATCCATCGGTGTGAGTGGCTGCGGACTTGTCTGATGGAAGACACCATTTTCATCCAGCCAGGCTGCACCGTCTGGAAACATTTCGGATGATGGATTTACTTTCTTTGCCTGATCCGATGCAGCTTGCCTGTCTCGCTTTTCACTTTTTACATCACACTCACTCTTTGCATTGCATTCGCTTTTTGCACCGCACTCGCTCCTTGCATTGCATTCGCTTTTTGCACCGCACTCGCTCCTTGAATCATTTTTACACTTTGCTGCGCTTTCCCGCGCTGCATAATATTCCAATAGCGCTGGAAAACTTCGCTCTCCCTCTCCGTACAAAATTCCATCCACTTGTGGAAGCGACCGCAAAAAAGCATCACAATCATACGAAACTTCCGGTCCACCAACCCAGATTTTGACGTTTGGACAGAGATTTTTCAAATTTCGTACCAGCTGTCTGACGTATTCGATGTTCCAGATATAACAGGAAAAACAAACAAGATCGGCATGGTGAAGATAAATATCATCAAAAATTTCAGAGGCATGATGATTAATCGTGTACTCCGCTAACTCCACCTCTACATCGTCTATTTGCTTTTGCTGTAAATCACGCATCGCGCACTCACGAAGCAGATAAACTGCCGGATTGGAATGAATATATTTTGAATTAATTGCCACTAGAAGGCATCTCATAATAAAAATACTCCTTTGATATGCTGGATTGTCACAGAATAGCAATTAATGCAATTATTACAACAACACCAATCGCCTTTCTATGTACAATACCAGTGTACCAAAAGGAGTATCAAAGGGCAATCATTTTAACCAAATCAAGTAAGTAGCGAAGCGGATTGCGAATATCCGCTTGACTCTTTTATTTTGTATTTTAGTTTATTTTCCTTCTTATATCACTAAGTACTTTTCAAGAATTTTCACACAATGCTCCAATCCTGTCTGATCCGTTTCATCAAAACGTGCCAGATACGGACTGTCAATATCTAGCACTGCTGCCACAGTGCCATCTTTGTCATGCATAGGAATAACAATCTCCGAGCGTGATGCACTATCACACGCAATATGCCCTGGAAATTCATGCACATCCTTTACGAGCTGCGTCTGATCCTTCTGCGCTGCCGTTCCACATACACCTTTTCCAAATGGAATGCGGATGCAAGCCGGCTTTCCCTGAAATGGTCCTAATACAAGCATTCCATCCTTCACCAGATAAAATCCGGCCCAGTTAATGTCGCCTAGTGCTTCGTTTATTGCCGCGGATGCATTAGACAGATTTGCAATCAGATCCGTTTCCCCTTCGATTAAAGCCTGAAGCTGCTGTGCAAGCAGCTCATATGCACTATTGTTATTCATAAATAAATCCTTTCGTTTCTCTATCAAATCTGGCAGAGTACCACGTCCATAGGAGCGATGCACCGCATGGGCGTGGAGACTTCATGCAAAAACCACTACCTTTAGATGGTGAGTAGTTGATGCTACTTTACTTTATTTTTTGCCATCAATTTTCTTTTGTATTTACACCATCAGAATCGGATCAATTACAAGAAAGTTACTTTGGCAAGCCTTTTCTCGATCAAAATGGCTCTCCGGATCAACTGCCATCCAGCCGTCAATTACCTTTGATTCTTCCTCTTTTCCTGTGATATTTACATTGTGACGCGGCTCCTCAAAGTAAGAAAACAGCACATTTTCATGTAATGAAATATACTGGTACTTATCCCCTTTGAGCAGACCTTCCTGAACGATTGCGTAGTGCCAATACGTATAAGAAAACAGCTTTTCCGGCTTTAAAAATGCAATGCGGCCAATGCGCTTCTCATTTGTTGCACGCTCTTTTATCCACTCTGAAGCGTCCCCCGGAATGCTGTGATGATAAATGTGGTACATCGGTGCCCATGGTGTTAATCCGTCTTCCTCAGGCCACTGCTCCATATATGGCGCAAGCGGTGCAAGAAGTGTATCAGGGCAAATGCCATCCTGCAAAGTCTCCATGTACAAAAATAGCATATTTTTATGCTGATACAGGCAGACAGTCAGTACCTTATCCTGCTCTTTTTGTTCTTGAATTAGTATCTTTGTCTGAGCAAGTGCGACCTCCCAGTCCTCCTTTAAAATGCCTGCCTTTACGCAGCCGCGGTATTCGCTTCTTTGAATCATGATTTTCCAGTTTCCTTTCTTATTTTTCATAGTTTGAATTGAATATGTTCTGCTAGTATCTTTCTTATTTTTCATGGCTTGAACGTTTTCTGCTAGCATTTTTTCTTATCTTTCATAGTTTGATTATATTTACTATTACTCTTTATTTTTTCTGCCTTTTTTGTATCTGTGATCGTTATTTTTTATTATTCATTATTACTGTCGGTCTTTCGCGTGCACACACCACCCGGATATAATGTTGAGGCATACAGGCGTTTTACCTGTGGAATCAGTTTGCCTGATGGCATTCGCGATAAATCATATGGAGTGCCGCTGCAAATCCATGCGGTACTCTTATCATAAACGATTACATCCTCCTTTCCTCTGCCAAACAGGTCTGCATGAATGACGTAACCATCATGAGGAAATACAACTACCTTCTGCATATGTCCATCGTAAAGTGCCGGTAACTCTCCGCCGCCTCTTCGATAAGCCAGTATATAATCACGGTCTTCGCCATTCCATCCATACAATGCATCCACAATTGTCAGCCAGCCCTTTGTTTTTCGATCTTCCTTCCAGAGCTCATGTCCGTTGCAATCAAGCAAAAACATGCCATCTTTTCCATCCCATTGTCCCTTGTATCCATCACCTCTTCGGATACGATCCAGACCTGCCACCTGAAGTCCCGGAAGTTTTGGACAGAATTTTCCAAGTGCAATGTGCTGCGACTCGATTGAGCCATCATAACGCCAGATTTCTTTTCCATCTGCGCCGTACAAACAAGTTACACTTCCACCAACTGCAATCTGCACACTACCGTTTCCCGTCACATCACCAGTCCACAAACAATCTGCATGATCCTCCAAGTCATGACAAGACCAAAGTAATTTTCCATTATGATCAAGCAAATCGTACCCGGCCATGACCTCATCATAGCCGTCACCATTAACATCGGCTGTCCACGGAAAATGTCCGATATTCCCCTCATGCGTCCAAAGCAAGTTCCACTCACAATCAAGTGCCCACATTCTGCGATAGCGATCCTTCAAAATAATATCAGTTGGACGTCCTTTTCCAGTTAGATCCGCAAGAATAATACAATCATGCGCCTGCTCGTCTGGCAATGGATGACGATCTTTTATGCTGCCTGTCATTCCATCCAAAACCAGAAATTCATGATTCATCACACAAAGAATTTCTGCCTTTCCATCTGCATCAATGTCATATACTTGTGCTGGAAAATCTGAGCCGAAATTTCCACACTTTTCATGGCACTCACCTGTCTGCCAAATCATTTCACCTGTTAAACGATATGCAGTTACGCACGTAATCTGATGCGGCACATATCGGTCATCAATATCGTTATCCGCTTGAACCACAACAAGTTCCATACGACCATCTCCATCAAGATCACCCAGCAGACATTTTCCTCCACCAGCTGCCGTAATATCAATACTTCCAAGTACCTTTGCCTCTTTCATTCTGCCCTCCTGTATTTTATCCTTGCATCTTCTTGTAAAATAATTATTCCTGTATTTCGATTGTTGCTATAATTTCATTATTGCTTTCTTCTGCACATTTTCTCACTTCATTATAAAAGAACCCTTTGCAAAACGCAAGTGCGTTGCAAAAGGTTCTCTATTTAAAACATTTCTATTTTTTTCATTAATAAAAAGCGAGCCATGCTTTCGCATGACCCGCTTTCATTTTCATTAATCAGTTGAATTCTGAATTTTAAATCGAATCTCGAATTATTCAGCCTTCGGACCTGCAGCTACTAAAGCCTTACCAGCCTCGTTGCCCTCATACTTCTTGAAGTTCTTTACGAAACGGCTAGCCAGATCCTTTGCCTTTGCCTCCCACTCAGAAGCATCAGCGTAGGTGTCACGAGGATCAAGAATCTGCGGATCAACACCCGGAAGTGAAGTCGGAACCTCGAAGTTGAACATCGGAATCTGCTTTGTAGGTGCAGTTGTGATGGAACCATCCAGAATTGCATCGATGATACCACGGGTATCCTTAATGGAGATACGCTTTCCGGTACCATTCCATCCGGTATTTACCAGATATGCCTTTGCACCGCTCTTCTCCATCTTCTTAACCAGCTCTTCTGCGTACTTGGTCGGATGCAGCTCAAGGAATGCCTGTCCGAAGCAAGCGGAGAAGGTTGGGGTCGGCTCGGTGATACCACGCTCGGTACCTGCTAACTTAGCGGTGAAACCAGACAGGAAGTAGTACTTTGTCTGCTCTGGAGTCAGAATAGATACTGGCGGCAGTACGCCGAATGCATCTGCAGACAGGAAGATAACGTTCTTTGCAGCCGGAGCAGCGGAGATTGGACGAACGATCTTCTCGATGTGCTCGATCGGATAAGATACACGAGTATTCTCGGTTACGCTCTTATCAGTGAAATCGATCTTGCCATTCTCATCAACAGTAACGTTCTCAAGAAGAGCGTTTCTCTTGATTGCATTGTAGATATCCGGCTCGGAATCCTTATCCAGGTTGATAACCTTTGCGTAGCATCCACCCTCGAAGTTGAATACTCCGTTGTCATCCCATCCGTGCTCGTCATCACCAATCAGAAGACGCTTCGGGTCGGTAGACAGAGTAGTCTTACCTGTTCCAGACAGACCAAAGAAGATAGCGGTATTCTCACCGTTCATATCGGTGTTAGCGGAGCAGTGCATGGAAGCCATACCCTTTAATGGAAGGAAGTAGTTCATCATAGAGAACATACCCTTCTTCATCTCGCCGCCGTACCATGTATTGATGATAACCTGCTCATGGCTGGTGATGTTGAATACAACAGCTGTCTCAGAATTCAGACCCAGCTCCTTGTAGTTCTCAACCTTAGCCTTAGATGCATTGTAAACAACGAAATCTGGCTTGAAATCCTTAAGCTCTTCCTCTGTAGGACGGATGAACATGTTAGTTACGAAATGAGCCTGCCAAGCAACCTCTACGATGAAACGAACTGCCATTCTGGTATCCTTATTTGCACCGCAGAATGCATCTACGACATACAGCTTCTTGTTTGAAAGCTCATCCTGAGCGATCTTCTTAACTGCTGCCCATGCCTCTTTGCTAGCCGGATGGTTGTCATTCTTGTACTCATCAGAGGTCCACCATACAGTGTCCTTAGAATTCTCATCCATAACGATGAACTTATCCTTAGGAGAACGTCCGGTGTAAATACCAGTCATGACATTAACAGCACCCAGTTCGGTAACCTGTCCCTTCTCATAGCCCTCTAACTCCGGCTTTGTCTCCTCTGCAAACAGATCTTCATAAGAAGGATTGTATACAACTTCTGTAGTTCCAGTAATACCATACTGGCTTAAATCCACTTTTGCCATTTTACATTAACCTCTCTTTTCTTAATATCTGTACAATTGGCGGCTTTTGGGCATATCCTCAAATTGCCCCAATCTATCTATATTATTCCAGAATTTTCCCCAAAAGTCAATCGCTTTTTTTACTAATTAGATGGGGCATTTTACCTGTTTTTGTCCATTTTTGTTAAAAAATTAACACGACACTGAATACCCACAAAACATTAGAAACCGTAAACCATCTGTCCAATCCATATTATAGTTGGGATTGTCACGATAAAAAGAATCGTTGACAAAAGCGTTGCTCTAGCACACAGTGCCGGCTCCATATCACTTTGAATTGCATATACGCTCGTAAGATTTGCTACAGGGCATGCCACGTAAATTAACACAGCCATGCGAAGATTCTGATCAAGTGGAAGCACTGCCATTACTACCAGCATGACAAGCGGGCAAATGATATTTCTAACCAGTGAAATAACATATGAACGCTTCTCTGTTATGATTTCTGACAGATTTCCGTCTGCCAACATAACACCTACAATGATAAGTGCAAGTGGTGTAGTGATTCCTCCGATATTTGAACATACTGTTTGAAGCGGCGTTGGAAACTGTACATGAAATATCAGCATCAATATCAGTAACAACGTGCTAATATTAAGCGGCGTAAGAAATACCTTTGGATGGAATTTCTGTCTTGTAAATAGTGATACCTGAAGTGTGAAAAACAGCATATTAAATGAAATGATTCCTGCTGCGCCGTAGAGTGTGCCCCACTCTCCCATAAGTGCGATACATAGCGGCATTCCGATAAAAGTACAATTCGGATATGTACATAATCCGGTATAGGCAGCCTTTTTTTCATCAGGCAGTTTTTTGACTTTTGCATATACCAGCACTCCTGCTGACGTAAGTGCAAGACAGCCAAACAAAAGCGCTACTGCTTCCGCTATGTTGATAAGATCACTCCCGTTCACCTCCATGCTGCTAGCTGACAGCACAGTAAATGGAAGTATAAGCGACGATATCAGTTTTGAAAGATAACGCTGTTGCTCTTTGTTGATGATTTTAAGCTTTCCTGCTGCATATCCGACGATTATATAGCCGAAAATGACAAGAATCTGCTCAAACACGATTTCCATTGACATAATTAGTTCCTCCTTTTTTCAACATAGCTATTATAGCGAAATGATTCTCAAATAGCAACAAAAAAACTCCCATCGAATCCAATTGGATGATGGGAGTCGTGAATGCTATATCAAGCTGCATGCGAGCCGTTCGATGTGCTCTGGGAGGATTTTGCACACTCTGCCTCGAATTCACGCAGCTTCTTTGCAGCCTGCGGTGTAAGTGTCGTCGGCACTTGAATTTCAACAACTGCATACTGATCACCAAAGATCCTGGCGTCCTTCATGGAGACAACGCCCTTTCCTTTCAGACGAATCTTGCTGCCTGACTGGGTACCAGGCTTGATCTTGCAAATGACGTCACCATGAATTGTCTGTATACGTGCCTCTCCGCCGAATACAGCTGTGGTAAATGGAATCTGTACAGTAGTGTAGATGTCCATTCCTTCACGTCTAAATCCCGGCTTATCCTGTACTGTTATTTTTAGTAACAGATCACCGGTGCGTCCGTTTCGACCGGTACTGCCCTTTCCTTTCAGACGAATGGTCTTGCCGGAGTCAATGCCAGCTGGAATTTTGATTTCAAGCGTCTGCGTCTTGCTGTCCGATCCTTGTAAGCGAATCCTCTTATTGGCACCAAATGCTGCCTCGTCAAAGCTGACTGTAACCTCTGCATTGACATCAAGTGAATCAGCTCCTGCTTCACTGCCAAAGTTCGAGGAAAAACCAGCTCCTGCTCCATAGTTAGATCCAAAGTCCGAATAGCTGTTGTAATCGTTTGTACTCTGACCAAACCCTGAGCCGAAGCCATTAGAATTAAAGTTGCCGGATGAATAGCTCCTTCTTCCTGAACCAGAACCAAAGCCATCGCTAAAATGGCCACCCCCGAACATATTTTTTAAGATATCTTCCATGTCAGCATCGCTTCCATTAAAATGGAATTCCTGATAGCCGCCATTTGAACCGCCATTCCTGAATCCGGAAAATCCGCCAAAGCCGCCTGCTCTACCGGAATAATTGCCAGAGTAACTGTTTGCGCCCTGACCAAAGCCTTCCTCGAAGGCTGCATGACCATATTGATCGTAAAGCTTACGCTTTTTCTCGTCACCGAGGATATCGTAAGCCTCATTTACTTCCTTAAAATGCTCTGCTGCAGATGCATCCCCGACATTGCTGTCTGGGTGGTACCTCTTTGCGAGCTTTCGATATGCTTTCTTTATTGCAGATGCGTCCGCACTTCGGCTGACTCCAAGTATTTCATAGTAATCTCTTTTCACAGTTCTCACTCCTTTTTTATACAATGCTCCTGTTGCTTTCTATATGACAAGCAAAGGAAGATTCGTGCTTAACTGTTGCTTGTTTCTATTTAATGGCAGAATACGATTGATGTTTTTTCTGCTCTATCTGTACTATAACACTTATTATTTTATCTGTCAACATAAAACACGCATTGTTCTGTGAATCTTTTGTGTTTATTTGTACTATGAATCCTTTGTGATTATTTTTATTCCCACCTTCAGTCAAATCAAATCACCGAAGAAATGAACTACTCCGACTTATAGAAGTCTGAGCAATTATTTGGTTATGAGCAAGTAGCGAAGCGGATTGCGAATATCCGCTTGACTTGGTATCGAACTATATCTTTATTCTGTAATTGACATTGCAATCTTCTCTGGTGTGATTGGCAGTTCTCTATGCCATACGCCGGTTGCGCGGTAAATCGCATGAGCGATAGCCGGGCCTGGTGTGTTGATAACGATCTCACCGATAGATTTCGCGCCAAACGGTCCAGTCGGCTCGTAGCTTTCCTCGAACTCAACCTTTAACTTACCCATATCCAGGCGCGTTGGGATCTTGTACTGCATAAAGGAAGATTCAATCGGACGTCCAGACTTATCGTAGGTGACATTTTCCATAAGCGTATGACCAATGCCCTGCACGATTCCGCCCTCTGCCTGAACTCTTGCCAGTGCCGGATTGATTGTGACACCGCAGTCTACTACAGCCATGTAGTCAATAATTTTCACTTCACCCGTCAGCTTATCTAGCTCGATTTCTACCATTCCAACCATATATGGTGGCGGAGATACAGGTGAGAAGTTAGAAGCAGTAGCCTCTGCCGCACTGTTGCTTGCAGCCTGTGATCTATAGGCAATACTAGACAACGAAACTGTCTGCCCTGTCGTAATGCATCGCACCTGACCACGCTCAAATACAACCTCGTCTTTCTTGCATTTCATCATCTCAGCAGCAATTTCACTTATATTTTTCTTAAGCTGCGTACAAGCTTTCTCTACTGCCTTGCCTGTGATATATGTCGTAGAGGACGCGTAGGAACCTGAGTCGTATGGTGATGCATCGGTATCCGCTCCAAATACGGCAATATCGTCCACGCTGCAATCCATACACTCTGCTGCCATCTGCGCCAGAATCGTATCACAGCCAGTACCCATATCAGCCGCACCGATTAGCAGGTTATAGCCTCCGTCCTCATTTAATCTCAAGGTTGCGGAACCGACATCTAGATTTGAGATACAGCTTCCCTGCATGGCCATTGCGACTCCTGCGGCACGCACCTTGCCATTGCCCATATCACGCACTGGGTAGCGTTCATCCCAATTAAACATTTTTTTACAATGCGCCATACAACGGTCAAGCGCACAGGCATTTGCAGTCTCACCATAATAAGCCGGCATGACCATGCCCTCTCTAATCATATTTTTATCGCGGATCACAGTTGGATCCATCCCAATTTTTTCTGCAAGCTCATTCACGGCAGACTCCAGCGCAAATATACCCTGTGTCGCACCATAGCCACGGTATGCACCTGCTGCCTGATGATTCGTGTAGACAACATCATAGCTGAAGCGAAATGCCTCAAGTGAACCAGTATACAGTGGAATCGACTTATGACCGGACAGACCAACAGTTGTCGGGCCATGCTCGCCATATGCTCCCGAATTTGACAGCGTATACATATCGAGTACTCTGATTTTTCCTTCCTTGCTGGCACCAAGGCGTACATGCACTTCCATCTCATGACGTGGGGAACCTGCAATCTGTGCTTCTTTTCTGGTATAATTGATCTTTGCCGGACGGCCAGTCTTCATCGTGACAAATGCCGAATATACTTCGCAGACTGCTGTCTGCTTGGCGCCAAAACCACCTCCGATACGCGGCTTTTCGACGCGAATACGACTCTTTGGAATGCCGAGCGCATTAGAAAGGATACGACGTGTATGGAATACAATCTGCGTAGATGAAATGACATGAAGTCTACCATAGCGATCGAGTGTCGTATAGCAGATGAATGGTTCCATCATTGCCTGATTGAATGCTCTCATATGATATTTATGGTCTATCACGATATCGCAGTCCGCCATGATACCGTCGACATCACCGTTTGATTCAGCACCGCTTGCGACAAGATTCCTATTATTATCACCACCGACCTGACATGGCGGAAACCAGTCCTCCTCCGGATGAACGAGCACCGGATTGTCCTTCGCAGCATGAAAATCTAGCACCGGTTCAAGCACTTCGTACTTAACCTTGATCATCTTCATTGCCTTGAGTGCAGCCTTCTCATTTTCTGCTGCAATAATGGCCACTACATCGCCTGAAAAACGCACATGACGATCAATAATCAGGCGGTCATATGGGGATGGTTCCGGAAATGTCTGACCTGCTATGGCAAAACGATGCTTTGGCACATCCTCCCATGTATACACATCTACTACTCCCGGAACCAGCTTTGCTGACTTTGTATTGATCTCCTGCACGATTGCATTGGCATGAGGAGAACGCAAAATTTTAACGACCAGCGCATCGTTTGGCGTTACATCATCGGTATAAACAGGCTTTCCAGTGAGCAGCTGCATGGCATCCTTTTTTCGAACGGATTTATTTATTGATTTATATTCTGTCTGCTTCATATTTTCATTTATCCTTATATTTTTTCTAATAGTGTCTTATATCTCCATAGCCACAGCAAGGAGCTTCACGGCAATATTTGGTTATCATTTAATTTATCACCTAGTCATTCAGTCTTCTGACTATCAAATTATCAGTATCTATTTTTTCACTTTCTCTTACTTCAAGTCTTCTGACTATCAAATCATCAGTATCTGTTTTTTCACTTTCTCTTACTTTGCTTCTTCCGAACAGGCTGCCTTGCGACTGTCAAGGAAGTTTCGGATTCCACGAAGCTGTCCCTCATAGCCGGAACAACGACACAGATTTCCGGCAAGAAATTCGCGAATTTCATTGTCTGTCGGATCTGGATTCTCACGAAGAAGGGCAATCGTATTCATTACAAAGCCTGGATTGCAAAATCCACACTGGTCTGCTCCCTGATCTGCAATAAATCCGATAAACTCCTGTGCTTCATCCTGTAAGCCCTCAAGTGTCTTAATTTCATGACCATCTGCCCTTATAGCCAACTCTGAGCAGGACAGAATCGGTTTCTTATCAAAAAATACTGTACACAGGCCACAGTTCGATGTATCACAGCCCCGCTTCACACTTAAACAGCCTTTCTCACGAAGCCAATCAAGCAGCACGGTATCGGCATCCACATTGCCCATTACATTTTTTCCATTTAGTTTGACCTTGATTTCCATTCATCTTCCCTTTCTTTTTGGGTTTGTTCTATACAACAAATTTATATATTATTTCTATTCTATCCCTATTTTATATATTATTTCTATTTTGTTCCTATTAGCTGTCATCATTCCCACTGCTTATCGAGCTGAGCAATACAACGCTTTACAAGTACCTTGATCAAATGTGTTCGGTATTCACTGCTGCCACGCAGGTTGCTGTCTGTCGGTGCATTTTCTGCGACATATGCAGCAAATGCTGCTATGCTCTCTTCTGTAACGCCGCCTTCCAGAATGCCATTTTCGTCAAGAACAAGCTTTGCGCGCGCCGGACGTGCACCGATCACCGCGCGATATGCACCGTCCAACTTTGATACACAGCAGGTAAGCACTGGAAAATCTGTGCGCTGATTTCGTACTGCCATGTAACTAATCTGACAGGCACGTTTTTTAACAATGACACGAAGTAAAATATCATTATCCATCTTCATCGTGGCGAACTTGGAAAGCGGCACAATTCCGCCCTTGTACAGTTCCACGTAGCTATCCATTGCCAAGAATACCGTCAGCACATCTGAAAATCCAAATCGCCCCCAGATACTGCCGCCGACTGTTGCCATGTTGCGAAATTGCACGCCAACTATGTCCTTTACGGCATCTTTTACTGCGTCCTTTGTGTAAGCATTTAATCCTTCATGCTGCTCAATCTCACGAAGCGTTACCCGCGCTCCAATAGAAAATTCTTCGTCGGTTTCCTCGATGGTATTCAAACCCAGATCGCACAGATCAATCGCAGTATTTACAATTCCATTTCCGAGTCTCATCCACAGCATACCGCCAAGAATACGGTTTTTCTTGCCTTGATTGAGTTTCCACGCCTCCTCGAGGCTTTGCACCTTAACGTATTTTTGTATTGTTATCATCCTTCTGCTCCCTTTATTTATTTGTGTCAGGTTTATTATTTTGTAGCTTTATTATTTTGTAGCTTTATTATTTTGTGGCTTTATCATTTTTATTTTTTCGGCTCACATTTTTAACTTATGATTATAGTTTCATTTTTATTTTTCGTTTTCATTATATCAGTCCGATTTGATTTTGAAAAGCTGATTTGGTATACTTACTGCAGAAAAAAACAAACTGTTACAGTTCACGGGACGCCCATTCGCAAAGCTGAATAAACTGTAACACAAACTGCAATAGCACACTTACTATATACGGAGAAATTACTATGCAAATAAATACATATAACGAACGTAATACACATAATACACATGATTTGAGTGCAATTCCTTGTGCCGCTAGCCTTGGCTGCGTCATCATGGCATCCGGCCTCGGAAAACGCTTTGGCGGCAATAAGCTAATGGCTGATTTTAATGGAGAACCTTTGCTTTGCCGCGCTCTTGCTGCCACAGAAGGCTATTTTTCGCACCGTGTCGTTGTAACACGACACGCAGATGTTGCAGCTCTTTGTCATGCACTAAATATTGAAGTTATTTTACATGACCGCCCTTATCGAAGTGATACAGTGCGCCTGGGATTATCTGCCATAACTGCGGCAAATGATATCATAGATGGGTGCCTTTTTTGTCCTGGCGACCAGCCGCTCCTTCGCCGTGAGACGATTGAACGACTCATTCAAACATTTTTAATTAATAAAAATGCCATTGTTCGCCCCAGCTTTGATAATACTCCGGGGGCTCCTGTATTGTTTCCTCACTGGGCATTTTCAGAACTTTTGGCTTTGCCAGAAGGAAAAGGCGGCGGCTTTGTTGCAAAAAAATATCCCGAACGGGTACATCTCATATCCGTCCGGGATCAATATGAATTAAAAGATGTGGATACGCCAGAAGATTTGCTCTATTTAGAAGATCTTGTACGGCTTTACAAGCAATAGTATTTTTCTATCGCCATATTTGCTTTGTCCGTAGTATCTTACTTGTACACTTCATCTGACTTATCCGTCTCACTCAGCTTGTTCTGCTGCTTCCTCTTTCTTATCCTTTGGAAGAAGGATATTTAACACAATTGCAACAATTGCTGCAGGAACAATACCTGAACCACCGAAGATCAGCTGAACGGCCTGCGGTGTCTGCGCCAGAATACTGGAGTTTGCACCCATACCGTAACCAACGCCCAATGCAACAGAAACGATTGAAAGGTTACGTCCTGTAAGAGGCTCCTTTGTGATCAGCTGAATACCACTGATTACAATAGAGGAGAACATCATAACGGCTGCGCCACCCAGAACGGACTGCGGCATGATGGATACGATTGCACCAAGCTTTGGACATAAACCGCACAGGATCAAGAAGATGGCACCTGTGGACAATGCAAATAAGTTTACAACCTTTGTCATAGCAACCAGACCTACGTTCTGTGAGAAGGATGTATTTGCCAAAACACCAAACATCGCTGCAAAGGATGATCCAAGTCCGTCACACATAACACCACCGGATAACTCCTTATCTGTAGCCTCGCGTCCAAGACCACCCTCCATAACACCGGAGATATCGCCGACTGTCTCTACTGCTGTTACTATGAACATAATCATTACAGGGATGATTGCACGAATATCAAATACCGGCTTTACAGGCATCAGCTTTGGAATCTCAAACCATGCCGCATCTGCTACCTTCTGCCAGTTAAGCACCCATGCTTTTGTATACTCTACGCCATCAGCTGTCACACCGGTAGTAGGAAGTACCTTTCCCATAATATATGCTGCTACATAACCAAAGGTAATTCCAATAAGGATTGCAGAATAGCTTGCAAAACCTTTGGTTGCATGCTTGAAGATCAAAATCATCACAAGGACAAAAATTGCCAGAAACAGATTTTCCATTGAACCGAAATCATTCGCTGAATTACCGCCTCCAAAGGAATTAACACCTACTGAAATAAGGCTAAGACCAATAGACAGCACTACTGTACCTGTAACAACTGACGGGAAGAATCTACGCAATGGCTTTAAGAAAAATCCAAGCACCGTCTCAAACAAACCACCTATAATAGACGCTCCCATGATGGCACCATAGGCAAGCACACCGCCTCCCATAGTCGTAACAACTGAGTTGAATACTCCAATGAAACCGGATGATGTACCCATGATAATCGGTACTTTGCCTCCGATCGGTCCGATCGAAAACAGCTGAACAAGTGTAACAATTCCTGCTACAAACATAGCATTCTGCAAAAGTTGTAACTGCAGGTCTGCAAATTCACCACCGGCAATTCCACATGCACTGGTGATGATAAGAAGCGGCGTTAAATTTCCCACAAACATGGCCAGCACATGCTGTAAGCCAAGTGGAATCGCCTGCCTCAGCGGCATTTTTCCATCAAGTTGGAAAGCTGCCTCCGATAGTCTGTGTGATCTTTTCATGACAGACACCTCTCTTTTCCTTTTTTTCATAAAAATTATATCATCAACAAATGCACCTGTAAATTGAGTAAATTATAGAAGTTTCATGTAAAAAAAAGGTAATATATGTCAAAAAAACAATAGAGTTAAACGAAATGCGGATGTCATCTATTCTCTCTGACCTTGCATTACATCTACAGTATTCGTCAAAAGATTCTAATTTATACAAAAATCCCTCGAAACGATATTTACACACCATTTCGAGGGATTTCTCATATATGCTATTACCTTTTTGTATTCGTAAAAATACGGACAACACGCGTTATCTACCGGGCTGCCTTCAATTATCTCTGAACACGAGCTCCAGCACCGCCCATAATAGCTTCAACTTCCTTCTTGCTAGCCATAGTGGTATCACCAGGAGTAGTCATAGCCAGTGCGCCGTGAGCTGCACCGTAGTTAACAGCCATCTCAGCATTCTCAGTGGTCATTAAACCATAGATCAGACCAGAAGCGAAGGAATCACCGCCGCCTACACGGTCCATGATCTCCAGGCCGTTGTAATCCTTAGCCTTGTAGATCTCACCATCTGCCCAGCAGATTGCGCTCCAGTCATTAACGGTAGCAGTCTTAACCTGACGAAGAGTGGTAGCTACAGCCTTGAAGTTCGGGTAAGTCTTAGCTGCCTCATTGATCATCTTCTTGTATCCGTCAAGGTTCAGAGTCTTTAAGTTTGCATCGTTGCCCTCGATCTCGAAGCCAAGGCAAGCGGTGAAGTCTTCCTCGTTACCGATCATAACGTCAACGTACTTAGCGATCTCCTTGTTAACTTCCTGAGCCTTAGCCTGTCCGCCGATTGCACTCCACATGGATGGACGATAATTTAAGTCGTAGGATACGATAGTTCCATACTTCTTAGCGGTCTTGATTGCAGCCAGAACGGTCTCGCAGGACTGCTCAGACAGTGCAGCGTAGATACCGCCGGTATGCAGCCAACGAACACCCAGGGTTCCGAAGATATAATCGAAATCAAAATCCTCTGGAGTAGCCTTGGAAATAGCAGTGTTTGCACGGTCAGAGCAACCTACAGCACCACGGATTCCGTAGCCTCTCTCAGTGAAGTTTAAACCGTTACGGCAGATACGACCGATACCATCAGTCTTCATCCACTTGATAAGGGAAGTATCAACACCACCCTGGCAGATAAAATCTTCCATCAGCATACCAACTTCGTTATCAGCAAATGCAGTGATAACAGCGGTATTCATCTTGAAGCACTTTCTTAAACCACGGATTACATTATACTCTCCGCCGCCTTCCCATGCACGGAAGGATCTTGCTGTACGGATTCTGCCCTCGCCCGGATCAAGACGAAGCATAACCTCGCCCAGAGATACTGCATCAAACTTGCACTCGCTTGCTGGTCTTAAATTTAAATTCATTTTTCTAAACCATACCTTTCTTATACGAACTTTGCTTTACCAACCTTACTTTGCTTTTGTTGGTCTATTTGTCTGTTTACTGCCTGTCCGGACAGTCTGTCTTCAGGCTGCCCGGACAAAACCTATTTTCAAACAGAACTTATTCCTGAATGGAACTTATATTTCCTGTGAAATGATTAGCCGCGGATTTCCTTAACCTTTGCAACTGCTTCCTTAGTCATAGCAGTGATCTTGTCAAACTCGCCTGCCTTGATCATGTCACCCTTTACCATCCAGCTTCCGCCGCAGCAAAGGATCTTATCACAGCTTAAGTAATCTGCCAGATTCTTGGTGTTGATTCCGCCTGTCGGCATGAACTTAACCATGGTATATGGAGCTGCCATAGCCTTGATCATAGCAATGCCACCTGCCTGCTCAGCCGGGAAGAACTTAACAACCTTCAGTCCACGCTTAACAGCCTGTGCAACCTCAGATGGAGTGATGCAACCTGGTAATACCGGGATGTTCTTCTCCAGACAGTAGTCAACGATCTCCGGATCAAATCCCGGGCTAACGATAAACTTAGCGCCTGCGTTAACTGCACGGTTTACCTGATCGATAGTCAGAACAGTACCTGCACCAACTAACATCTCCGGATAAGCCTCGCTCATCAGACGAATAGACTCCTCTGCTGCATCGGTACGGAAAGTAACCTCTGCACAAGCCAGTCCGCCCTCTACTAAAGCCTTTGCTAATGGAAGTGCATCCTTTGCATCGTTCAGTACTACAACCGGAACAACGCCATACTCTTTAAACTGCTCAGTAATTGTCATTTCTTGATTCCTCCTTTTGCCCCGCTGTCCTAAAAATGGACAGACTAAGAGCGTATGTTCAGTACATCGTTCTACGTGATGTCACATATTATTATACTACCATTTTTTTACCGATTAGCCAATAGGAGACGTATATTTCTGCGTTTTAACTAATTTTGTATTCATAAATGCCATCGATTTTTGTGAGAATTTTATTTTGTCACAGACGTTTTTCAAAATTACCTGACATGACAGAAACGCCTTCATCGGCAATTACAAATGCATTTGGGTCTATGCTGTGAATAATGTCAATAAACTCCGACTGTTCAAATTTATTGATACAACAAATCAGAATCTTTGTCTCCTCCTTTGTATAGGCACCCACGCCAGTCCACTCTGTCACACCTCGCCCGGTTTCCTTTAAGATCTTCTGGTCGATTCCATCATACTTCGTAAAAATCATCAGACGCACTGTAATATTCTGGTAATGAACACGATCCATCATTAAGGTAAAGAAGACCATGTAGATCAAAGAATAAATTACAATCTCAATATCAAACATAAGAAGAAGACATGCGTAGACTATTGCATTGACAAACAGTGAAATCTTTCCTACAGACGCATGCTTGAACTTTCGCGCTGCCCATACACCGATGATATCCACACCGCCGCCGCTTCCGCCTGCCACAAGCAACAACCCAACACCAAATCCGGTAATAATGCCGGCAATCAAAACAGATGCCACAACAGAGTCAACAATCGGTGTCGCCGGGATTGGAATAAAATTTGCAAATAAACTTATTGAAGTCGATCCGATGATCGTCTTGAACAGGAAATTCTTTCCAACACCCTTCCATGCCAGTATCAGAAGCGGAATATTAGTAAAGAAATATACTGTACCATAAATATTACGTCCTCCCAAATCCACTACATGCCCAATCAGATATGTGATAATCTGCGCGATTCCGACACCACCGCCGCTGTAAAGACCGTACGGAATCAAAAAATAATTCATGCCAAACGTGTAGAGAAACGCGCCTACAATAATGGCCACCACCTGCATCCATTTTGATCGTATTCTATCCATTATAAAGCCCTCTTGATGGCTGCCATCAGTTCATCGTATGTCTCATATGCCGGCAGATCTGGATTATCATTTTTGATAGAATCGGTGCTGCGGAATAAAAATCCTGCCTTGCTTGCGCGAATCATGCCAAGATCGTTATAACTGTCACCACTTGCAATTGTCTCAAATCCGATTGACTGAAGTGCCTTTACTGTTGTCAGCTTAGACTGCTCAATTCTCATCTTAAAGCCAGTAATCTCTCCATCCTCTGCCACCTCAAGGCTATTACAGAAAATAGTTGGCCAGCCAAGTTTTTTCATAAGCGGTGCTGCAAACTCGGTAAAAGTATCACTAATGATGATTACCTGTGTCATGCTTCTGAGTTCATCCAAAAACTCCTTTGCACCCGGCATCGGATCAATCGTTGCGATTGTCTGCTGGATTTCCTTTAATCCAAGTCCATGCTCCTTTAAAATGCCCAGTCTCCACTTCATCAGCTTGTCATAATCAGGCTCATCTCTCGTTGTCCTCTTAAGCTCTGGAATGCCGCTCGCCTTTGCAAACGCAATCCAGATTTCCGGCACCAGCACTCCCTCAAGATCCAAACATACAATATTCATTCTACTCTCCCTGCCTTTCTTACTTTCTTAAATTCAATATTTAATGGTATTAGAGGCAAAACTCCTAAAGCTTTGTACCTTTTGACCATGGTATCAAATTTCTAAAGCTTTGTACTTTTGACCCTTATATCATATTCAATTGTCTGCTCTTTTTTTCAGTTACTCCTCAACATCAATGTCAATACCAAGCTCCTTTGGTAAGAAGCGCGGACATACGTTGTCAGTGGTGATGATAACAGATGCTGCCAGACGTGTACCAATCTCAACGGCATCCTTTAGTTTCTTTCCGTAAGTCATTCCAATTGCAACACCGGCAAAGAATGCATCGCCCGCACCTGTAGTATCGCGTACTATTACCTTGCGCGCCGGGTGAATGCCCTTATCTCCCTTGCAGTCTGCATACACAGCGCCTTCAGCGCCCATCGTGACAACGATTGCCGGAATCTCAGAGTTCATCACCTTTGCAGAAATGATCTCACACAGTTCCTCTGGTGTCTTACCCTCGTAATCCTCTGCAAAGAAAATGCCTGCCTCGAGTTGGTTGCACACGAAGCAGTCAAAATATTTTAGATAATCACGCCGCTCCACTGCAATACTCATGTTGGAGACAACACCATATACCTTCTTATTATACTTCTCTGCTAACTGGAAAGTCTTCTTGATGATTTCCTTGTCAATATCCATTTCCAGCACAATGGAGTCTGCCTTGGAGATAATCTCATCTCCCTTTTCCTCTAGCATGTATAACAGTGGATACAGGTTCGGTCTCTGTGAGATGGAGCCCGCCAGATCACCCTTATTGTCAAATACAGCCAGCCACGTTCCCATTCCACCCGGAACGCTCTTTACATAGCTGGTATCTACTTTGTGCCTATTTAGTTTGCGAACAACATCCTCGCCAAGTGCGGATGTGTCCACTATGCTGACATAGGTCGGCCGAAGCTCCACATTTGCAATATCCTCTACTACATTTCGTGTTACTCCTCCGTGTATGTATTCAATCCGTCCCGCATTGCGTCCGGTCGGCACATAAACATCCTCCGGAAAGCCCTTAATATCCACAAATACGGCGCCGATTACTACAATTCCCATGATTTGTCCCCCAGTGTCTTTTCTTTTGTTCTTTATGTATTTTATAGATACTCAGAACCATATAAGATTGCGCTTTTGCCCGAATGCAGACAGAAGCGAAACGCAATTTTGCATGGTTCTGAATAGTTATATATTCATTGTACAGAACATTCTACAAAATGCAAGCATCATTTTCATTTTGTCCATTGCTTTTTTTTCCATTAAAGGTAAAATATAAATATCACTGAATGTTGACTTGGCAAACTGCAAAATTGATTAAGTCAGCTTATCAATCAAAACTGTTTGCATCATTTGAATAAAATTAACATAGGAAAGGACGGTACTTGGAAATGAATTATTTTACGATTAAAGACGGTGCGCTTTTCTTTAAGCGCAGACAGGAAATTCTGGAGGTATGCCCGTGGGGCGCAGGTCTTCGCGTTCGTGCAACGCAAAACCGCAGCTTTTCCGATAAGAATTGGGCACTCGATGTGCCGTCAAAGGCAGATGGAACAATTGAACTGTTTGACGATCATGCAATCGTAAGAAATGGCAACATTTACGCTGTTGTGACAGACTTTGGACGTCTTAGCTTCTATAATGAAAAGGACGAGATGCTATTAAAAGAATATTACCGCAGCTGGGATTATGGTACCAAAGACTGGCAGGATCTTGACACAATCGTTATGCAGCGCGCTGCCGCCAGAACCTATCATGCAATCGGCGGCGACAATTATGCACTAAGTGTTCGCTTTGAGGCAGATGACAATGAAAAGCTGTTTGGTATGGGTCAGTATCAGCAGCCACAGTTTGATTTAAAAGGCTGCACACTTGAGCTTGCTCAGAAAAATACACAGGCAAGTGTGCCATATCTTGTTTCCAGCAAGGGATATGGTCTGTTATGGAACAATCCAGCAATCGGACGTGCAACGCTTGGCTACAACATGACTGAGTTTACTGCTGAGTCCACACGACAGATTGATTACTGGATCAACGCTTCTGACACCCCGGCCGGTCTTGTGGAGCAGTATACAGAATTAACCGGACGTGTTCCGATGATGCCAGAGTGGGCGATGGGGTTCTGGCAGTGCAAGCTTCGCTACCAGACACAAGATGAAGTGCTTACAATTGCAAGAAGATATAAGGAAATGAATATTCCGTTGTCTGTTATCGTCATTGACTTCTTCCACTGGACACAGCAGGGTGACTGGCGCTTTGATCCGGAATATTTCCCGGATCCGAAGGCGATGATTAAGGAACTGCATGAGATGGGTGTTCGCGTGATGGTTTCCATCTGGCCGACTGTTGACCGTGCAAGTGTAAACTACGAGGAAATGAAGGAACGCGATCTTTTAATCCGCACCGACCGCGGCTTGAACGTGACTATGGAGTGCTACGGCATGGAGTGCTTTATCGATCCAACTAACCCTGAAACTCGCGAATTTGTATGGAAAAAGGCAATGGAAAATTATTGCACCCTTGGCGTCGATCTGTTCTGGTTAGATGAGGCTGAGCCAGAATACACCGTTCAGGATTTTGATATCTACCGTTACTACGATGGCCCGGCAAATGAGTGTGCAAATGAGTATCCGGCTCGATACTCCCAGACTTTCTTTGAAGGCATGAAGGCAGAGGGCATAGAAAATCCATTAAATCTGGTACGCTGCGCATGGGCAGGTTCTCAGCGCTACGGCTCTCTTGTATGGTCTGGCGATGTACCTTCGACCTTTACATATCTTCGCTATCAGCTGACTGCCGGCTTAAATATGGGTCTTGCCGGAATCGCATGGTGGACAGCCGATATTGGCGGTTTCCACGGTGGAAATGTACACGATCCAGCCTTTCAGGAGCTTTTGATGCGTTGGTTCCAGTTCGGTGCATTCTGTCCTGTTATGCGTCTGCACGGCGATCGTGATCCGCACTGCAAGCCACTAGGCTCTACAGGCGGCGGCATGGTGGCATCCGGCGCAGACAATGAGATCTGGAGCTATACACCTGAAATTCAGGATATGATGAGCTACTATATTCTGCTTCGAGAGTCCATGAAGAGCTACATCAAAACTGTTATGGAAGAGGCGCATGAAAAAGGTACTCCTGTTATCAAGCCACTGTTCTATGATTATCCGTCTGACAAGCATTGCTGGGAAATTGCAGATGAATATCTCTTTGGTCATGACTTATTGGTTGCCCCGGTTCTGGCTGCCGGTGAGCGCACACGCACACTATATCTGCCTGAAGGACACTGGTGTGAGCATGAAACCGGAATGGTTTATGATGGTGGATGCACGATCACAGTGGATGCTCCGCTTAACCGCGTTCCATTATTTGTAAAGGAAGGCATGACAGTCTTTGCAAAATAAGTTAAGCTTTGTAAAATAGGATACTATTTCAAGAAATTTATAAGGCTACTCACACCTCCCAGGGAAAGTGGGTTTACGCCCAGTTTCTGGAAAATTGGTTGCACTGAGTCCCACACCTCCCAGGAAAAGTGGGTTTACGCCTATGACAAACGAAAGAATTTTATTTATGAAAAAAGAAGGCTACTACTCTTCCGGACAGTTCGCAGGGATGGCTCACGTCACCCTGCGAACCATCCGCTATTATGACAAGCAGGGCATTTTAAAACCCTCGTTTGTCAGTGAATCTGGCGCGCGTTTTTACACCGATGCGGATTTTGCGCGTCTGCAGCAAATTTTATTATTGAAATATCTTGGCTTTTCTCTCGATGATATCCGTGAAATGATTGTAGACACAAAAGATCTTCACTACATGCAAAATTCTCTCAATATCCAATTGAATCTTGTGCGTGACCGCATTGAGCAGATGCAGCTCGTGGAAAAGGCAATTCTGGAAACCTCAGATGCAATCAGCCGTCAACACAGTATTGACTGGAACCGCATGTTAAACCTGATTCATCTGACTGGAATGGAGGAAAGCTTAAAAAAGCAATACCAAAATGCCTCGAATATATCAGCACGCATCAACCTTCACCGCCTTTATTCACAGAATAAACAGGGTTGGTTTCCATGGATTTTGGAAAACTGTCATTTAATTCCAGGGATGAATATTTTGGAGACGGGATGTGGGGACGGCACACTCTGGTGCGAAGCAAAGAAACTATTTTCTAAAGATAACAATCAAAAGGATAGTCAAAACGCCAGTCAACATAACATTCAAAATCATTGTCAAGAAACTACCCAAGAGCACATGCAAAACCATTGTCAAGAAACTACCCAAGAGCACATGCAAAACCATTGTCAAGAAGATGTTCAAAAGCACACGCAAAATAATCAGCCGGATCTTCTTAAAAACTGCTCAATTGTGCTGACTGATATATCGGAGGGAATGCTTCGCGATGCAAGACGTGCGATTGGCGATGGCGACGAATTTTCGTTTCGTGAATGCTTTTGCGAGGCGCTCCCCTTTGCAGATGAATCATTTGACCTGGTACTGGCAAACCATGTACTCTTTTATTGCAATGATGTAGCGCAGGCATGCCGCGAGGCCGCCAGAGTCTTAAAGCCCGGCGGCCGGTTCTTATGCAGCACCTATGGTTCCGATCATATGAAAGAAATCAGCCGCCTTGTGTCCGATTTTGACTCGCGCATTGTGCTGTCGGCTGATTGTCTGTATGAGCGATTCGGACGTGAAAATGGAGCCGAAATTCTAGCTCCATATTTTAGTGATGTTCAATGGCATGCATATGAGGATTCGCTTCTTGTGCCGGATGCCGAACCACTGATTCTCTACATTCTCTCCTGCCATGGCAATCAGAATCAATATCTCCTTGACCATTTTGCTGAGTTTCGCAGCTTCGTCAAGAAAAAGACAGATGCTGGGTTCTTTGTCACAAAGGATGCTGGGATTTTTTGCTGCACGAAATAACTGCTGATAGTTTCATTGTGCACTTTTCACAAAGTTCAATTTTTTCAAAAAAAATGCTTGAAGGTGACGTAACGTCACCCTATATACTGTGCCTGTCAATCATAAAAAGTTATTGACCCTCTATTTGAAAGGAGTTTATACTATGACTATTATCGTTACCGGCGGAGCCGGATTTATTGGAAGCAACTTTATTTTTCATATGTTAAATACATACCCGGATTACCGTATTGTATGCTTAGACTGCCTGACCTATGCTGGAAACCTTTCCACTCTGGCACCGGTTATGGACAACCCGAATTTCCGTTTTGTTAAGGAAAGCATTACCGATCGTGAAGCTGTTTACAAGCTGTTCGAGGAAGAGCATCCAGACATCGTTGTTAATTTTGCTGCCGAGAGCCACGTTGACCGTTCCATCGAGAATCCAGAAGTTTTCTTAAATACAAACATTCTCGGAACTGCTGTCTTAATGGACGCTTGCCGTAAGTATGGTATTAAACGCTATCATCAGGTTTCCACTGATGAAGTTTATGGTGATTTGCCGCTTGACCGCCCGGACCTGTTCTTCACTGAAGAGACTCCGATCCACACCAGCAGCCCATACAGTTCTTCTAAGGCTGGTGCAGATTTATTAGTTCTTGCTTACCACAGAACCTACGGTCTGCCTGTTACCATCAGCCGTTGCTCCAACAACTACGGTCCATATCACTTCCCGGAGAAGCTGATCCCTCTGATGATTGCAAATGCATTAAATGACAAGCCACTGCCAGTTTATGGTACCGGTGAAAATGTTCGTGACTGGCTGTATGTTGAGGATCACTGCCGTGCAATCGACCTGATTATCCACAAGGGACGCGTTGGCGAGGTTTACAACGTTGGTGGACACAACGAGATGAAGAACATCGATATCGTTAAGATTATCTGCAAGGAGCTCGGAAAGCCAGAGAGCCTGATTACCTTCGTAGGCGACCGTAAGGGACACGACATGCGTTACGCAATTGACCCGACTAAGATTCACAATGAATTAGGCTGGCTGCCGGAGACTAAGTTTGCTGACGGTATCAAGAAGACCATTCAGTGGTACTTAGACAATAAAGAGTGGTGGGAAACCATTATCTCTGGTGAGTATCAGAACTACTACGAGAAGATGTATGCAAACCGCTAATTGATCTGATAATTGATCTGATAATTGATTTAATATTAATGTGAAAAGCAAATAAAACATGAAATGAATGATCCGCGGTTTATTTTCGAATAAATCGCGGCTATTCATATGGAGGGTCTCTATGAAAGTATTTGTTACCGGAGTTGCCGGTCAGCTTGGACATGACGTAATGAATGAGCTAGCAAAGCGCGGCTATGATGGAATTGGAACTGATATTGCACCAGAATATTCTGGCGCTGCTGATGGTACTGCTGTTGTTTCTATGCCTTATGTTCAGCTTGATATCACAGATGCGGATGCTGTTGATAAAATTATCTGTGAGTTAAAGCCAGATGTTGTTGTTCACTGCGCAGCATGGACTGCTGTTGATCTGGCTGAGGATGAGGATAAGAAGGATAAGGTACACGCAATTAATGCAGATGGTACCGCAAACATTGCAAAGGCCTGCAAGAAAACTGGCAGCAAGATGGTTTACATAAGCACCGACTACGTATTTGACGGCCAGGGTACTACTCCGTGGACACCAGACTGCAAAGATTATAAGCCACTAAATGTTTACGGTCAGTCCAAACTTGACGGCGAACTTGCTGTTTCCAGCACACTTGACAACTACTTTATTGTGCGTATCGCATGGGTATTTGGAAAGAACGGAAAGAATTTCATCAAGACAATGTTAAACGTTGCCAAGACTCACAGCACCTTAAGAGTAGTCAATGACCAGATTGGCACACCGACCTATACCTTTGATCTGGCAAGACTGCTTGTTGACATGATTAAGACCGACAAGTACGGCTACTATCATGTAACAAATGAGGGTGGTTATATCAGCTGGTATGATTTCACAAAGGAAATCTTCCATCAGGCTACCCTTCTTGGACGCACCGAGTATAGTGAGGACAAAGTTACTGTTCTTCCTGTTACTACTGCTGAGTATGGTCTGTCCAAGGCTGCAAGACCGTTCAACAGTCGTCTGGAAAAGTCCAAACTGATTGAGAATGGATTTACTCCACTTCCAACCTGGCAGGATGCAGTTGCAAGATATCTGAGAGAAATCGAATTTTAAGGAATGTTGAACTTCAAAGTCAATGATGTTCGCAATCCGCTTTGCTACTTGCTTGATTTAGTTAAAAAGCTGCCGCAGTTTTTCACAGGACTGCGGCAGCTTTTTACTCTTTTGTTTTGCTTAACACCACTGTATGATGTGATCCCAGTGGTTTTTTCTGGATTTCCACTTAATTTTTCTTGAATTTCCTTATACTTAATTTTTCTCGAATTAATTTTTACTTACTTTTTCTCGAATTCCTTTGCAACATCCCCAAGAAGATCACGAATATGAAGGTGCTGTGGACACGCCTTCTCACACTTTCCACACTTGATACAGTCAGAGGCCTTACGGCCCGGTGCTGTATGTACAACATTGTAATAGTAATCTGCGTTCCAGTCGTGATAAGTCTGCTTTGTGTTCATAACTGCAAACAGATCTGGAATCTTGATCTGCTTTGGACATCCAGCTTCGCAATAACGACAGGCTGTACATGGAATCAGATTCATCTCCTTAAAGATCTTCTGAACCTTTGCGACTGCTGCTAACTCCCTCTCGTCGAGCGGTTTGAAATCTTTCATGTAGCTTAAGTTATCTTCCATCTGCTCCGTACTGCTCATACCAGAAAGAACCATCATCATGCCCTCAAAACCTGCCGCAAAACGAATCGCGTAACTGGCTGGACTTCCGCCATGCAATTCATCAAATACAGCCTTTGCTGCCTCCGGCAGATTGACAAGATTGCCACCCTTTACCGGCTCCATTACGATCACTGGCTTATTATGCTTACGACATACTTCGTAGCACTTGCGGCTCTCTACTGCCAAATCATCATAATCGACATAGTTAAACTGAATCTGTACTACCTCAACCTGCGGATACTCAGTTAAAATCTGCTCCAGCACTTCCGCCTTATCATGGAAGGAAATGCCTACATGGCGAATCTTACCCTCTGCCTTTAACTCAAATGCAGTTTCATAAGCACGGCATTCCTTAAAAAACTTAAAGTTTCCTGCGCCCTGTGCATGCATCAGATAAAAATCAAAATAATCGACGCCGCACCACTCAAGCTGCTGCTCAAAAAACGGGCGGATATCCTCTTCCTTCTTAAAGAAGAAATCTGTCAGCTTATCGGTCAGCACATACTGATCACGCGGATAACGGCTGGTCAAACATTCCTTTAATGCAAGTTCACTCTTACCTCCGATATAGCCATGTGCAGTGTCAAAATAGTTGAACCCTTCTTTTAAGAAACGATCTACCATTTTCTTTGTCTGCTCAATGTCTACCTCATCACCATTCATTGGCAGGCGCATACATCCAAATCCAAAATTCTTCTTCACATTTTCCATCGTTCATACCTCTCTTTTCTTATATTGATCTTGCATCACTGGAAAACTCTGAAGGCAAGCACAGCAATCCGTGTGATCCGTGTTTGCCTGTTGACGAACTCTCAGGACTGCACTATAATTTTCCTTAGAGATACTTCTAACTATACAACTTAAAGTCAGATTTAAGTCAATACAAATTTCAATATTTTTTCCAAGAAATTCAGGAGGGATATATATCATGTTTTACACAGTCGGAGAAATGGCAAAGCTTTTAGGTGTTCCCGCATCGACACTGCGCTACTATGATAAGGAAGGACTGCTTCCATTTGTTGAACGTTCATCCGGAGGCATCCGCATGTTTAAAGAATCTGATTACGAATGGATGAAAATCATTGAATGCCTCAAAATGGCTGGTATGTCGCTTAAGGATATCAAGACCTACATTGAACTAACGCTTCAAGGCGATGAAACGATTCATGAGCGTCACGAATTATTTATCAAGCAGCGCTCTGTTTTATTGGAGCAGATGGCTGCACTTCAGCACACACTTGATGTACTCGATTTCAAATGCTGGTATTATGAGACAGCCGAAAAAGCAGGAACCACGCTCATCCACCAAAACATGGAGGCTGAGGAGATTCCTGCACGTTTCCGAAATATTCAGCACGATTTAAAGGATGTGCCACAGATACCAGAAACACCTGAAGCTTCAGCATAATTGACAACTAATCGTAAGCCACCAGAAACAGTCTTATTACTCACACAAATCTTTTCAGCAAACTGCATCTGTGTGATCTTGTGCGCTTTATGCAATTTCTCAACTTTTGTGCAATTCTTAACCATAACTTCCGATCTAGCGAAGTCTAGTGAAATTTCGAAGTAAAGAATTTTTCCTTTGCAAGCAGCTGTGGAATATATTTTTCTAAAATATCAAGATATTTATACTCATATTCTTTGAGAGTTGCATATATTTTTGCTTCTTTCTCACCCTTGTCGCCAACCTTTCTAGCCTCTTCAGCTATATCCTTAAGCTCTTTCATCATACTCATGTAGTTTCCGCTTTCCTGCTGATCATCAAATATTATTTTGAGATGTCTGTCTATTTCATACAATAAATCTGGATTAGAGTCACTCGCATTCAAAATGGCAAATGGGATACTATTCTCTTCATAATAAATTTCATCAATGACCTCATTAGAGCCATTTGCATAATTTATTGATATTCCAGGCTGCATATTATAACAAAAAACATTAAAATGCAGCTTTCCTGAGTCTTCAATAGAATATGCTTCCAACTGAACGCCAGATGCGACAAGATTATCACCTTCAAAAACTGGAGTTGCCCTGTATAAGACATGATTTCCAGTTTTCGAAACATACTCTGCTACCTCATCCTCCCATTTTTTCATACCATCTACATTCAAATACCTGGTTCCGGTAATCAAATTTTCCCCTTTATCATTTCCGTCTAACTGATGCGCGATCAAGTGACATCTGTTATACAGATAGCCTGGACTTGAGTTGACAAATCCATTATACTTGTTCTGATTCCACCCGGTTGGTTTAATAGAACCTATATGTTGCCTTGAGTCTGCAGGCGGCATGCTATCCTTACCAATATTAGCAATTGCAACGCCGGCCCGCCCCAATGAATCCAACGGACTGTATTCAGAGTACGATTCTGTATTTTTCTTTTGCGCAGCAGTAAATGACGGATTGTTTCCATTCACTTCAACATACGACACTCCGCAATAAGATGACACAGTTTTACCATTTATAACTGTTTCTGTTGCATACGGATCCTCGGCAATATAATCGCAAAGAATGTGTACATAATAAAGCAGTGCCGAAAAACTATTACATTTTTCGTTTTCATCATTGAACCATTTATTAAATAATCCAAAATCAAAAACCTTATTTACTGTTTGTCTGAGAAGTTTTTTTCTGCCGGTCTGAGCATCCTCTTTCTCTACATATTTATACTCCCAGCTATTGTGAGAACATTCCAGCAAATCACTGTTTAAAATATTTATACTCGACAAGGATACAGACGAATGACTCCAACTGCGCTTTAATTGCTTAAGCTCATCCTGCCCTGAATTATCATGCTGTTCACTGCAAAGGTAAAGCGCACTCAAAAGCATATTTACACTTGCGTCATTTTCATATTGGGATGCCTTATCCCCAAAAAGCACTTGCGTGACATATGTATTTGTCTGTTCCTTGTCACAGGCGACTACTGGAACTGTCAGCGATAATATTAGTGCAAGTATCAAAAATATTGCAAACTTACGTCTCATAAATAATCCTTCCGTTTACATATGAGCCACCATTCCCGCCTGGGCAATGGTGGCTCATATCTGATCTTACTCACTCTCAAATTTAATATCAGTTAAAAAATTTTCACCTATTGTTTTAATAAAAGAACCAATTACCGGCCAATCTACAGTAGGAATCTTTTTTTCCTTAACAGCCTTGCACTTGAAAGTAATCACTTCGTCTGCAGCTTCTGCAATCGGAACAATATGAATACTTACACTGTCTCCGTCAGTATATTTATATTTCTCAGCAGTTTCACTTGTATATGTAACTGTGAATTCTGAAACCGCTGTAGAATTCTTAGGTCTTTTAACACTTTTTACCGTCCAGTCGTCAATCACGGTTGTTTCTGATTCTCCTGAAATGACAACACTCACTGCCGATCTGGCTGTCACACACGAAGCTGGAATACTAAGTTCTTCTCCTGTAAATTTAAATTCTAAAGCATCCGCATCAAAAGCAATCTTACTGCCTTCAAAACGGAATCTGTTATCCAATGCAGTGGTTAAGAATATATTTTCTCCATTCTCGTGCAGAATAGCCTCTATTTTATCCTGTTCTTCCGAAGATATTCCCCGTTCTTCAATTAAAGCAAATAGCATATCACAATTTAAATATAATGCTTCATTAACAGGCGCAAGCTCAACCTTTCGATTTGCTTCAAGCATTTTATTATACTGTTTAACATCAGCTTTCTGCTGTTTGGTTGCCCCCTCGTCAGCTTTTATTTTTTGTATATCTGCAAGATAAGTCTCATTTAGTTCTTTCTGCTCATAAATCAGCTCATTCACATTGTCATAGACAATATTATATGCCGCATCAAGATAATCCTTATCTTTTGTGTCATTGTAAAGGTCAAGATAAACTTGAGCTACAAAATAACGCGTAGACCACTCCTCCGTGTTTTTCATGATTACCTGCAGGTATTTATCAGCATAAGCATCATATTCAGACTGACTCATTACCTCTTTCGCAGATACTATCGCCATTGGAAGTGCATCTGCATAATCTGTATCCTTACGGAAAATACGCGTTGTGACCTCCTCGTACTTCTCAAATGCTTCTAAACAGTTCTGATAATCTTCCGAATCATAGTAGTCCTTTGCAAGTTCAAGCCAGTAAGAACCAAATTCTTTATACGTTTCCTGATTCGATTCGAACCAGGATATTTTACTGACAAGATTTGTCTTGTTTTTCCATGTAACAAAGTCCCCAACTTTATCTTCTGTAAGCGCATAATCTCCCGGCAGATCATTGTCATTTACCATTCTTAGCATGTAGTTAAATGCTGTAGTTCTGCTATTATGCACTTCTTCCGCCTCAGCATCATCTAATTCCCATCCATCTTTCAAATACTCCAAATCCGCCTGACTTGATGACGACTTATAGCTTGTAACAGAGTCAACTGCCATATACAATACAGATACTGCCGATTTCAAAATACTGCCAGACTCAACTGCACTTAATAAACCAACCGGATTCGGAATAGCCTGACGCAAAGCCTGTGCCTGATTCTGCTCGTAAATATATTCCAACCGTTCTCTCTTTACACTGAGCATCTGATATTGATGGAGTGTATCAAGCATACTTGTTATCTGAGTTTGTGTCTTCGAGTCAACAGCGTTCGGATATGTATTGTTTATTAGAGAATTATATGCATTATCCAAAAATATCCGGCTCTGCTTAGAATCGTTTATTTCCTGCGTCAGCACCGTCATATAATTGAGCATATTAATAGCGTTTTTCTGGGTAGTGGTAAGCTCATCACTATCCATCTCTTCCAGTTCGATCAACTCATAATCTGTATCTGAATCCGACATTTCTTCCTGCGAAGACAAATCTTCCTGCGAAATGCTTTCAGCTGTTTCTTCTGGTGATACTGTTTCAGATACAGCACTTTTACCTAAACTTTCTTCTGCTTCTGTTGTTTTTTCTTCATCTTTTGACTCTGTTTTTTCAGTTTGTGATACTTTTAAAGCATCATCTGCCTGACATGTTTCATCTTGTGTTTTTTCCGCAACAGATACTTCTGTGTTCTTAGTTGCTGAACACCCAAACGCTGAAAGCGACATACAAGTTGCCAATACAACTCCCGATAATCTTTTTACTTCCATGTTTCTCATTTAAATCCCCCTCCAAAGCGCAGTTGGTACTCCACTCCCATTTCACTTTCTATTTTTTCACTCGTCATCGATGGCTATTGCCAATTACATCACTTTCGCCATGAATTTTACGATGATTGTCTGAATTTCTTCAGTCCAGAACTCACTGCCGCCGTGATCTGCACCCTCTAAGAAATACAAACTTACATCCTTACCACATTCCTTAAGTTTTTTGTACACGGCAACGCTGACGCTTGGATTGATGGTTCGGTCTTTTGTTCCGTGGAACATCAAAACCGGCGGCAGTGGTGTATTCTTATCCACATTACACTCAACAGAAAGCTTCTGACAAATTTCCGGATGCTCATGCAGATTGACACCGCCTGCCTCTTTTCCCTCCGGGCTGTCTGGCATATGATGATTTACCGTGCTTGGCATACCGTCTTCAATCATCAGACTGTTGGCACCATAAAAGGAAATGATGCCTTTTGCTGCAGCGCTCACGCCCGGAAAGAGATTCGTTTTTTCCTCATCATCTTGTACAATCTGAGAAAACATCGCGGCATGACCGCCTGATGAATCTCCACCGACAACAATATGCTTCGCATCAATGCCATACTCTGCGGCATGTACCTTCATGAAACGAATAGCATTTCTCGTATCCACTGCAACTGCTGGGAACGGTGCTATTCCAGAGTGGCGATACTCCACTATTGCCACTACATATCCTTTCTCAGCCAATCTTGCCAACAGACCTGCCTTGGCATTAACATTTTGCAAAAACCAGGCGGAACCTTGCACAAAGACAAGGCATGGATATTTCTTTTCAGCACAATCCTTGTGATCCAGATTTCGTGACTGCGGCACAATAATCAGTAAATGCAGCGGCACACCATCCACATTTGCATATTCGATGCTTGGATAGATATTGGTTCCAATCTCATCTCCGCTTGTCGAAATCCGAACAGCACCTTCCACCTCCTCATCAAATGATGGATATTCTTCATATGTCCAATTTTTAATTTCCATATTCTTTCCTCCTGCAGCTTTAAATCGTTATCACAATTTCATTAACGATCTTGTAATATTATTCTACTGCGAACTCCCCGGTCATTGAATGACCAAACAGTCCTGCGCCAGATTTCTAATTAAGCTCTCCTTCGTTTGCCTGCTCTATTTCAATATTATCAACATCATCTGAATTTTCAGTATTTTTCATTGGTACCGCGACTGCCATATCCATATCCTCAAATTCAATACAAAGTACTGCCTGTGGCCAGTTTAGGCTCACTTTTGCCTGCTTGCCCTTTTCCTTTGCTGCTCCTTCAATTTCAATTAGAAGCTTCTTTAAGATTTCTCTGGTCAGATAACCGCCGCGCCAATGAAACAAAAATGGCTTTTTCTTCTTTGCAGCTTGTGCTGCCCGCTTTTTAACTTCTTCCTGTTTAGTGAAAGAAAGCTTCTTTTCTAAATAATAGAAATGGCTTCCATCGGCGCACTGAACATGCTCTGTCATGATTGGCTCATGATCGCGGAAAATGGCATCGTCACTTAGATTAAAATAATCATGGCGAGTTATTGCTTTACTTAAAGACAAATCAAAGGTTGCATCCAGATGATAGTACGTTTTTCCAATCTTAATGATATTCCAAGCATGGCGATATTTAATCTTCTTTTCCGGATTTGCCTCTGAAATTACGATGATGCACCAGATACCAAGGGCATCACACAAAACTTTGACTGACTTTGCAATGCCCTCGCAGACACCTACACCGTGACCAAGCGGACCAATAATCTCATGCGAATATGGCTTTTTGAGTTTATCATAGTGTATATTTTCACAAATAAAATCGTGAATATATAATTCTTTTTCAAATTCTGTCTTTGTACTTACGATTCTTGCAAGCTTTTCCACTCGCGCACTCATCGCTTTTTGCTGCTGACGAATCGTCTTTTTATCGAACAGGTACTCTGGCAAAATTTCAAGATTGTCAGACTGTGGCCACTTGCGCAGCTTAAATGTGACCGCATAAAAAATCTCTGGGCAATCAAGCCGCACCAGAAAGAAGATCATACTGATTCGCGCAGGATCTGCATATGGAACGATAAAATGATCCTCAAGTGCCATTAATCCTGTTTTGATTGCATGATACACAGCCTGTTCCGACTTTGTCAAATGTTGATAATAAAATGGTTCCATTGCGTATCTTTTTATCCTTACTGGTTTATTTACTCATGGCACCATCATAGCAAATTTTTAGTATTCTGGCAAGATGTCTTGGCCAACGCACAGCACAGATAATAAAGTCAATGATATTCGCAATCCGCTTCGCTACTTGCTCATATAACAGAAATAAGCTACTGAAAAATAAAATAACAGCACCTGATAGTAATCCATTTATCTTCTACCAAATGCTGTTCTTTTATTAATCCAATCGATTACGCAAACACTTCCTTAATGCTGTTATAATGAAGGAAAATCCCCTGATTATCAAGCTCTTTGATCTCGTCGAGTGTGACCAGACGATATCCCATCGTCTCTTCCTCCTGAAGTTTCAAATCGCTCTCGTTAAAATCAAGCTCAAAGCGATACACATCGACAAAATAATTATCACCCTCACCTGGATTGTCACGGCGATAGGTAAAACGATATCCGTCCGGGCATCCAGACACGTCAAGTCCTGTCTCCTCGCGAATCTCTCTTGCTACTGCCGCTTCGGAATCTTCTCCGGCCTGCACAGCACCTCCGGAAACTTCCCACCAGCCTGGAGCCCATGCCTTTGTCATGACTCTTCTGGTAATTAGAAAGCGTCCGTCCGGGCGGTGAATCACACCAAGCACAGTCAGATGATATTCGCCATCTTTCAAATGCCAGTCGTTTCTCTTCATAGTGCGTCCAGTACGCTTTTTATCTGAATCATAAATATCCCAAAGTTCCATTCTGTTCTCCCTTATCATTATTTTTTGCAGCTTACATGCTCTTTGCCATTTCTGCACATGCATCCATCGCCTCAATCACAGCACTTCTAAGACCTTCCTTCTCAAGCACACGAACAGCCTTGATCGTGGTTCCTGCCGGTGAACATACCATATCCTTCAGCTCACCCGGATGTTTTCCGGTCTCAAGCACCATCTTTGCACTTCCCATAACTGCCTGCGCCGCAAACTTATATGCCTGCGCTCTTGGCATTCCCTGTTCAACAGCTGCGTCTGCCATAGCCTCAATGAACATAAATACATATGCAGGAGAACTTCCGCTTACCGCAACAACAGTATCCATCAGCTTTTCGCTGATGACTTCTGCCTTGCCAAATCCACCTAAAATCTTGCATACATAAGCTACTTCGTCTGGTGTCACAAACTCGTTTGGCGTCGCACCCGTCATACCCTCGCCTACCATCGCCGGTGTGTTTGGCATGGTACGCACGATCTTGACAGCCTTACCAAACTTCTCTGCCAGCCAGGCCAGGGTCTTTCCTGGTGCGATGGTGATGACAAGCTGCTCTGCACGTACATGATCCTTAATCTCGTTGATGACTGTCTCATAGTATTGTGGCTTTACGGCAAGCACCAGCACATCAACGGCGTCCACTACCTCAATATTACTTGCAGTTACATGAATGCCATATTGATTTTTTACGCGCTCTCTGCTTGGCTCAAATACATCAGAGCCATATACATCCTCTGCCTTGAAAATTTCATTTTTGATGATGCCTCCCATCATTGCGCTGGCCATATTGCCGCATCCGATAAATCCTAATTTCATAGTGTTCTTCCTCCTGTTTTTATAATTGGTTATAAGGGCCAAAATACATAGGGCTTAAAGGCTTGGATTGACTTAAAGAAATGGAGCCAGATGATTTTTCTGATCTCGAATGTTTTAATGGGTAAGATCCTTAACCCACTTATATTTTCTGAAATGATAAATCACCCACGGAAGCTTTCCCACCTCATCAATGCAGGTACACGCATATACAAGCACAACCGGCCAATGAAAGAAGTAAGTACCGGCTGCTGCAAGAGGGATTGCAAGGCACCACATACACACGGCAAGGCTATACATATCAAATAAGGTATCACCTCCGGCACCGAAAATGCCATTAATTGTGACATCGTTGACAGCACGCCCAATCATATAAAATGCGATAACAACAAACATCCCCTTAAGATAACCCTGTGCCTGCGGTGTAAGCTTTACAAAGCGAAGAATTATCGGTGCCGATACACACATGAGAATAGATGCGAAAATACCACACGCAAACGAAATCTTTAACAGACGAATCCCGTAACATTTTCCTCTTTCAAGATTTCCGGCACCAAGCTCGTTTCCAATCATAATACCAGCTGCACTCGAAATTCCGGCGCTAAAGCAGCATATAATATCACGTACAACAGCTGCCACAGAGTTTGCTGCAGCGGCATCAGTTCCAAGATGACCCATGAAGGAGGAATAGGAGGTAAATCCGATTCCCCAGAACAGACAAGCTCCCAAAAGTGGCAATGCACATTTCCAAAAATCCCCTGACAGCTGCTTATCATGTCTGAACAAATCACTCATGGATGGATGAAGATAATCAGGTTTATACGAAATTGCAATTGAAATAATCAGTTCGATGATACGTGCAATCAGTGTTGCAAGTGCTGCACCACGCACGCCCATCGGTTCAATGCCAAAACCTCCAAAGATCAATATCGCATTTAGAATGATATTAATACAAACCGTCATAGAACTAATAATAGCGGTTGTCTTTGCATGCTCACTTGTCTTCATGATGACTAGATAACACTGAGAAATACCAGTAATCAGATAGGAGTAACCCGCAATTTTCAAATAACTGACACCATAATTGATCAGTACCTCTTCATTTGTAAAAATCATCATCAGATAGCGTCCAAAGCATACACAGCCAATGAAAAATACGGCTGATACCAGACCACACAGACGAAGTGCCATGCAGAAAATTTTGTCGAGTGTTTTCTTATCGCCCTTTCCCCAATATTGTGCGCCCAAGATGCCAAGGCTGGCAGTTGCAGCTGATAAAAACATATTTTGAATGAACTGAACCTGTGTAGCCAATGATACTGCCGACATAAAGTTCTGATCCATGCCGCCAAGCATGAATGCATCAGCCACTGCTACCATCGCAAGCATCAGATTTTGAAGTACGATCGGAACCATCAGGCTCCATAACTTCTTATAAAACGCCTCATCTTTTTGTAATTTGCCCATCTCTCACCTCAAAAATTCATATATTAATCCTAATCATATGCATAGTAGACAGCTACTTCAGTCTGCTTTCATTTGCCTAATTATACTGTTTTTATCTGCACATGTCCACCAATTTTTATTCACTCATATTTTTTATTTAGCCTTGACAATAGTATGATTTCGGACTATACTTTCAAGGTACGATTTCAGACAAATTGTAATATTACAAGAATGGAGGTACTTTATGAGTGTTCAATCTTCTGCTTCTCTCAAGCGATTGAATCACCTGCAATGTGAGACAAGCGTTGTTTATCATGAGATGTCTGTACTCTTTGGTCTGTCTGACAGCACAATGCAAATCTTATATACGATATGTAACTCTGGCAAAGAAAGCTGCCTGCTTCGCGATATCTGCCGCCTAACCGGCCTGCACAAGCAAACGCTCAATTCCGCACTGCGAAAGCTCGAGGAAGAACACGTAATCTATTTAGAGCCAGTTGATGGAAAAAATAAGCGCGTCTGCCTGACTGAAAAAGGAAAGGAGCTAGCTGAAAAGACTGCTGAAAAAGTTATCGAAGCTGAAAACCGTATTCTCGCTGAGTGGGGAGTTGAAACCGCAGAGCAATATCTTACTTTAAATGAGCGATACTTAGAATGTCTGCAAAAGGAATTACAGCAACTAAGGGATAAACAATAAAAACAAATTTCTTATGAATTACATTAATTTTAAAAAATAATGACTTTAAAAGGCTATGATTTTAAAAGAAGTGACCTTAAAAAGCAATGGCTTTTAAAAGCTATGAATTTAAAAAACTATGACTTCACAATCCTAACTTAAAATAACATGAAAGGAATGATTTATTTTTATGAAAATCCAATTATCGGATCATTTTACCTATGGGAAGCTGTTTCGTTTTACACTTCCTTCTATTGTTATGATGGTCTTTACATCCATCTATGGCGTTGTTGACGGCTTTTTCGTATCAAACTTTGCCGGAAAAACAGCATTTGCTTCGATCAATCTGATCATGCCGTTTATCATCATCCTCGGAAGCCTCGGATTTATGATCGGTACCGGAGGCACAGCACTTGTCTCCCGTATTCTCGGTGAAGGCGATGAAAAGCGAGCAAACCATTATTTCTCCATGATGATCTGGCTGTCGATTTTGATTGGTATCATTCTAACAATTCTCGGTATTGCCTTCATGCACCCGGTTGCCAAAATGTTGGGTGCTACATCAGAAATGATGAACGACTGTGTTCTGTATGGTCGTATCGTAATCGCATTTCTTGCTCCTTATATGCTGCAAAACGTATTTCAAAGCTTCCTGATTGCAGCAGAAAAGCCAAACCTTGGATTGGCAGCAACTCTTGCTGCCGGAATTACAAACATGATACTGGATGCTGTATTTGTTGGTGGTCTTCGCTGGGGCGTTGCCGGAGCTGCTCTCGCAACTGGTATCAGCCAAACCGTCGGCGGTCTGCTTCCGCTTATCTATTTTATTCGTCCGAACAGCAGCCGACTTCATCTGACCAAAGCAAAGTTTGAGCTTCGCCCGATCCTGCAGGCATGTGCAAACGGCTCATCCGAGCTGATGAGCAATGTATCCGCATCGGTTGTCGGCATTGTCTATAATTTTCAGCTGTTAAAGTATCTCGGTGAAAATGGTGTTTCCGCATACGGCGTATTGATGTATGTACAGTTTATTTTCGTTGCGATCTTTGTTGGCTATTCCATCGGATGCGCTCCTATTGTCAGTTTCCACTACGGTTCTGGAAATCACAGTGAACTGCAAAACCTTCGTCAAAAAAGTATACTCATTGTCAGCACACTCGGTGTCGTTTTGACTGTACTCGCCCTTGCACTTGCACATCCGCTTGCAAAGATGTTTGTCGGCTACGATGCAGAACTGTTTGATATAACAATACATGCATTCCGCCTATTCTCATTCAGCTTTTTGCTGGCAGGTTTTAACATCTTTTCCTCATCATTCTTTACAGCGCTCAACAATGGTGGGATTTCCGCAGCGATCTCATTCTTGCGTACATTGATCTTCCAGACCTTCTCTGTATTGATCCTGCCGCTGCTTCTTGGTGTGGATGGCATCTGGGGCGCAAATATAGCTGCTGAGGTCTTCGCATTTGTGATTTCACTTGCATTTTTAATTGCAAACAAAAAGAAATATCATTATTAAATTGCGCTGACGATTCAAAATTACACCTCTTTTTCGCCTGATAAGAAAAAATAGGAACAAGCCACAAAGGTCTGTCCCTATTTTTTCTTTCTGTTCTTTATTTCTTGCACTTTCTACGATTTCTTATTTTGCGATTTCTTATTTTATGATTTCTTATTCTTCGCTCTCAGCAGTTTTCTCTGCCTCACTTGTTTCCTTTGCATTTTTATCATCGGTCCTTGAAGATGCCTCTTCCGCACTCTCACCAGAACCGCTTCCTTCCTCGCTTGACTCTTCCTCAACCTTGGTCGGATCATAGATATTTACACCGATTACGACTGCGCTTGTTCCATTTCCAGAATCAAGCTTTCCAATCTGGAAACTGTTCACTGTATAATCACCATATTTATCAGTATCTCTATACCAGAACGCACCAGTTGTATTATAGACCGTTCCTCTACCGCCGTCCTGCTGGCTTTCCTGATACTTATCCTCGTCGCCAAATGCTTCACGCGCGGCCTCAACAGCTTTGTCAAATAATTCATCTAACTGCTCTGCTGTATATGTATCCTCGAAATAAATTGTCAGTGTAGTCAATCCGCCATCCGGATCGAAAACCGGCTGCATACCAACAGAAACATAATCAAGCAGTTTAACAGAATAGTTGAGGTCTCCCATCGTCTCACCCTCGGTGAACGCTGTTGTTGTGCCGATTGACATTCCTACTTCATTCTCCAGATCCTCATAGCTGCTTAACCAGCCCAGATCTTTATACTGATAGGTGCCATCTGATGCCTGGAAGTCCGTGATCTTAAACTCATCTAATGTATCTGCTGCTGCAGTTGTCTTTACCTTGCTCGCACTAGAATAAGAACTATAACCGTATCCGCTCCCATAATAGCATCCTGCTGCAGACAGCATCATCGCGCCAAGTCCTCCTGCAAGCAGTCCCTTCTTCAAAAAATATCTCATAAACCTTCTCCATGCCTTTCACAACATTGACCTAATTAGCCGAGCATTCCGCCGCCAATGTACACTACGTCTATTATACCAAATCAGAGGAAGAAATCAATTAAAAAAATATAAATTTGTGCTTGACAAATTCATACTTACCTGCTATTATAATACATGTTGTAGCGCTATCGCCAAACGGTAAGGCACTGGACTCTGACTCCAGCATTTTCCAGGTTCGAATCCTGGTAGCGCTGTTAATTTAAGGACATCGCATCCGCGGTGTCCTTTCTTATTATTATTATTTTCACATTTTATTATTATCTCATTTTACTATTATCCTCTCTTACTACCATTTTCTCATTTATTTTGTTCAGCACGCTTCACTGCATCCGCCATTTCTTTCACGTAATTGTATACCGGCTCTGCGGCATCCTTTCCATATTTCTCGATAATTTTTACAATCGCACTTCCGACAATAACGCCGTCTGCCATACCTGCATATTTTTCAGCCTGCTCAGGTGTGTTAATTCCAAATCCGATTGCCGCTGGAACAGATGTATTCTCCCGAACTACACGTACAATACTCTCGAGATCCGTTGTAATCTCACTTCTCATACCAGTTACACCCATAGAAGAAACGATATACAGATAACCAGTCGCAGACTTTGCAATCTGAGCGATACGTGCCTCACTTGTCGGTGCAATCAGAGAAATCACATCGACACCGTGTGCAGCAGCAACCTCTGCCACTTCACCCTTTTCCTCAAGCGGCATATCAGGCACGATAATTCCAGAAATACCTGCAGCTGCACATCGTGTAAAGAAACGCTCATAACCGTACTTGAATACTGGATTCAAATATGTAAGAAAGACAAGCGGAACTGTCGTCTTTTTGCTGACGCGCTCTACCATGTCAAATACCTGATCGGTCGTGCAGCCGTTCGGATTTGATAAGGCACGAATGTTTGCTGCCTGAATCACAGGTCCTTCTGCAATCGGGTCAGAGAAAGGAATACCAATTTCAATCAGTGCGGCACCTGCCTCCTCCATCTTTACAATAAATTCTTCTGTACACTCAAGTGATGGATCACCTGCTGTTAAAAATCCAATAAATGCCTTTTTATTCTGAAATGCCTCTGCTATTTTTGTCATTTTCATAAATTAAATCCTTTCGTTTTTCTTAGGTGGAAACCCATCACTTTTATGTGATGGGTAATGGATTATCGTTTTATCTGACATTCCGTTTCCATCTCAATCGTGTAAATCGATTCCTCTATATCTTGCAATTGCTGCTACGTCTTTATCTCCTCTTCCAGATACGCAACAAATGATGATCTGATCCTTTCTCATGGTTGGCGCAAGTTTCATAACCTGTGCAATCGCATGAGAACTTTCAATTGCAGCGATTATACCCTCTGTCTTTGCAATGTACTCAAATGCACAAACAGCCTCTTCGTCTGTTATCGGCACATACTCGGCTCTGCCAATATCATGCAGATATGCGTGCTCTGGCCCGATACCCGGATAATCAAGTCCCGCAGAGATGGAGTAAACAGGTGCGATCTGACCATACTCATTCTGACAAAAATAAGACTTCATACCATGGAAGATACCCTCAGTTCCGACCGCAATTGTAGCTGCTGTCTCTCCAGTGTGGACACCGCGTCCTGCTGCCTCACAACCGATCAGGCGAACATTTTCATCCTTAATAAACTCATAAAACATACCCATTGCATTACTTCCACCACCAACACAGGCAAGTACGGCATCCGGCAGCTTTCCCTCTTTTTCAAGGATCTGTGCTCTCGCCTCCTTGCTGATGACGCTCTGGAAATCACGCACAATCATTGGAAATGGATGCGGTCCCATGACAGAACCAAGCACATACAGGGTATCATCCACGCGGTTTGTCCACTCTCTCATACACTCATTTACTGCATCCTTTAATGTCTGAGTACCACTTGTAACCGGATGAACCTTTGCTCCCAAAAGCTCCATGCGATAGACATTGAGCGCCTGACGGATGGTGTCTTCTTTGCCCATGTAAATCTCACATTCCATGCCTAGAAGTGCGGCAACAGTTGCAGTTGCGACACCGTGCTGTCCAGCACCGGTCTCTGCAATCAGACGTGTTTTTCCCATCTTCTTTGCAAGAAGAGCCTGTCCAAGACAGTTGTTAATCTTATGCGCACCGGTATGATTTAAATCCTCTCTCTTTAAATAGATCTTGGCTCCGCCCAAATCCTTTGTCATGTGTTCTGCATAATAGAGAAGGGATGGTCTTCCGGCATACTCCTTTAATAAAGTATCTAATTCCTGAACGAATTCTGGATCGTTTTTGTAATGCTCATATGCCTCCTCCAAACGGATAATCTCATTCATCAGTGTCTCTGGCACGTACTGGCCGCCATGTTTTCCATATCTTCCTCTGCTCATATGTCCTGTTCCTTTCTGTATGCCATTATCGAATTTATTTGACTCTTTTTATTTCTTTGACTCTTTTTATTTCTTTGATTCTTTTAATTTATCTATTTAAATAATTATATTATTTTATATAGCTATTTATGTGTTGCTTTTTATGTGTTTGTTGTTGCCTATTTTGCTTCTTTATTTATAACATTGCCCTTTTCGGTTTGATTATGGTCTAAGCTGATCAAGTGCTGCCTTTTTGTCTGGGCTTCGCATCAGCGTTTCTCCGATCAGTACCGCATTTACATGATGTGCTGCAAGCCTTGCAGTATCCTCTCTTGTCTTAATTCCACTCTCAGAGACAAATACCACATCGCCTGGAACAAGCTCTCGCAGTCGTAAGCTATTGTTCACATCAACCGTAAAGTTTTTCAAATTTCTGTTATTCACGCCGATAATTTTTGCACCACAGTCGAGTGCGGTATGAATTTCTGTTTCATCGTGTGCCTCAACGAGTGCATCCAATTTAAGGGATTTTGCTATTGCAAGAAATTCAACCAATGTATCCTTTTCCAGCAGCGAACAGATCAAAAGCACCGCCGACGCGCCAAGAAGCTTTGCTTCATAAATTTGATACGGATCAATCGTAAAATCCTTGCGCAACACCGGAATGTATACCGTCTGTGCGATTTCTTTCAAATATTCATCTCTGCCTAGAAAATATTCCGGCTCTGTCAGTACGGAGATGGCTGAAGCTCCTGCCGCCTCATATTCCCTTGCTATAGTCAAATACGGAAAATCAAGTGAAATCAATCCCTTTGATGGTGATGCCTTTTTTACTTCACAGATAAAGGAAAGTGGTTCCCCCGCCAGGCTGTTATAAAAGCTTGGTTTTGCCTGCACTTCACCGGCTGCTTCCCTCTGCAAGAGTGCCTCTGTCTGCGCAATCAAGTTTTTTAGTGGCACCTGCTTTTTCTTTTCTTCGATACAGATTCGCCGTTTGTCTGCGATTGTCTTTAATATATTCTCTGCCATGCTGCTGTCACCTCACTGCCATGTTGTGTATTTACTGCCATTTTATGCCTGACTGCGATTACCTTTACTATATGTTGTTATGATATCCGATTTCATACTTTAATGCTTGGTTGCTCTTACAAAGTCCTCTAACTGCTTGACTGCACGGCCGCTCTCAAGAGCTTCTCTTGCAATCTGAATGCCTTCTTCAATTGTGATGCCTTCTTTTGCCGTGTAAATGGCAGCTCCGGCATTAAGAAGTACCGCATCGGTCTTTGGACCCTTAGCTCCATTTAAAATGTCGAGTGCAAACTGTGCATTTTCCTGAGGATCACCACCTACTAAATCTTCCTTCTTGCAACGTGTAAAACCAAACTGCTCTGGTGTGATGACATAGCTCTTGAAGTTTCCGTTTCGCACCTCGCACACGGTTGTCGGTGCACTTAATGAGATTTCATCCATGCCATCCTGTCCATAAACAACCATCGCACTCTTAACACCTAAGTTATAAAGTACTCGCGCAAGCGGCTCTACTAGTGATTCGCTATATACACCAAGCAGCTGCATGGATGCGCCTGCCGGATTTGCAAGTGGTCCAAGTACGTTAAATAATGTACGGATACCGATTTCTCTTCTGACTGCTCCGACAAAACGCATTGCTGGGTGATATTTCTGAGCAAATAAGAAGCACATGTTATGTTCTTTTAAGAGAATCGCACTCTCAGCCGGGGAGAGATTTAAGTTGACGCCAAGTGCCTCGAGACAGTCTGCTGTACCGCACTTACTGGATGCTGCGCGGTTTCCATGTTTTGCAACCGGAATGCCTGTCGAGGATACGATAATGGATGCAATGGTGGAAATGTTGATTGTATTTGCACCGTCTCCTCCTGTTCCAACGATCTCCAACACATCCATGTCATTTAAGAACTTCTCGCAGTGACTTCTCATGACCCTTGCCGCAGATGTAATCTCGTCGATTGTCTCGCCCTTCATCGTCATTGCTGTAAGAAATGATGCTTTCTGTGCATCAGTTGCCTCTCCTGTCATAATCTCTTCCATTACCTGCTCCATAACCTCTTCCGTCAGGTTTTCTTTTCTTATTAACTTTGCAATCGCTTCTCTTATCATAATAACATTATCTCCTTTGCTGTCTGTTCTTATACGTTTTTTATTCTGCTTTTCTATTCCGTTTCTCTATTCTATTTTGCCTGTATTATTCTATTTTCTTATACTCTCTACTACGTTTTGTAAAATATCGATTCCTTTCGGTGTGAGAATGGATTCCGGATGAAATTGCAATCCATATACCGGATACTGTATATGCTCGACTGCCATAATCTCGCCATCGGCTATTGCCGTTACACGAAGCACCTCTGGTAAGGTATCCGGGTCAGCCTCAAGTGAATGGTATCTTGCAACCTGAATTTCTGCATCCATTCCTTTGAATAAAACGCCATCGCGATTGAGCTGTGCGATTGATGTCTTTCCATGCATCAGCTTCTTTGCATGAATGATTTTACCGCCGTATGCCTCACAGATTGCCTGATGTCCAAGGCATACACCAAGGATCGGTATGCTTGATCCAAGCGTCTTTACTACGTCCTCGCAGATGCCCGCCTGATCGGGACGTCCCGGTCCTGGGGAAAGAATGATGAGTTGTGGCTGTAATGCCTTTACCTCATCGACTGTCATCTCATCATTTCGAATGACCTTGATATCTGGATCGATCGTGCCGACTAACTGATACAGGTTATATGAAAAGCTGTCATAATTATCAATCAATAAAATCATCGTCGTTCTCCTTTCCCTCATCGACTGCCATCTGCTGCGCCTTGTTAATGGCCTCGACTACTGCCTTTGCTTTGTTGATGCACTCCTGAAATTCCTTTTCCGGAATGCTGTCTGCCACAATTCCAGCTCCTGACCGGACAAATACTTTCCCGTTTTTCTTGTAAGCTAGGCGAATTCCAATGCAGGTATCAAGATTTCCAGTAAAATCAAGGTAGCCGACTGCTCCTCCGTAAATGCCTCGCTTGTTATTTTCCAGTTCGTTTATAATTTCCATCGCTCGATACTTTGGTGCTCCTGAAAGAGTTCCTGCCGGAAGGACTGCTTCTATTGCATCTATTGCTGTCTTATCATCCCTAATCTGACCTTTCACGGTTGAGCCTATATGCATGACATGTGAATAGCGAAGCACCCGCATATATTCCTCTACCTCAACTGTGCCATACTTACTTATCTTTCCGATGTCGTTTCGTCCTAAATCGACTAACATGTTGTGCTCTGCGCATTCCTTCTCATCGTCAAGCAAATCTTTTTCCAGTTCTATGTCTTCCTGTCTGTTCTTTCCTCTCGGTCTTGTTCCCGCAAGTGGAAATGTATGAAGCACGCCATTTTCTAATTTTACAAGTGTCTCTGGTGAAGCACCTGCCACTTCCATGTCATCGCTGCTAAAGTAGAACATGTACGGTGATGGATTTGTGGTTCGCATGATGCGGTAGGTATTTAAAAGACTTCCCTCATACTCAGCTGCCAAGCGATTGGAAAGTACCACCTGGAAGATGTCTCCCTGATAGATATATTCCTTTGCTTTTTCCACCATCCTGCAATATTCGTCTTTCTGAAACAATGGCTGAAATTCGGTTTTTAAGCATCCTGGCTGTTCTTTTTTCATCTCACCGCCAATGATCATTTTCGCGATTCTTTTAATCGTATGAACAGCAACCTCATAATTTTTTTCAAGCTCATCGGTCTTGATTGTCACTATGATAATGATCTTTTGCTTTACGTTATCAAATGCGATTACCTTGTCGAACAGCATCACATCGACATCCTTAAAACCTTCCTCGTCCTTCGCATCCAGCTTTAGCTTTGGATTGCTATATTTCACGTAATCATAGGAAAAGTAACCGACCAGACCTCCGGTAAAGGGAGGAAGCTTTTCCATACGCGGACTTTTATATTCTTTTAATACGTTTTCAATGCGCACTCTTGGATCGTCCCCTCCGGTAAATGAGATTTCCTCTTTAGGGTCAAATCCAAGGAATGTATATCGTCCCCAAATCTCCTGATTTTCCACGCTCTCAAAAAGGAAGCAATGGCTGCTGACATTTTTTAGGATGCGTAAAACTTCGATTGGAGTTCGCACATCTGAAAATAATTCTCCTGCAACCGGCACTGCACGATATCCGGCTGCTTTTTGTCTTAGTTCTTCGAGTGTTGTCGTAATCTGCATTGTGATCCTCCTTTGTTAATATGCCGGTATGCGGAGCTTTTTGTTTTCTATATATCCAAATTGCTTTGCTACTTTTAAGCCTGCGAAATTTGGTATAACAAAAAAGTCCCTGACAGACTCACTATTATGAATCTGCCAAGGACGGATACAATTCTACTTTCCGCGGTGCCACCTTGTTTCCCTTTTCAGGGCTCTTTTTAGGATACCAGCATATCCCTCGCAACTAACGTATGCGTACACGTTATGGAATACTTGGCTTACGCCTTTGACCATACCCTCTGCGGTCCATTTAATAAGCTGCTCTCTGTCCGGTTCTCAGCATCCCGGACTCTCTGTACTGCGCATTTCTCATTTTTATCTCCGCTTCATCGGTTTGAAGTGTTATCGTGTTATTTAACTATAGCGTTACTATACAGCGCGTTTTCCTATTTGTCAAGTAAGATTTTTTATTTTTTCGTTCACGCGTCCTGCTAAATCTGGATAAATCTTATGCTTGCATAAAGATTTGACAGATTAGCAGGACGAACTGGACGCCCGTTAATGAACAAAACAAAGCTGCATGCGGACTTTGTTCGCGTTTTGCAGTGATGCTCGGAACGTGCAGTTTTGCGAATTGGCGTTCCGTGACCCCCACCGAAAGGTTATGAAGGGGACCTCGGCACCCACTACGCTACGAATCTCCCTCGGCAATTAACGGATGCTTCTGATAATAACTCTTTGTAAAATTTAGGAACGTCTGCATATCATTACTGATATATTTGCCCTTCTTCCACACCACTCCAATCCTGACACGAATCGGTGAGGCCAGTGGGATTCCGACTATACCTGAGAATTTGTCAGTCATGCAGGAATAGAAAAAGCATCCATATTTCTTCAATTTGAGAAATTGCAATGTGGTATAAATCTGACTGCTTCTCATGATAACGGACGGCGTGCAGCCATCAAGCTCAAAGCGAAGCTTCAAAAGCTGGTTCTGCACCGAATCTGCATTAAAAAAGATCAGCTTTTCCTTTGCCATTTCCTTCGTTGTTACAAATTCCTTTTGCGCGAGCGGATGATTCTCACTTACACAAAATACGATCTGGTCATCCGCAAGGATAATGTTGTTGAATTTGTCGATATTATATTGTTCCATGTTAACGAGTGCAAGATCAAGCGTATCGTCCTGCACGAGATTGCAGGCACGAACAGAACCATACTCCTCCAACACAACCGGAATCTCCGGGTGCTCTGCCTGAAATGCCTCTAACAGCTCTGGAAAAAACACGGTGCTTAGCATCGGAGGAATTCCGATATGAACCGGCGGACGAACACGCAGCACACTTGAACAGTCTGCCAGAAGCTCATCGCAATATTGCAAAATATAGACTGCTTTTTTGTAGAGTGCTTCGCCCTCCACAGTCAGCATCAGCTGATTTCCCTTTCTGGAAAACAGATTGATTCCAAATTCAATCTCCAAATCACGGATAGCAACGGATACCGTCGGCTGCGTGACATATAACTCTTCTGCCGCCTTTGTGATGCTGTGACAGCGGCTTGCCGTGCAAAAATACCGCAGTTGATTCAGTGTCATACACTCTGTCAGTCCTTTCTCTACTTCTGCTAAAAATGGTAAAAAATACTCTTTTAGCAATTCTGCTATAAGGATACCATATCTGCTTTGTAATTTCTATAGCCATTTTTGAGAGGTTCATTGGTAAAATTATTCAAAAAGACGCTGCTCGTTTTGAGGTCATAAAAAAAACGTATGCAGCCATATTTTCTGTCAAGTTGTGTTTGTGATGGTGCTGCCCTATAATGGAATCAGCAAAGGAAATGTGGCGGCCGACACATTTCAGGAGTGAAAAATTTAACAATCAAAGAGAAGGGAGAGTTCAGAATGTCTCAAACAATTATCGCCCTGCTGTTTCTCGCATTCGCAGTTGTAAGTTTCATACTCGAAAAAATCCCGCTCGGTCTTACTGCAACCATCTGCGCACTTGGTCTTACTCTGACCGGTGTATTAGATGT
>CAVCPW010000258.1:0-2173 GCA_963604075.1 Anaerovoracaceae bacterium | reverse complement strand
GAAGTAGGACAGGAAAGCTCTGAAATTTCTGAGATTACCATTGTAATGGATGTATCGTGGCTTATGGATGAAAACAGAGCCTATCCGGTTACGGTTGATCCGACGGTTCGTATCGAGAAGAAGCAGACTGCCATTGATGATGCATTTGTGCAATCAAAGGATCCAGACAGCAGCTACGGCTTCGATTTTAGCGAGCTGGAGGTCGGAAGAAACCGGCCGTATCAGGTATGTCGTACCTTTTTAAAGTTTAATACACTTCCGCAGCTAGAAAAGGGAGCGGTAATCACGGATGCGAGATTAAACTTATATCAGTATCAATTTTCAGCAGATGACGGAAAGGGCTTTCGCATCAGTGCTCATGAGGTAACAGGTGCATGGAACCAGCGTACCCTGACATGGAATAACCAGCCGTCCTTTAAGCCGGAAGCGCTTGACTATCTGACACTGGAAAATACAAATGGAATGGCAATTCCGAAGACATTTGATGTAACAAAGCTGATTCGCGGCTGGTATAACAATCCATCATCCAATCATGGAATTGCATTGAAAGCCGTAAATGAGAATGTATATGCAACGGCGACACTGGTGTCCTCCGATATGCCAGTGAATAAGTACGGTCTGACAGCAGGCTGCTATCCGATTGGAATCGTGTACTATCGCAGTACAAAGGGTCTTGAGGATTACTATAGTTATCATGAGCAAGAGTTAGGACGTACCGGAACCGGTTATGTCAATCGTTATAATGGAAATCTGGTCTTTCTTCATGAAGATGAAGGAACAAGTGGTATTCTGATGCCGGTCAGTGTAAGCCATGTGTACAATCTTTCAGATTGTGATACACAGAGCCGTTTCGGAAAAGGCTTTCGTTTGAGCCTGATGCAGGAATTAAAGGAATCTGGGAACAGTGATTTCCCGTATGTTTTAACCGATGCGGATGGAACAAATCACTATTTCTATAAGGATACTTCGGATTCCAATAAGCTCAAGGATGAGGATGGACTTGGTCTTGTAATTACGCAGACTTCCGGAAGCGAATACGATTCGTACCGAATCATGAAGGATAAGGATGAAGTACAGTATGTATTTGGTCAGGATGGTTATCTGCGCCAGATTAAGGATACCTATGGAAATGCAATGAAGTGTCAGTATGGGCCAAACAGTGCCGGAAATTACATTCAGTATGCAGAAGATCCAACAGGCGCGCGAGTTGTATTTAATTACAACAGTGATCTGACAAAGCTTGTCAGCATTACAGCAAATAAGAGAACTACCTCGTTTGCATATGATGTCGCTGGTCATCTGACAACGATTACCTACCCGGATGGAAAAATAAGCAGCTTTGGCTATGATGGCGATAAGATGATTTATGCACAGGGACCCGATAAAAGACGCATTGTGTATGGATACCGTACCGACTGCGGTGTGGATCGTATTGCAAAGATCGGGGAAGGGTACACGGATGCGGCAGGTTCCTTCCATGCCGGAACCGAGATTGAGGTTACCTATCCAGAGCTTGGAACAACTGTTTATACCGAGCCGGGGCTGGATGGAAAGTTATCCTCAACAGCAGATAATCACGTTTATACATGGAAATTTAATCGTTTTGGTTCTCCTTCTGAAATCTCAGACAATGCTGGTCATGTCAGCACCTTCAGTCATTATGAGGATGGTGCCAAACGCCATAAGCTCAGACAGTCTGGTGTGAGTGGAAAGCTGGTAACCAATCTGTTAAAAAATACCGGATTTGACGCAGCCGGTGAGTTCGAGGATGCCTGGGGCAATGCATCGAAAATGACGGATGCTTCCGCATGGAGTGTCGTGCGTGTAACGGATAAGGGCTATTTTGCCGATACTTCGATAAGGATTGCAAAGACAAAGGCAGACAGCTTTGCAGCCGTCATTCAGCAGGTGTGGCTGGAAGCGGGAATCTATACCCTTTCCGCCTACGCTTTTGTGAAGGATGTGGCAGCCGTTTCAAACAATACACAGGCAGGAGCAGGACTGGCAGTTTGCTTTGCCGATCGTTCAATGGCATATGGGGCAGAAATTTTGACTGGAAATGCCGATACGGATATTGACGGAGGATGGAAGCGAATCAGCCAGATCTTTACTGTAAAAAGTGCACAGACTGTCACAATCTACGGCGGAATCTTCAACACAACAGGAACCGCAT
>CAVCPW010000257.1:0-4280 GCA_963604075.1 Anaerovoracaceae bacterium | reverse complement strand
ACACTCCACTGATTACCGGAAGTGACTGCGAGGGTGCAGGAGAGATGTTCCAGGTAACTACCATGGATTTAAACAACATTCCGAAGACTGAGGATGGCAAAGTAGATTATACTCAGGACTTCTTTGGTAAGCCAACCAACCTGACTGTAAGTGGCCAGTTAAATGGTGAGACCTATGCAATGGCATTCAGAAATATCTACACCTTTGGACCGACCTTCCGTGCAGAAAACTCCAACACCACACGCCATGCGGCTGAGTTCTGGATGATCGAGCCTGAGATGGCATTTGCTGATCTGAATGATGATATGAAGCTGGCAGAGGATATGCTTAAGTATGTTATCCGTTATGTATTAGAGAAGGCACCGAAGGAGATGGAGTTCTTCAATTCCTTTATCGACAAGGGACTGTTAGACCGTTTAAATCATGTATTAAATTCTGAGTTTGGCCATGTTACCTACACAGAGGCAATCGAGCTGCTTGAGAAGCACAACGATAAATTTGATTACAAGGTAAGCTGGGGCTGCGACTTACAGACCGAGCATGAGCGTTATCTGACAGAGGAAATCTTTAAGCGTCCAGTATTTGTAACTGATTATCCGAAGGAGATCAAGGCATTCTACATGAAGCAGAACGATGACGGAAAGACAGTTGCCGCTATGGACTGCCTTGTTCCAGGTATCGGTGAGATCATCGGAGGAAGCCAGAGAGAGGATGACTATACAAAGCTGACCAACCGTATGAAGGAGCTGGGCTTAAAGGAAGAGGATTACGGTTTCTATCTTGATCTGAGAAAGTACGGAAGCGCACGTCATGCCGGATTTGGTCTGGGATTTGAGCGCTGCGTTATGTATCTGACCGGAATGGGCAACATCCGTGACGTTATTCCGTTCCCAAGAACTGTTAATAACTGTGACATTTGATGATACCGGGATTGCGAGAGCTGTATAGCAGCAAAGCAATCCTAGAGTAGCATTTATAAACAAGAGAGGAGACCGAATGCGCTTTATACACATCGCAGATTTGCATCTGGGCAGCAGCCCTGAAGCAGAATTTTCCTGGGGAAAGAACCGGGCAGAAGAGTTATGGGATTCGTTTGCTGCAGTGATAGATGCGTGTAATGAAAAAAAGATCGACCTGCTTTTAATTGCAGGTGACCTCTTTGATCGACCTCCCGTCTGGGCGGATCTCGACCGGGCAGCAAAACTGTTTGGCAAGTTGACCGCCACCGAGGTTGTCATGATCGCCGGAGCATCTGACTACATTACAGATGACAGTCCGTGGCTTTCCTATCCGTGGCAGCCATGGGTACATGTGCTGTCTGACAAGCACTGCATGAGCGTACAGTTGGACAATATAAGTACATCTGTCCATGGATGCAGCTACTACGGTCCGACTGAAAACAAGCCATATCTGGAGGATGCAAGGCCAGATAAGGAAAGTGAATATCAGATTTTGCTTGGCTACACAGGCGATACGAACCATATGCCAGCCAATTTAGAGGAACTGTCCGAAAAGGGCTTTGACTATATGGCACTTGGTTTTGAGCACAAGGAGAGACTGATTCAGAGTTTGCATGTAGCTTATGCCGGGTCTCTCGAACCGTTGAGCGAGAGAGAGGGCGGCAAACATGGTTTTGTTTTGGGTGAAATCAATGAGGACAGCACAACAATCAAATTTGTCCCATTTGCGTGCCGTGAGTATTTTAATATCAAAGTACGACTTTCAAGTGATATTGCACATGATGAGCTCGAAGAAAAACTTTTAGCGGCAATGAAGCAGTATGGCAGTGAGAATATTTTCACAATCAGTCTTGAGGGCCGATATAAGCCTGGACAGCCATATGACAGAGATCGGCTTTTGGCGCTTGGCAATGTAGCAGCAATAGATGACAGCACAATGCCGGATTACAATTTGGTAGCACTGTTGGATGAGCATAAGGACGACATGATCGGAATGTATCTAGAAGAGTTTTTAAAAGAGAATGCAGGTGCACGTGAGCAGAAAGCGCTTTACTGCGGTCTGGAGGCTCTTTTAAATGCCGTGCAGAAGACTCGATAACAGTCAGGGAAGTGGGGTAGCATGAATATTATAAAACTGGAATTGACACATTTTGGAAAATTCCATTTAAGAACGATTACATTTACATCCGGCTTGAACATTGTTTACGGCAAAAACGAGGCCGGAAAATCCACGATTCATGCATTTGTGCGCAGTATGCTGTTTGGCATCCCGGATACAGATGAGGGAAATGAGCGCTATGAACATTACCTTCCGTGGGAAACACCGCACGATTTTTGCGGCAGAATGTGGATAAAAAAAGACGACAAGATCTATCGCATTGAGCGAAATTTTTTGCGGCCGCAGCCAACGGTTCGCGTGTTTGATGATGAGACGGGTGAATGTCTTCAGCCAGCAAAGCAGACCTTACGAAATATTTTAAGCGGTCTTACAGAGACGAGCTATCTCAACACGATCTGCATTGAGCAGCTAAAGAGTGCAACTGATCCGCAGCTTGCAAAAGAGCTTCAGGAGATGGCAGCAAATGCCAGTCGAAGCAAAAATATGAATATTGATGTGGATAAGGCAAGGCAGGAGCTTTTACTAAAGAAGCAAAATCTTGAGGCTCAGATTGTAAAAGATGTGGATAGCGCTCACCAGAGAAATCAAAAGATGGCTGAAGAGTCTGGCAAGCGTTTGAGCCGTTTGCAACGTTCACGTTATGTCCGTGAAAGGCAAAGTAGCAATCTTCAGACACAGATTCAGACTGAGCGTCATCAGGCAGAGGAAGAACTGATGGCCTACGAGCGTGAGCGTGATGAACTTTGCCGCCGTTATGAATCTGACAAAAAGGCAAGTGAAGCGGCATCTGATAGCGCGAATATGGTGACAAAGAGCAAAAACGGTTGGGTTGTCTGGCTGTTTTTTGCCATTGTTGCAGGAGCCTTTTCTATTTACCGTTACCAAGGCGTTGGAATGAACAATCGCAGTGATTTCTGGATGATCACGATCGGTATATGTGTCGCGTTTGTGTGCCTTGTAGCGATGTTCGTTGCGGTATGGAAGAGCAGAGATAATAAGAAAAATGCAATGGCGGCAAAGAAATTGTCAGAGGAGCTGAAAGCGAAGCTTTCGCAGAGCTTACAGGCATTTGAGGAGTGCAAGACAAAGATGCCGGCTGAGGCCACAGAGCGTTGCAAACCGTTAGAGGAGCAGTATGAGAAGGCACAAAGAGAGCTTTCTTATCTGGTTCATCAGCAGAAAGAGGAAGAAAGAATCCTCCTGTCACTTGAGGAGAGCAATCAGAAGTTAAATGGTGTCGCTGCTGAAAATGCCCGTCTGATGGAGGAGATTGAGGCGGTAAATATGGCACTCAAGACAATGGCACATGTATCCGAGCGTATCCGCGCAACCTTTGGAAATTTGTTAAACAATGAGGCATCCAAGATTTTGTTTGACATTACCGATGGCAAGTACGACAAGCTGGCGATTGGACAGGATATGAAGGTGAGGGTATATGCCGATGAGCGCGAGATTGCGCTCGAGAGTGTGAGCCGGGGAACGATCGAGCAGATCTACCTGTGTATCCGCGTTGCAGCTGCAAAGCTTTTATGGCAGGACGAGCCGATGCCGTTCCTGTTTGATGATGTATTTGCGTATTATGATGATGAACGCCTTGCCGCAGCCATCAGCATGCTGAAAAAGTGTGGTCATCAGGTAATCGTATTTAGCTGTCATTCAAGAGAGGACAGCTTGTTAGGATAAGAAAACAAGAATACAGGTTCGCCTTAGGAGCGAAGCCGTAGTTAAGCCGCGGGTGCATGATGCAAGGGCGGCAGAATGAGAGGAAACATGATTAGTGCAAATGGAGTAACATTACGTCTGGGCAAGAGAGCCCTTTTTGAGGATGTAAACATTAAGTTTACAGAGGGAAATTGCTACGGAATCATCGGTGCCAACGGTGCCGGAAAGTCCACATTTTTAAAGATTCTGTCCGGACAGCTTGAGCCGACGAACGGTACTGTCACCATGACACCGGGACAGCGTCTTTCTGTACTCGAGCAGGATCATTTTAAGTATGATGACTGTGTTGTACTTGACACTGTTATGATGGGAAATGCCCGTCTCTTTGAAATCATGAAGGAGAAGGACGCCATCTACGCAAAAGAGGATTTCACCGATGAGGATGGTATCCGCGCAAGTGAGCTCGAGGCAGAGTTCGCACAGATGAATGGATGGGAAGCTGATTCCGATGCAGCATCTTTGTTGAACGGCCTTGGTAT
>CAVCPW010000256.1:0-3964 GCA_963604075.1 Anaerovoracaceae bacterium | reverse complement strand
GTGGTGGCAGAGGACATTCCACTCGATATTCTTTACGAGGATGACGATGTGATCCTCATAAATAAGCCAAAGGGGATGGTGGTGCATCCGGCGGCTGGACATACCTCTGGCACGATTGTCAATGCATTGCTGTACCATTGCAAAGACAGCTTATCCGGCATCAACGGAGTGATTCGCCCTGGAATTGTTCATCGCATTGACATGGACACAACTGGTGTAATCATTGCATGCAAAAACGATACTGCGCACAACTGCATTGCTGCACAGTTAAAGGAACATTCCATCACACGGCGTTATTATGCGATTGTTCACGGAAATTTAAAAGACGATGAGGGCGTGATTGATGCACCAATCGGGCGTGATCCACATAATCGGAAACGCATGGCGATTAATCGCAAGAATGGAAAGGATGCAGTGACACATTATAAAGTGTTGGAGCGATTTGGTCGTTTTACCTGGATTGAGTGCAGACTAGAGACAGGTCGCACTCATCAAATTCGCGTCCATATGGCATCGATTGGTCATCCGCTTTTGGGAGATGTACTTTATGGACCCGCGAAATGCCCATATCCGCTTCAGGGACAGACACTTCATGCATATGTATTCGGCTTCATTCATCCGTCTACACACGAATATATGGAATTTCAGGCACCGCTTCCAGCATATTTTGAAGAGCTGCTGCAAAAGTTTCGTCAGTCCACCAAAGCATAGTAATAAAGGATAGTTGATATTGAATACCACAGAGCATATGCACAATAAAAAATGCGGGAAGAGAAAGTAACTGAATGCAATAAGAAAAAACAACAAGAGAAAGACAGGGATGAATAAAAAACTGATTAGAAAAACAATCGCAAAAATTTTTTCCCCGTGGGGATTGGCACCGCTTTTGACGGCGGTTATGTGCAATTTTGTCATTTATTTTGGCTGTAATTTGCTGACGAGAAACTGGAATCTGCATAGCCTTGCGCTGCCGCTTGATTACGAAATTCCACTTGTGCCATGGACCATCGTGATCTATTTTGGATGCTATCTGTTTTGGATTGTTAATTATGTGCTGATTTACAGAAGAAACAGAGAGTATGCGTATCGCTTTTTTATCGCGGATTTTTTGTCACGAATCGTGTGTCTGGCATTTTTTGTGCTGTATCCGACTACACTTGCACGCCCTGATGTAGAAGGCAGTGGATTTTTTAATGAGGCAATCCGTTTCCTCTATAAAGTGGATGCACCAACGAATCTGTTTCCGTCCATACACTGTTTGGTCAGCTGGTTTTGCTTTATCGGCATTGCAAAGGACAAAACGATTCCACTTTGGTATCGTATTTGTTCCTTCTTCTTTGCAATTGCCGTATTCATATCTACACTTACGACAAGACAGCATGTGATTTTTGATGTTGCGGGTGGTGTGGTGCTAGCGCAGATTTGTTACTGGATTTCGCAAAAAACGTCGATTTGGAAAGCGTTTGAAAAGATATTTGATTATCTGAACAACTCTTTCACAGAGTAACATGTACTTAAAAGAATTGTATGAAAAAAGTTGCATTTTTATTTAAAATATTATATAATACTCTAACAAGGTTTTAAAGGTGAAAGGAGTGAGCATTATGACAGGTAATTTAGTGATTACAATAGGTAGAGAGTGCGGAAGCGGTGGACGATTGATTGGTAATCGTCTTGCAGAGAAATTGAATATTAAATGTTATGATAAGGAATTGTTGACTTTGGCAGCAAAAGAGAGTGGATTGTGCGAAGAGATTTTCAAGACCCATGATGAGAAGCCAACCAGCAGTTTCCTGTATTCTTTGGTAATGGATAGTTATTCGATGGGATATTCCACATCATCATTCATCGATATGCCGTTAAACCACAAGGTTTTCCTGGCACAGTTTGATACGATCAAGCGTCTGGCTGATACAGAGAGCTGCGTTATTGTCGGACGTTGCGCTGATTATGCACTGGCAGAGTATCCAAACGTGCTGAGTGTTTTCATCTCCGGTAACATGGATGAGAAGATAAAGTACATATCCAAGTTGTATGACAAGACACCGGAAAAGGCAAAGGATATCGTTGTCAAGACTGATAAAAAGCGTGCAAATTATTATAATTACTACACCAGTAAGAAGTGGGGCGATGCCCGCAGCTACGATGTCTGCTTAAACAGCAGTATACTTGGGCAGGAAGGTACCGTAGATGCAATCTTAGAGATTATTAAGCTGCGTGAAAGAAACAGAGCCGGAAAGTAAAAAGTAAAAAACAGATGAGAAAAGAGGGCGGACAGCAATCAGAGCTGTTCGCCCTTTTTGAGCTTGTAAAAAAACATAAAGCTTGCTATACTTTGGAAAGTAGTATATATAGAAAAGAACACAGGCGTTAAAGTCTGCACAGGAGGAATAATGTCAACGATATCACATGATGAATTAGAATACGAAAAAAAGCTCATAAGTGTTGTGCCGAGCAGCAGACAGCTTGCACTCGAGCAGATGGAGTTTTACGGCTTTATTCATTTTACGGTTAATACATTTACAAATCGCGAATGGGGCGATGGAACTGAGAGTGAATCGGTCTTCAATCCTGCCGATTTGAACGCTGATGAGTGGGCAGCTGTCGCAGCAGATGCTGGGATGAAAGGACTTATCTTAACATGTAAACATCACGATGGCTTTTGCTTATGGCCAAGTAAGTACACGAGCCACACTGTTGCGAACAGCCCGTTTCGGGACAAGAAAGGAGATGTTGTCCGCGAATTGTCAGATGCCTGCCGCCGCCATGGAATAAAGTTTGGCGTGTATTTGTCTCCGTGGGATCGTAATCATCCGACCTACGGTACAGGAGCCGCGTATAACGATTACTTTGTTAATCAGTTGACAGAGCTTCTGACAGGCTATGGTGATATCTTTACAGTCTGGTTTGACGGTGCCTGTGGTGAAGGTAAAAATGGTAAGAAGCAGGTTTATGACTGGAATCGTTATTATGAGACGATTCGCCGTTTGCAGCCGGGTGCATGTATAAGCGTTTGCGGACCTGATGTGCGCTGGTGTGGCAATGAGGCAGGTGATACAAGACCATCTGAGTGGAGTGTTGTGCCGCTTCGTGCAAAGGACACAGAAAAGGTAGCTGAGAAGAGCCAGCAGATGGATGAGGATGGATTTAGAACCAGAAAGCTGACAGCAGCGGACCTTGACCTGGGAAGCCGTGAGATACTTCGCGGTGAGAAAACCTTAATCTGGTATCCGGCAGAGGTCAATACCTCGATTCGTCCGGGCTGGTTTTATCATGAGAACGAGAATGATAGGGTAAAATCACTTGATGAATTGCTCCATGTGTACTTTAATAGTGTTGGAGGAAATGCTACATTCCTATTGAATATCCCACCGACAAGAGAGGGGCGCATTCATGCAAATGATAAGGCACGTTTGCATGAGTTTGGCACATTTTTACGCAATGCATTTGCAAAAAATCTTCTGAATCAGGCGATACTTGACATTGATGCGAACAAGGTGGCAGAGGGAACTGTTGAAGACATCAGGAAAGATGATGAGAAATCACTTGTATTGGCTGATGGCGAGCATGAATTGACGGTAACAGCTAGGTGGGATACTGTACAGACCATTCACTATGTTGTTTTAAAGGAAGACATTACAAAGAGTCAGCGTGTAGAACGTTTTGTAATAGAGGCTGCGGATGAGACAGGTGCTTATAAGACTGTTTACGAAGGAACTGTGATTGGATATAAGAAAATTGCCTGCTTACAGCCACTTCAGACAGCTTCACTTCGTATGCATATTACAGAATCACGTGTAGCACCAACACTTCTTTTCATGGGTGCTTATTAAAATCAAGTATATAAATAGCGGCAAAAGAGCAGGTTAATCAAAAATATCTTGAATTTATTGTTCAATTAGGAAAATTAGGGGTGGAAATAATTGAAAATAATGTTACAATAGAAAGCGAGCCTGATGTATAT
>CAVCPW010000255.1:0-6085 GCA_963604075.1 Anaerovoracaceae bacterium | reverse complement strand
GCTTACAATGCTCAAGTGCCACCTCTTTCGCCTCATCGCCCGTCACACAATTTTCAGCCCAGATGTAGCCATCGATGCCGCCAGAGCTGATATGCCACCAGCCATTTCCCAGGTCTTCAAGCAGCTCGCCACCAGAATACTTTGTCAACTTTCCAATAATGGTACCATCTGTCGTCGGCTGATTTCGCACATTCAGGTAACTGCTTACATTTGATGCAATAAACATGTTCGTGTAATGATTCCAGACATCCTCTCTCGGATCCTCATGCTTCTTTCCGGTTTTTGTAGTTGTGTTAGCAGTTGTGTCTGTAGCCACATTCTCATCTGTGCTGTCAGTTCCTGTCTCAGCATCCTCATCTTCACTTTCACTCTGAACAGTCTGATCAGCCAACTGCTCTGCAAGTGATTGTGTTTCCTCATCTGCATATGGTGTCACATCCTCCGGAACCGTTTCATGAGTCTCTGTTGAAGGCTCATGACTGATCAGAGTGCTTAAATAGTCAAGTCCACCAAATCGAAGAACAGTAACCGCCCCTCCTCCAACTGCACAAATTACAAGCACAATCACAAACCCTTTTAACAGACGTTTATTGCGGCGGCGACGTCTCAGCTCTTTTTCTTTGCGCTTTCGAAATTCAGCCATCCGTGGAGTCTCTTCATACTCTGGTCTGTAGTCATCCATGAATATTCACCTTTCCGATGTAACTCTGGCTGATTATTTAATCAGCTCAGGCTTTGCATCTCTCTTCTTTTTTGTAAGCTTACTCAGTTCAATCTTTTTCCCCTGAATGTCTGCAAAAACTTTTTCCTTTGTATCAAACACATCTGCAAAAATAACTTCTTCCCCATCTTCAAGTTTAATTGCCCTTGTGCCTGCTGCTGTCTTTTTCTGAAGCGTAACTTCTTCTGTTGTAAATTTGATTGCGTGCTTCTTATTGGTCACGACAGCAACCAGCTCTTTTGACGCATCAAGAATTGCAACTAACAAATCTCCATCGCCAAGCTTTGCAGCAGTAATCATCTTTTTAATACTTATGAGCTCTGCACCTGCGGTTTTTCTAATCAATCCACTCTTTGTCACAAAAAGAAGTGTCTTTTCCTTTAAATTTTCATCACTAAATACCGCTAGAATATTCTCATCTGCACTGCTATAGTTACATAAATTATCGATTGGAGTGCCCTTATCCTTTGCTTTTCCAAGAGGAATCACATCGGCTTTTAAATAATGAAGCACACCCTCCTTGGTAAATACCGCCAGACGCGAATTTGTCTTACATGGAACGAAGCGCACATTTTCACTGCGGATCGTCTCCTCATTTTTCTCAAACACGCCCTTATCTACAAGCTTTACATAGCCAAAACGATTCATCACAAATACGACATCTGATACAACTGCCGGCTCGTCCTCGAATACAGCAAGCGCTGCATTTGTCACCTTGGTGCGTCTTGGCACCTGATAATGCTCACGAATGCTGTCAAGCTCCTTCTGGATTGCCTGGTACATTGCTTTCTTGCTGCCTAATATGCGCTCATATGTGGCAATCTTTGCAATTGTTTTTTTATGCTCATCCTGAAGAGCCTCTAATTCGAGTCCAATCAGCTTAGACAGACGAAGCTCTAAAATCGCAGTAGCCTGCGCCTCAGTAAACATCAACTTTGCGGCCTGCTTGCGTGACTTCTCAGTACGGAAACTGATACCGTCTGTGATGCCCTCTGACAGACATGCCTTCGCCATCTTTAATGTCTTACTTCCGCGGATGATTTCAATAATCAAGTCAATCACATCAACTGCACGAATCAAGCCCTCTTGAATCTCACGTCTATTTCGCTCTTTTTCAAGAAGATTCGTATATTTTCTAGTGTTGATGTCCACGAGGAAGCTAATGTGTTGCGTTAAAATTTCCTTTAAACCAAGCACCTCCGGTCTTCCGTCCACAATTGCAAGCATGTTGACACCAAAGGTATCCTCAAGCTTTGTCTTCTTGAACAGACCGGCGAGAATACGCTCGGCATCGGCACCTTTCTTTAACTCAATTTCGATGCGAATGCCCTCTTTTGAAGACTGGTTCGAGATATCAACGATATCCGGGAGCTTTCTGGACTCGGCAAGTGCCGCCACATCACTCAAAAACTTTCCGATATTTGCACCGATCATCGTGTACGGAATTTCGGTAATCACAATCTTATCGCGATCGCTCTTTCGCTTACCACGCACGATCTCTGCTTTGCCACGGATACGAATCTTTCCGCGTCCTGTTTCATATATGGAAAGCAGTTCGTCCTTATTGGTCACGATACCACCGGTCGGGAAATCCGGTCCCTCAACGATTTCTAGAAGATCCGCTGTCGTTGCATTTGGAAAATCCATCAACAGTTTCTCCGCATTGATGATCTCTCCCAAATTGTGTGGCGGTGTGCTTGTTGTCATGCCAACAGCAATACCTTCAGATCCATTGATCAGAAAGTTCGGAACACGAACCGGAAGCACAGACGGCTCTTTCTCAGTCTCATCAAAGTTTGGCACAAAATCTACGACATTTTTATCAAGATCAGCCAGATAGACTTCCTGTGTAAATTTTTTTAAGCGGGCCTCGGTGTAACGCATCGCAGCCGCACCGTCACCTTCAATGGAGCCAAAGTTCCCGTGACCATCAACGAGTGCCATGCCCTTCTTAAAATCCTGTGATAATACAACAAGTGCATCATAAATGGAGGAATCGCCGTGCGGATGGTATTTACCCATCGCATCACCGACGATACGCGCAGACTTTCGATGCGGCTTATCCGCATTCAGTCCCAGCTCGTCCATTGCAAAGAGCACTCTTCTTTGAACCGGTTTTAATCCGTCTCTTACATCTGGAACTGCTCGCGCTGTGATAACGGACATCGAGTAGTTGATGAATGATTTTCGCATCTCAGACGAATATTCCGTTGTAATGATTGTTTCTGCCATTTATCTTAATTTCCTTTCGTTTCGCCATTTACTAAATATCTAACTCTGCCTCGCGGCCGTGCTTATGGATAAATTCTCTTCGCGGCTCTACGTCGCTGCCCATCAAAAGCTCTGTCATCTCGTTTGCAAGTCTTGCATCTTCGATCTCAATACGTTTTAAGCAGCGGCTCTCCGGATTAAGTGTGGTCTCCCACAGCTGGGAAGCATCCATCTCACCAAGTCCTTTGTAACGCTGAAGCGTGAAATCCTTATGAGTTTTGCGATATTTATCAAGCGCAATGTCATCGTACAGATACTGCTCGTGACCGCGCTTTGGAACGGCCTTATACAACGGTGGCATGGCAATGTAGACATGTCCCTCCTGAATCAGTTCCGGCATGAAACGATAGAAAAATGTCATCAAAAGAGTACTGATATGCTCACCGTCGACATCGGCATCGGCCATTATGATAATTTTGTCATAGCGAAGCTTTGAAATATCAAAATCATTCCCGTAGCCTTCGGAAAAACCACAGTTAAATGCCTGAACCATAGATTTAATCTCTGCATTAGCGAGCACCTTATCGATGGAGGCCTTCTCTACATTTAAAATTTTTCCTCGAATCGGCAAAATTGCCTGATAACGGCGGTCTCTTGCCGTCTTTGCTGAGCCACCTGCGGAATCTCCCTCTACGATAAAAATCTCACACAGGCTACTATCCTTACTCTCGCAATTTGCCAGCTTTCCATTTCCGTCAAAGGAATACTTCTGCTTAGTTAAAAGATTGGACTTTGCCTTTTCTTCTGCTTTTCTAATCTTTGCAGACTTCTCAGCACAACCGATAATATCCTTTAACACCTCAACGTGCTTATCAAAGTAAAGCTCTAACTGCTCACCGGTTACATTAATCACAGCCTTGGATGCATCCTGACTGCCGAGCTTTGTCTTTGTCTGACCTTCAAAGATCGGATCTGGGTGTTTGATTGCAACTATCGCCGTCATACCACAACGTGTATCCGGTCCAGTAAACTTTGCAGGATCTTTTAGAATACCAAGTTCCTTCGCGTAGCTGTTAATCTCCTGTGTAAACTTTGTCTTAAAGCCAGTCAGATGGGTACCGCCGTCTGTGTTATAAATATTATTGCAATAGCTTAACAGCTTCTCTTCAAATAAATTTACAAATTGAAAAGCAACCGTTACTTCAATACCATCACTCACTCCAGTATAAGTGATTGTATCGTGAACAGTCTCTTTTCCCTTGTTCAGCTCACGGATATAAGCAGAGATTCCGTCTGGCTCATAATAAGTGATGGTCTCCTCCTCACCACTTCTCTTATTGGCAAAAACAATTTCCAGACCCGGATTCAAATAGGTAGTCTCATGGAGACGGCTCATGATCGGCTGTGCCGAAAAGCGTGTTCGCTCAAAAATTTCAGCATCTGGTTTAAAATTAATCCAGGTTCCGGTCTCCTTTGTTCTTCCTTTTTTGGGAAGAAGGCCGTCCTTTAACTCGATAACCGGCGTTCCTCTCTCGTATTTATCATAATAGATCCATCCGTCCTTTGCGATACGGATCTCCAAATATTCAGAAAGTGCATTTACAACAGAGGAACCAACTCCATGAAGTCCTCCGCTTGTCTTGTAAGCATTATTATCAAATTTACCGCCTGCATGAAGTGTTGTAAAAATAACACGTTCTGCAGACACACCTAGTTTATGACGATCGACTGGAATACCACGACCGCTGTCCTTTACCGTAACGGATCCATCGTTTTCCAATGTCACTTCTATATGATTACAAAAGCCTGCCAGGTGCTCATCTACTGCATTGTCTACAATCTCGTATACCAAATGGTTCAAACCAGAGACTGATACGCCTCCTATATACATACCCGGACGCTTGCGGACTGCCTCAAGTCCTTCAAGTACCGTAATACTGTCTGCATTATATGCTGCCTGTTTTGCCATTTACATTTCCTTCCTTATCTCAAATGTGTATCAATTTTTTGACACACACTCCATTTTATACCATTGAATGATTCTTCCTGTCAAGATGTTTCATGACACGTCATCTTTCTTAAGGTTTTCTTAAGTTTTGAGTGGTTTGTGATTAGCTTTTTGAACAAATGTTTGGGTTGTTTCTCAAAAAAAATGCTCTGCAGATGCAGAGCACAACAGCTTGTAGGAGAATCGAACTCCTGTTTTCGCCGTGAGAGGGCGACGTCTTAACCCCTTGACCAACAAGCCAGATTAAACAAATTAAATTTAAAACTTTCACACCTTACAGATTTCATAAATCTGTTACTGTCATAATGATAATGACAATCGAGGCGACAAGATTTGAACTTGCGACCTCTGCGTCCCGAACGCAGCGCTCTACCAAACTGAGCCACACCTCGATGAAGCAGCTTGTAGGAGAATCGAACTCCTGTTTTCGCCGTGAGAGGGCGACGTCTTAACCCCTTGACCAACAAGCCTTACAACATCGACTATGATAGCATACCAGAAAACATTTGTCAATAAGTTTTTACAATTTTTTCTTTTTATTTTTGACGTACCAGTGCAAAAATTACTGCTGTCTGCAGTCCGACTCCAACAGCTGCGAACACTGCCAACAAAATACACCACATTTTTGCAGCCTCAAATGTCTGCTTCCATTCCATCTGCCACTTAGATAACTGCTGCATTATTACTTCCAAATCTGAATTTGATTCTAAATCGACCGAATCCGATGAATTCGATGCATTGTCAGATGCCAAAGTTTGTACTTTCTTTTTATACGTCACAGTGGCTGTGATTAAATACCCCTGCGGATCGGAGGTGTAATGTGCAGTATAGCGTACCATCGGCAAATCCACCTCGGCAAGATCACCGGAGAAAACAGCCTGATAACGTGATACCATCCGATTTCCTGTAAGATGAGCGCTTCGCTTCCAATTTCCATCCTCGGCTTCCCAACCTTCCCCATTCCACTCCACGGACGTAATCTGGTAAAAGGTCGGATCTAAGGACATATACTGCAAGAGTTTCTCCTCGCATCCCTCAAACCACGGACTGTCCTCACCCACAGAATATGTCTCACCGGCTATTTCGATAATCCAGCTATCTGGATTATCGAAATAGCCGGTGAGACATATTCTGTGGGTGAGGAC
>CAVCPW010000254.1:0-3199 GCA_963604075.1 Anaerovoracaceae bacterium | reverse complement strand
GGCAGAGCCAGAGACCGCGGCAAAGTTAGAGCCGCAAGGTATGCTCTTAGTGGATTCCGGCGGACACTATGACACAGGAACAACTGATATCACAAGAACATTTGTACTCGGACCAGTTTCAGATATTCAGAAGAAGCACTTCACAATGGTCGTAAAGAGCAACATGAATCTGGCAAATGTGCGCTTCCTTTACGGATGCAACGGCATCTGCCTTGATGTGATTTGCCGTGAGCCAATCTGGAAAGAGAATCTGGATTATCAGTGTGGAACCGGACATGGAGTTGGCTACCTGCTGAATGTCCATGAGGGACCGAACAGCTTCCGCTGGCAGTATCGTCCGGGCTATGATGCACCGTTTGAGGCTGGCATGGTAACAACTGACGAGCCTGGTATCTATTTGCAGGATCAGTACGGAATACGTACCGAGAATGAGCTAATATGTGTCAAGGGTGAGAAGAACCAGTACGGTCAGTTTATGGGCTTTGAAAATATTACATACGTTCCAATTGATCTTGATGGTATTGATAGTCAGTATTTGAACGCAGAGGATATAAAACAGCTCAATGATTATCATAAGATGGTTTATGAGAAGATTTCTCCGTACATGACACCAGAGGAGAATGAGTGGTTGAAGGAGTACACGAGAGCAATCTAAATATCATTAGAAAAATAGGAATACCCGTTGGAGAACAATTGTTTTTCAGCGGGTTATTGTATCGTTTAACCTGCAATTCATGAAAAATGAATTTTTTTCTACCGCGCATGTCTGCTTAAAGAGCATGGAAATATATCAGTTAATGTGCATCGTGACTTTATACACAAAAGTTTTTTTGTATATGTCAAAAAGTTTCATTATTTGCTATAATAAGTAGTGAGAGTCAAAAAAGGAGGAAATTGACATGGCTTCATTAGTTGAAAACGCACAGCATAAAGTAGAAAGAAAAGCTTTTGAGATAATGATTAATGGTATCGTTGGTAAGTTGACAAAGACAGACGATGTCGCCAAAAGACAGGAAACGTTCCTTAGTCTTATTGACAAGGCAGAGGCTTTCTGGGGAGATGGCACAGATAAGGCAACATTGGATAAGGTTAGGGAGTATATGAAGAATCCAGAGAACAGATGGATGAAATTTTTGAATCGTGTTCTGGATGAGACAAACCCGAACTATGCTAAGAAATTTCTTTTGAATTTAGGATATGAGGCATTTTTCCGTGGAACAAAGACAATCAGAGCAAATCGTGAGAAGTACAATTGCAACATTCCATGGCTGATCCTGTTTGATCCGACAGATGCATGTAATATGCATTGTGTGGGATGCTGGTCAGGTACATATGGTCATAAGAACAGCATGTCATATGAGGATATGGATAAAATCGTTACACAGGGTAAGGAACTTGGAACATATCTTTACTTTATGACAGGTGGAGAACCTACCGTTCGCAAGGCTGATATTTTAAAACTTGCCGAAAAGCATAATGATTGTATGTTTGGTCTGTTCTCAAACTCTACATTGATCGATGATGCATTATGCCAGAAGATTGTAGAACTTGGAAATATTACGTTCCTTCTTTCTATTGAAGGAACACCTGAGACAAATGATGGCCGTCGTGGAGATGGACATTATGATGCAGTTATAAGGGCAATGGATCTTTTGAAGAAATACGGTATCGTATTCGGTACTTCTATCTGCTATACCAGAGCGAATGTAGAGGCGGTTACCGATGAGAAATTCTTACGTTTCATCGCTGACAAGGGTGCACGTTTCGGGTTCTATTTCCATTACATGCCAATCGGACAGAATGCAGCTCCGGAACTGTTGCCTACATTAGAACAGCGTGAAGAGATCATAAAGAAGATTCGTTGGGTTCGTACCGGAGATAATGATATCGGATTTTTCCCAATGGATTTCCAGAACGACGGAGAATTTGTTGGTGGATGTATCGCAGGTGGACGTAACTACTTCCATATTAATGCACAGGGTGATGCAGAGCCTTGCGTATTTATCCACTTCTCAGATTCAAACATCCATGATAAGTCGATCCTTGAGATGCTACAGAGTCCGTTATTTAAGGCATATCATGAAGGACAGCCATTTAATAGAAATCATCTGCGCCCATGTCCGATGCTTGAAAATCCAGATCTCTTAAGAGAAATGATAAACAAGACTGGCGCCAAGGGAACAAATGCTGAGGCAGAGGAGACGGTTGAGCATCTTTGTGCAAAGTGTGATCATTATGCAGAAGAGTGGGGACCTGTTGCAGATCGTATCTGGGCAGAGCAGAAGCATAAAAAGCTTCCTTATGAGAATTACACAGAAGAAAAGAGAGAACATCCGGAGCTTGCAGCATTCGAGCATGCAGACGGATCCAATGGACTCAGAGATGAGGACATTCAGTAAGCAAAATGAAATATTACGATCATAATAGGTCGCCAAAACGAACCCTCCAGTGATGCAGTACTGGGGGGTTCTATTCCATTTTGTTATATGGTAGAGTGTTGACGCGGTAAAAAAAGTGTGATATGCTTGTGTCCAACGACGGTTAGCCGTCTAACATAGTAAAACGGCTGCTTCTGCAGCAGAATGTGAGGAGAAGGATGGGAGTATTATACTATAGCACCAGAGGAGATAAACAGGCATATACAGCATCACAGGCAATTCTGCAGGGACTGGCAAAGGACGGCGGTTTATTCGTCCCGGACGCACTTCCGAAGCTGGATAAGACAATGGAAGAACTGTCAGCCATGGATTACAAGGAAGTGGCTTATGAAGTCATGAAGCAGTTCTTGACCGATTATACAGAAGATGAATTAAAAACATGTATCCAGAATGCATATAATGACCGTTTTGATACAGCAGCAATCGCACCGACTGTAAAGAAGGCAGGCGCATATTATCTTGAACTGTTCCATGGTCCAACAATCGCATTTAAGGATATGGCACTTTCAATCCTTCCGCATCTGATGGTAACAGCAGCAAAGAAGAATAACTGTGACAAAGAAATCGTTATCTTGACTGCAACTTCTGGTGATACTGGAAAGGCAGCTATGGCAGGTTTTGCAGATGTGCCGGGAACTAGAATTGTTGTATTCTATCCAAAGGGCGGTGTCAGTGCTGTTCAGGAAAAGCAGATGGTAACACAGAAGGGCAAGAATGTAAAGGTAGTCGGTATTCATGGAAACTTCGATGATGCACAGAGC
>CAVCPW010000253.1:0-3960 GCA_963604075.1 Anaerovoracaceae bacterium | reverse complement strand
TGCGAACTTAATGGCATCACTTATGTAGAACAGGAAGAATCCTATACTTCAAAAGGTGGAAACTTAAATATCAAACTTCTTAAATAGGGGTGTAGCCCCTTAGAAGCCCATTACCTTTAGGTGATGGGTAGTTCACGTCTTTTCATGTAGTAATACGGATACGCAGATTGCTGCTGTTTTGGCTAACACACTTTGATATAGCTTAGTTTGAAATACAAAACAAATAAATATCCAGAGTATATTTCAGAGCATAATTTTAGAAGAAAATTTACTGTCTGGAAACACACGGGTTAGTGAAAACAAACCTAAAAACGAAGGATAAAACCGAAAGAACAGCGCAAAATAAGGAAAAATAAGCAAAAATAAAAAGGTAAGCACTTCTTTTGCTTGCCTTTTTTTTAACAATGCTGTATAATAAGCCCGTATCAACCTATAAAAACTGTAGGAAATAGGTTTGGAAAGGTTTTTGCCTGACATGCCTTTTTCTTTTGTTGATTCATCGTAGTTCGTTTCACTAGTACTTTTTACTAGACTAGTATTCATTACTATATTTTATTTACTATTTATTATTTACTATTATTTATGAGGAGGCACAGCGATGTCAGCACCATTATTACAGATAGAAGGATTATCCGTTCGCGTAGAGGATAAAGAAATTCTGCACGGAATTGATCTTCAGATTAAAAAGGGAGAGACCCATGTTTTGATGGGACCAAACGGAGCAGGAAAGTCAACACTTGGTTATGCATTGATGGGAAATCCGAAGTACCAGATGACTGGCGGGAAGATTTTTTTTGAGGGTAAGGATATTTCCGAGGAGACACCGGACAAGAGAGCAAAGGATGGTATGTTCTTATCTTTTCAGAATCCTATTGAGATTCCGGGTGTATCATTAAGCAATTTTATCAGAAGCGGCGTAGAGCAGCGCACTGGCAAGAGAATCCGTTTATTTGCATACAAGAAGGAGCTTGAGGAAATGATGAAGGTTCTGCAGATGGATCCGTCCTATGCAGAGAGAGATCTGAATGTAGGATTTTCCGGTGGTGAGAAGAAGAAGGCAGAGATCTTGCAGATGCTGATGCTCAAGCCATCATTCGCTATCCTCGACGAGACTGACTCAGGTCTGGATGTTGATGCAGTAAGAACCGTATCCAGCGGTGTAGAGGAGTATCAGAAGAGCATTCACGGCGGACTCTTGATCATCACACACAGCACCAGAATCTTAGAGTCTCTCCATGTAGATGCTACTCACGTTCTTGTAGATGGCCGCATTGTGGCATCTGGAGACGCATCTTTAGTAGATGAGATCAATGAAAACGGTTTTGAGCGTTTTCTGTAATAGGATAGAAGGAGACGCAGCGCGATTATGAAAGAAAAGACTTATGTAGAAGACGTCGATAGAAGCATGTATGACTTCCGAAACGAAGACAAGGATGCATATAAAGTAAAGGAAGGTCTGAATCCTGATATCGTAGAGCAGATCTCCCGTGAGAAGCACGATCCGGAGTGGATGCACCAGTTTCGTCTGGATTCTTTAAAGGTATTTAACGAAAGCAAGATGCCTGACGAGTGGGGTCCATCCATCGAGGGACTGGATATGGATAATATTGTAACATACGTACGTCCAAACACTCATATGGCAGCAAAGTGGTCAGAAGTTCCGGAGGAGATCAAGGATACATTTGAAAAGCTTGGTATCCCGAAGGCAGAGCGTGAGTCTCTGGCGGGTGTCGGTGCTCAGTATGACTCTGAGCTTGTTTATCACAATGTAAAGGAAGAAGTGGCGGCACAGGGCGTTGTCTATACTGATATGGAGAGCGCGTTAAATGGCGAGTATGCTGATATGGTACACAAGCACTTCATGAAACTGGTTCCACCTACTGATCACAAGTTTGCAGCATTGCACGGTGCAGTATGGTCTGGCGGTTCATTTGTCTATGTTCCAAAGGGAGTATCCGTTACTATTCCGCTTCAGTCTTATTTCAGACTGAACGCACCAGGCGCGGGTCAGTTTGAGCATACATTGATTATTGTTGATGAGGGTGCATATCTGCATTTTATCGAGGGATGTTCTGCACCAAAGTACAACGTAGCTAACCTTCACGCAGGTTGTGTTGAGCTGTTTGTCGGAAAGAATGCGACTCTTCGCTATTCTACAATCGAGAACTGGTCCAAGAACATGTACAACTTAAATACAAAGCGTGCAAGAGTCGAGGAAGGCGGAAAGATCGAGTGGGTATCCGGTTCATTCGGTTCCCATGTATCTTACCTGTATCCGATGAGCATCTTAAATGGTGAAGGTGCGAGCGCAGAGTTTACTGGAATCACCTTTGCCGGAAAAGGTCAGAACCTGGATACCGGTACAAAGGTCGTTCACAACGCACCAAATACGTCATCTTATGTCAACACCAAGTCCATCTCCAAGGATGGTGGTGTGAGTACCTTCAGAAGTGCTGTCGTTGTAAATAGCAAGGCAAAGCACAGTAAGTCTGCTGTCTCTTGTCAGTCTCTGATGCTTGATGACATTTCACGTTCCGATACCATCCCGGCTATGGACATCCGCACAAAGGATGCCAATATCGGTCATGAGGCAAGAATCGGTCGAATCAGTGATGAGGCTGTATTTTATCTGATGTCAAGAGGTATTCCGGAGGAGGATGCAAGAGCGATGATCGTAAGTGGTTTTGCAGATGAAGTATCAAAGGAGTTGCCACTTGAGTATGCAGTGGAGATGAATAATCTGATTCGTCTGGAGATGAAAGGCAGCATCGGATAATGGAGAGAGGTGAACGCGTTTTGGAAATGAAGATCAACAAACTGCCGTCCGGAACATGGAGATGGCTGCACATGAATGATACCAGCATTGAGCAGGAAGCAGATCTGGCACAGTGTCCGGTACAGGTTCAGTGTCCGGCATCCCTTGCGCAGGCAAAGGCAGCAGAGAATACATTTGAAAAGATTACGACAGGTATGGGCGAGGATATGAGCCGCCTGTTAAAGGAGTCCGGCACAGAGGCGGTTTCATTTACTGCTGAGGCCGGTGTGAAGGAAAGCACACCAGTAACCCTTTCCTTTGGCTATCAGGATGGTGACCGCAAGGGCAACATCGTTACTATCTATCTGAAGGAAAACAGCGAGATGACCGTTGTTATGGATTATCATAGCAATGAGGGAACTGGCACCGCAGCTATTCAGACAAAGATCTATGCAGAGAAGAATGCGAAGTTAAAGCTGATTCAGATCGAGCGTCTTGGTACAGGGTTTGATTGCATGAATGATATTGGTGCATACTGTGCAGACGGCGCAGGCGTTGAGCTGGTACAGCTTGTGATCGGCGGAAAAAATGTCTGGATGGGTGCAGAGACGAAGCTTTCTGGGAAGGAAGCAGACTTCACTGCTGCAATCGGCTATCAGGTGACAGGTGATAATCGTCTTGATATGAATTACAATGCCATTCATGAGGGCAAAAAGACGACAAGCAGTATGACCGCAAATGGTGTGCTTCGTGATCGTGCAAAGAAGCTGTTTCGCGGTACTATCGACTTTAAGAAGGGTGCAGCAGGCGCAAAGGGCGATGAGTTAGAGGATGTACTTCTTCTTGATGATGGCGTTCAGAATCAGACAATTCCGTTAATTCTGTGTGCAGAGGAAGACGTAGAAGGAAATCACGGTGCATCCATCGGAAGCCTGGATGATGAGCTGATTTTCTATCTGGAATCGAGAGGAATCGGTGAGGAAGCCGCTTATGAGCTGATGGCAAAAGCCAGACTGAAGGCGGTATGCAAGAAGATTCCGGTTGACGGTCTTCGCGCAGAGCTTGAAGAGATATTAGATGGCGATGAGTCTGAGGGAGAGGAGTAATATGACAGCAGAAGAGAGAAAGGCAGAAGACGCACGCTTTCGCGTGGCATATCCATTATTTGCACAAAATCCTCAGCTGATCTATCTTGATAACGCAGC
>CAVCPW010000252.1:0-3837 GCA_963604075.1 Anaerovoracaceae bacterium | reverse complement strand
GACGCTTTTGCTGCCGCCGGGGCGCGACAGCCATAGCTTTGAACCGACTGCACAGGATTTGCTCACATTACAGTCAGCGGATGTCTTTCTTTATAACGGAGGAGAGATGGAAACATGGGTTGAGGAGGTGCTAAAGGCTGTTCCAAGAGATCATGGAATTACATTTCAGGGAATTGAGGCCGTGGAACTGCTTGAGGAGGCACACTCAAAGAGTATGAAAACAATCGGTCACGATCATGATCATGACGATACAGAAAGTGAAGCTTACGACAATAAAGAAAATGATAATCATGATAGCAACAATGACACAGAAGCAGATGATTATGATCATTCTGATGATGACGGCGAGTATGACGAACATATTTGGACTTCGCTCGAAAATGCTCAGCTTCTTGTCTCAGCGATTGAAGAAGTTCTTTGTGAGGCAGATCCGGATCATGCCGAGCAGTTTCATGAAAATGCAGCAGACTATCGCGAACAGATTGCCGATGTACAGGCTGAAATAGAACAAATTGTGTCGAATGCTCGCGTTCATAAAATTTTATTTGCTGACCGATTCCCATTTTTATATTTCACACAGGAATTTGGCCTTGACTATGATGCTGCATTTTCTGGATGCGCAGGGGACACCGAGCCATCTGCCCGTGTGATTGCTTCTCTAATAGAAGAGATACAGGATGAAGACATCAAAGCCGTGTATCATGTAGAGATGGGAAATACGAAGACGGCAGAGATGATTCAGGAGGCGACAGGTGTTGAGATACTGGAACTTCATTCCTGCCATACTGTCACGTCTGAGCAATTAAAAGCTGGTGTGACTTATGTAGATTTAATGAGACAAAATGCAGAAAATTTAAAGAAAGGATTACAGTGAGAAAATGCTGTTTGAGTGTAAAGAGGTATCGTTTGGATATGAGAATCAGCAGGTTATAAAAGACCTGTCATTTACAGTTGAAGAAGGAGAATATATATGCGTGGTTGGAGAGAATGGCTCAGGAAAATCCACATTGGTAAAAGGGCTTCTCGGGTTAATTCCGGCAGGAAGTGGTGAGGTTTGTTATGGCTCTGGTATTTCTAATCATGTAATCGGTTATCTGCCGCAGCAGACAAGCTCCCAGAAGGATTTTCCGGCAACCGTGTGGGAAGTTGTACTTTCAGGCTGTCTTAGTACAAGAAAAGGGCGTTTTTTCTATTCAAGAGAAGATAAGGAAAAGGCGAGAAGACAGATGCGCCATCTTGAACTGGAAAATCTGGCATCGAGAACCTTTGGTGCGCTGTCAGGCGGACAGCAGCAGCGCGTGCTGATTGCAAGAGCATTGTGCGCAACGGAACGTCTGTTGATTTTGGATGAGCCAGTTACGGGACTTGACCCGACGGTAACGAGAGAACTTTATGAAATTCTTGAAAAGCTCAACAAAAAAGAGCACACTGCCATTGTAATGGTAACACATGATATCGCAGGTGCGCTGCCATATGCGGATAAGGTGCTTCATATTGGTCCGCAGGGCTATTTTTTTGGAACGCGCAAGGAATATTGTGCAAGTGAAGAGGGAAAGCGTATGTTGGGAACAGCTTTCAGGGAGGAAGAAAGATGAATCTGATTATTACCATGTTTCAATATCCATTTATTCAGCGGGCACTTATTGTAGGTGTGCTTGTATCGCTGTGTGCGGCACTTTTGGGTGTGTGCCTTGTACTCAAGCACTATTCGATGATCGGAGATGGCCTCTCACATGTCTCCTTTGGTGCCTTATCAGTAGCAGTTGCACTTGGTGTTTCACCGTTGTGGCTGTCCATTCCAATCGTAATTATTGCATCCTTTTGTCTGCTTCGCATTCGTGAGACAGCACATATGAAGACAGATGCAGCGATTGCAGTCGTTTCGTCCTCTGCGCTGGCAATTGGTATCACTGTTACCGCACTGACGACTGGTATCAACACGGATGTTTCCAGCTATATGTTCGGAAGCATTCTTGTTATGAATCAACAGGACGTAGTCATCAGCATTGTCTTATGTATTATCGTTTTAATCTTGTTTATTTTATTCTACAGCCGTATTTTTTCAATCACGTTTGATGAGAATTTTTCAAAGGCATCTGGCATTCCGGTAGGACGCTTTAATGCATTATTATCTGTGCTGACTGCTGTGACCATCACACTTGGTATGCGTATGATGGGAACAATGTTGATTTCCAGTTTGATTATTTTCCCGGCACTGATAGCTATGCGCCTGCAAAAAAGCTTTTGTGGTGTAATTATAGCGGCGGCGGTAGTAGCAGTTATTGACTTTTTCCTAGGACTCATTATTTCATTTTTGCTGTCTACACCGACCGGAGCCAGCATCGTGCTTGTAAATGTGTGCATGCTGTTAATTGTCACGGCAATTCAGAAGCTTCGTGGAAGGTAAGCGGCTACATTTGGGAGTGTGATGAAAGATAATTGAATATGTTTCTGTGGAAGCCTACGGACAGTATTTGAAAACTGAAAAAGAGAAAATATGCTGAAGAAGAAAAATTATGCTGAAAAAGAAAAAAACAGCTTGCATTTTTGTTTGTGATATGATAAGGTATTCCTGTTGTGATTTTAGAGGTGGTCCGCTGTTACCGAGTGTATTAAGAACATCCATATTAGTATAAGGAGGCACACTATGAGTGGCATTATTGAAAGCATTGAGAAGGCTCAGTTAAAGGAGCATGTTGATCAGTTCAACGTTGGTGATACTGTAAAGGTATATGCAAAGGTTCGCGAGGGCGAGAAGGAAAGAATTCAGGTTTTCGAGGGTACTGTTTTAAAGAGACAGAACGGCGGAATCCGTGAGACCTTCACAGTAAGAAAGTCATCCAACGGTGTTGGTGTAGAGAAGACCTGGCCGGTACACTCTCCATCCGTAGAGAGAATCGAAGTTGTACGTAAGGGTAAGGTACGCAGAGCAAAGCTGAACTACTTAAGACAGAGAGTAGGAAAGAGCGCAAAGGTTAAGGAAATCGTAAAGTAATAACGAACCGATAAAAAGGAGGGGCCAATACAATATGTATGACCTCTCCTTTTTATTTCAGGAAATCTTTTTACACATCATTATGATTGTGCATTTCTATAATTGCACAATAGAAGCTGCAAAAATATGCAGTAAAATAGAGGGTACAGATATATGGAAGCAGTATCGTTGGGAAAACAAAAGAAGAAAGGCCAACCATGGCGAATCATAAGCGGAATGGCAAATATAGCACTGCTTATTATACTGGCGCTGTTTGTTTATCTGTTTCTGGCAAATCCGATACAGATGAAGGGACATTCCATGGAGCCGGTGGCAGCAGAAAAGAGCCTGCTCTTGGTTAATAAGATACAGTATCGGTTTGTCTCACCAAAGCAGTTTGATGTGATTGCATTTCGCACGAAGGACAGCGATGAGATTCAAATTAAGCGTGTGATTGCGTGTCCGGGTGATCGCATTCGCATTGAAGAGGGGAATATTTATATCAACGGAACGTTGTGTGAGCAGGCAATGGAATACGTTCAGGATCTGATTTCAGCGGGAGTAGCAGCAAATGAGCTGACCGTCGGAGAACAGGAATATTTTGTACTGGGAGATCATGCAATTTACAGCGAGGACAGCCGTTTAGCAGAGATTGGTATGATATCGCAGGATCAAATTGTAGGAAAAGTTTGGTTTACGGGAGAATCACTTCTCTCGTTCCGATTTTTATAAGTTAGAGCGTAAAACCCACTACCTTTAGGTGGTGGGATGTAAGCGTCCTCAAAATATATTTTACGTACAGTGTTGTGTTAAATATTATGCGTAAAAGTAGCGTTGTGGATATGACTATCCTATACGGTAGA
>CAVCPW010000251.1:0-27356 GCA_963604075.1 Anaerovoracaceae bacterium | reverse complement strand
ATATAGAATAAGAGTATCCTTCTGCACAGTAGATGTGCTGCCATTCTCCGCACCATTCTCATCATGATTTTTCATATCGAATCCTTCAAAAGATCCCGAAAAGTCTCCCATTGATTTTCCTCCAGGTGAAAAATCCATGACAGCTTCTCCTGCTGATGCTTCTGTTGTTTCTTCCTCTGATGACTGTACGTTTTCTGCGGTGTCTTCTGCAGTGTCTTCCGTAGTATTTTCTGTAGCTATTCCTGCAGCTTCTTCTGCAGTTTCCTGATTCATAGTATCCTCAGACAGACTCTCTGCTGATGCGCCTTCTGAATCTTCACCGTCAAATTGAGGCATATTACCGTCTGGCATACCTCCTGATGCACCATCCGGCATATTCTCTGGTGCACCATCCGGCATATTCTCTGGTGTACCATCCGGTTTATCTCCCATGGATTCGCCGTCTCCTGCCATATCGTCCGGCTTATCTCCCATACCACCGCCACCTGTATTCATACTGCCCATGACGCTCAAATCAATTCCTGAAGTATCCACCAATGCTTCTGCATTTGTTCTTTGTTCTTCCTCAGTTGATGGAATGGTTCCGTCAATCTGGCCCTGAATTGATTCTCCTCTGCTCTTTACTACCTGATATAACATATCTGCCGCGGTCTGATAATCTTCATATGAATAAAATGCAGTAGGATCACTCTCCACCAATTCATCAATCTGACTGCGCACCCGCTCATAAAAAGCATCAAATCCGCCACCGTTTATATACTCGTCTACAAGTTGCTGCAAATATTCATAGTATTGATTATGATAGGTTTCATTCTCCATCAGCGTGTCAAAAAAATCGGTTGCCGAAAATGCATTGTCAATCGCACTATTTATCACGCTTGATGCGTCGTTGCCGTTTCCCATTCCGCCAAGGCACAGATTATAGTCCCACGGAATTAAATTCAATTTTCCGCCTGATTCATACAGATAATAATTATGTGCCATCATACCTGACAGGCTATCCTCATTAACAGAAAAAACATGTACAGCCATATAGCGAAGTAAATTGTCGATATCCATGTAGGATTCCAGATCAGTTCCTTCGGAAATATTTTTCAATGCCTTTACGACTCGCTTGTGATCTGAATCCGTTGTCGATGTAATTTCGCCATCCCAAATTGTGGAGTAGCTGTCCAGATCATCGTCACTATAATTCAAGTCTGCACCGCTTCCGCCCATGGAAAAGCCGCCATTTCCTCCCTGAGAACCATTTCCTCCCATGCCCATACTTTCAGGTTTATATAATGCACCCGTTTGCACTCCGTAATTTCGAAGCAAAAAGCTGTCCTCTACTGCCTCCAACGCAAGGTAAACGCCCCAATATTCATCATTTACTGATATCTTCGCATAATTATAGAGGGAAGCATCTGCACCAAGGTATTGATACATATCATAAATCAACGCCTCCTTCATATTAGTCGCATCGGCATAATTATTATTTAAAATCAGCTTATCCAACCCAAAGCAGGTCTGCCCCTCTACATAATGGTCAAACTCCAGCTTAAAGCTGTAGCGATCGGTTGTCGGATCATTTGCAATGGATGACAGGCTGGTATTGCCCTTTGGCCGAATTGCAACCTGATAAAACATCTCTCCATTAACTTCAACATCACACTGATAGTATTCTTCTGACATTGCATTTTCAAGCATATCATTCCAATCATCTTCATCCATAATGATATTGACGCTGATAATGCTTTGTGTATCAAACAGCTTTGTTTCATACTCCATCGAAACACCTGTATCTCCAGCTGCCGTTACGATTTCATTGGAAAAAGCGACTGCTAAAAGACACAGGCAGACAGCAAGTGCCATGACCACAGCAATCACCCTTGTTGTATATTTATGTGCGATCATGCCTTCTTCCTCCGTTATGAAATATACTCACCATTGTAGCTGACAAGAGTTGCATTTTCCACACCAGCTAATTCTGCAATTCGATTTACAAAATCGGTTGTTGCATTTTTGGTGCGAAGCTCCATCGTAAGTTCAATTCCAGACTTGTTGATGGTTTTTGATTTAACAATATAATGTTCCGTATTCTTTCCAAGAATATTTTGTACCTCTGTTTCTGCCTGTTCATTTACACAATTTAATACAAGAATATATGGATTACTGTGATTTTTACGATTAGCAAACAAAAGCAAAATGACTCCAATAATCGCAGAACCGATAATAGCAAGCGGAATCATTCCTGCACCAATCACGATTCCCACTGCCAAAGACCAGAAAAGAAAAACAATCTCTACCGGTTCTTTAATTGCAGTACGAAAACGCACAATCGAGAGCGCACCTACCATACCAAGTGACAATACAACATTTGAGGTAACCGCCATAATAACAAGAGTTGTGACAAGCGACATGCCGACTAGAGTTAAGGCAAATCCACTTGAATACATCACACCTGTAAGTGTCTTTTTATAGATTGTAAAAATATACAAACCGATAAGCAATGCAAATGTCAGGCCAATCACCGTATCAACTGCGGAAAACTCGGAAATATTTTCCAGAAAGCTAGACTTAAATATATCATTAAAACTCATTTTTCTCTCCTTCACTCTGCTTCATTTTATTTTCTTCTGCTTTTCTCTAGTTTGGGACTTATCCAAAGAAGAATTACTCAAATTTCATTTTTCTCATTCTGTTTTTGAGAATTATCCAAATCGGCGACACGCGCCATACTTTGAAAATGCCTGCTGTCTAAGCACACCTGTCTGCAGCAGACAGGCAATGACCTCAGGCAAATATTCATCAAATTTTACTTCCAGAATTCGATCCGTAGGCAGATCGGTCGCACCGATATCTGACCGTAATCCTTCTGCAAAATCCTGCTGAAATAAACTTGTACGAATCTGTGAATCGAATGTCACACGTACATTGCCCGCATCATATATGTAAGGTTCTCTCACATATGAGACAAACACGCGCGGTCGAAGTTGCTGCATTTTCATTTTGCAGTATAGCTCCTGAACAAGCGGTTCTTTATGTGCAAGCATCCATGATCCCGGCTCTCGCAGAATTTTCTTATATTCCTCCTGTGTAATGCGCGCATCCACCTTCATACAGAGGTCATTGTGCTTGATCTTTTTTTCTAATGTAATAAAAGAAAAATCATCATTATAATAACGAATCCGAAATTTCTCACGCAATTGTACGCCATCTACCTTTTCTCGAAGTGCTTTGTCATAATAGTTGTCAAAATAAACACTTCTAATCGTATAAAGACCATCGGCGCCTGTGTGAGGATCAAGCTTCATGATCGGACGCAATCTGCTTCGCAGCGCATAATAATCGGCCAGACGAATCTGATATTTTAATTCATGTCGATATTTTCCCTCAAGTTCCATCTGCCTGTTTTCCTCCTTCTACACATAATCCAGCCTTATTCATTCTTCATTGTCCTTTGCTGTTTTATTATTTTACACAAATTTTACATTTCTTACCTGACAGGCAATTGAAGGTTTTGTGATGGTTCTGTGAATTCTGTTAAGCAGGGGACTTGCTTGATTTTGTTAAAAAGAAAAAACCTCTGAAGAGCTTTTACAGCCCTACAGAGGTCTCTATGTTTATATCTTATGATATTTTTTGTGCAATGCTTCAATACTGGATGCCAAGGACATTACTCACGCTCTCAGCTCTACGCCATACTCCTCGTTTAACTTCGCACAGATCTTATCAACAAACTTCTGAACACGTGCATCATCAAACGCCTCATCCTTTGGAACGAATGTGATAGAGAATGCCATACTCTTCTTTCCTGCCGGAATCTGACCGCCCTCGTAGATATCGAACAGCTTGATTTCCTTTACATATTTATTTTCCTTACGGATGCAGTCCTCAATCTGACCGCATGTGATTGCCTTATCCATTACAAATGCAAGGTCACGCTTCTCCTCCGAGAACTTTGGCAGCGGAACGAAGGATCTCTTCTTTCCATACCACTTGGACAGGATCTCAAGGTCAAGCTCCATGACGTACATACTGGTACGGCAGTTTAACTTGTCCTGAATATCATATGCAACCTTACCGAAATAGCCAAGCTCCTCACCCTCACAGAATACCTTTACAGCCTGATACGGATGCAGGAAGGACTTCTGAACAGGCTCATAGGTAAATGCGATATCTAAGCTGTCAGCGATTCCGTTTGCAATACCTTTCATAGTGTAGAAGGATTCCTTTGCACCGAAAATACCAACGCACAGTGTCTTTCTCTCGTCCGGATACTCGGTAAGCGGCAGTTCCTTCGGAATGAAGATGCTTGCAACCTCAAAGAGTCTTCCGTCAAGAATGCCCTGCTTCTGGTTTCTGGAGATTGCATTCATCATGGATGCTGCCAAGGTTGTACGCATCAAAGACAGATCAATATTAATCGGATTCATGAGTTTGATTGCGAAACGCTCCTTTGCATCAGCCGGGAACTTGAGTAAATCCAGATCAGACGGTGAGAAGAAGGAGTAATGCATACACTCATATGCACCCATTGTACACATAGTACGCTTTAATGCAAGCTCACCCTTCTGCTCTTTGCTGTAACCACCTGCTGTTACCTGCGCAGACGGCATAAATGTAGACTTAACGTGATCGTAACCGTACATACGGATTACTTCCTCTGCCACATCCGGATAACGCTCTACGTCTTTCTCACCCTCTGGCATCATATCCTCACGGTAAGCCGGAACCTGAAGTGTAAGCACATCGCCGTCAACAGTCGGATTGAAGTTTAAATTCTTCATGATACGCTCAATCTCTTCTGCCGGAACTTCAATTCCAAGAACACTATTTACTTTACTGATACTTACCTGCATTGGCTTTGGCTCAATGCTATTTCCGACATTTATATCCACATGAGTAGATGAAACCTTTCCACAGCCAAGCTCCTCAATCAGATGAAGTGCACGCTTCATACCAAGAACAGTTGAATACTCATCTACACCCTTCTCATATCTTGCACTAGAATCAGAAGACTTTCCAAGTGCTCTTGCAGTCTTTCTTACGTTATCTCTGGCAAACTTCGCAGCCTCGAACATAACACTTGCAGTTGTATCACGGATCTCAGAATTTAATCCGCCCATAACACCAGCCAATGCAACAGGCTTTACACCATCACAGATAACAAGGTTTGCCGGAGTCATGGTATACTCCTGCTCGTCAAGTGTTACGATCTTTTCGCCTTCGTGAGCGCGTCTTACACAAATCTCATTGCCTTCCAGATAAGAGCAGTCAAATGCATGCATCGGCTGTCCGATTTCCTTTAAGACATAGTTTGTAATATCGACGATATTGCTGATTGCATTTATTCCAACAAGTGCCAGACGGCGCTTCATCCATGCCGGTGACTCACCCATCTTTACATCGTATACGTAGTGTGCGCTATAACGCGGGCACAGATCCGGTGCCTCAACACTTACCTTAAATCCATCCTTCTTAACCTCAGTCTCGGTATAGTCGGTTGCCGGCATCTTTAATGGCTTCTCAAGCATTGCTGAAACCTCTCTAGCAATACCTAAGATGCTCTGGCAATCCGGTCTGTTTGCCGTTAAGGAGATGTCAAACATCCAGTCATCAAGGCCTGTGATTGCCTTTACGTCAGCGCCCGGCTGTGCATCCTCTGGCATTACCAACAGACCATTGTATCCAGCACCCGGGTACAGATCCTCTGTTAATCCTAACTCAGTTCCAGAGCAAAGCATACCGCAGGACTCATAACCACGCAGCTTGCCTTTCTTGATGGTCATAACACCTTCGATGGTCTTATGATCCTTTGCAGTCGCATAAACTGTTGCACCAACGAGTGCTACTGGATACTTACCGCCTGCCTGTACATTGTCAGCACCGCAGCAAATCTGCATGGTGCCGTACTCGCCTGCATTTACCTGGCATACGTGAAGATGAGTGTCCGGAATCGGCTCACATGTCTCTACCAGTCCGACTACGATCTTGTCGATGTCTTTTCCTACCTGATACAATTCCTCTACTTCAAATCCACCGTCGAACAGCTTCTTCTCAAGCTCCTGCGGTGTTACATCTATATCTACATATTCTTTCAGCCAACTTAATGGTACTAACATATCTCGTTTCCGTCCTTTCTTATTTCTCGTTAATCTGTTTCAGGACACGAAGATCCGATCCAAACAGCATCTTAATGTTATTGATACCATACTTGAGCATTGCTGTACGCTCCAGACCGATACCAAAAGCAAATCCGCTGTACTCCTCAGAATCGATGCCGCAGTTTTCAAGGACTTTCTTATTAACTACGCCAGCGCCAAGGATCTCAATCCAGCCGGTTCCCTTACACAAGTTGCAGCCCTTTCCGCCACACTCAAAGCAGCTGCAGTCAACCTCTACAGACGGCTCTGTGAATGGGAAGTAGGACGGACGAAGACGTGTGGTAGTTCCCTCTCCATAAACCTTCTGTACAAACAGATCAAGCATACCCTTTAAGTCGGACAGGGTGATTCCCTTATCGACTACAAGACCTTCCATCTGATGGAACATTGGGGAATGCGTCGCATCATCATCAGAACGGAATACTCGACCTGGGGACAGAATCTTGATCGGAGGCTTCTTGCTCTCCATAACGTGAATCTGACCTGCGGATGTCTGTGTACGAAGTAAGAACTCCGGTGACAGATAGAATGTATCCTGCATATCTCTTGCCGGATGATCCTTTGGTGTATTCAGTGCAGTAAAGTTGTAGTAATCATTCTCAATCTCTGCGCCCTCATAGATCTCAAAGCCCATTCCTGCGAAGATATCGATCAGCTGGTTACGAACAAGTGTGATCGGATGAAGATTACCGGTTCCAACCTCTTCAGCCGGAAGTGTCAGGTCTATTTTCTCTGACTCATAACGGTGCTGTAACTCTAACTGCTTCATTTTTTCTTCCATCTTGGAGAAACGGTCGATTGCCCACTCCTTGAGCTCATTTACCGATTTTCCGTAACCTGCACGCTCCTCCGGCGCGAGATTTCTCATTTCCTTCATCAGCTCGCTGATCTTGCTCTTCTTTCCTTCCAGATAAGAGCTTCTGAACTCATACAGCTCCTTTGAATTGGACATTTCCTCCAGTCCGGTCTCGATCTTCTCCTTCAGCGCAGCAAGATTGTCGGACAGCTTGTGTTTTTCCTGCATATAACCTTTCCTCTGCTTTCTATAATGTTGCTAATGTTTGTAGTGCCAGCACTCTTAAATGCTAGCTTTTTTCTATGGGACGAACAAATACAAAATAAAAAGTCCCATAAAAGCTTTTTCTCAAAAACCTTTATGGGACGAATAAATCCGCGGTACCACCCATGTTCGGACTGTAAAACTTCACTGAATCAATTGCATTCAAATCACATTTAAATCGTATCCAAATTACATTCAAATCGCACTCATCGACTCATATACAATCCGCACTTGATCTGCCATAATGCAGCAGCTGCATCCGCTTAGCTTTTGTCTGTTTATTATGTCATCTGAACAACAATACAATAACAAATTCACACAATCCGAATGACTCGAAAGCGAAAATAAATCAAAACAAAATTTTCACGGAAGACTCCAATGCTGAAATTCATCTGTATGCGGCTGGCAACACTCTCAGCAGGTTATGCGGCCTCTCTGGAATCCCGGTGGGTACAGACTACTTACACATCTTCTCAGTCAATGTTTATTATATCAGTTTTCCAAAAGAAGTCAACTGTCAAATGTTAGGAAACTGGATTTCTACTGTTTACAAACTTAAGAATACAGTTCGATAGAACTCTGGTCAATTACTCCCACCACTAAAGGGAGCGGGGCTTCCTTATCAAATCTGTGAACGAATGAACCAATCCTCAAAAAAATTTAGCCACAAGTGTTACAAAAAGACTTGACCACAACAACCGACAGATCTCGAAACCACTTTTCCATTCGTAAACTAGGGGCTGTCGCACTAACATGCGGCAGCCCCTTTTTATTTATTTTTTCTCTCTAAAAATTGTACGGAAAATCAAGCGCACAAGCGGACCGCAATAAAACATTTGATACAGAATTGCCATAGGGAAATTCATTGCCCATGTCTCTACCCATGTTGAAAAATTCTTTGTATCCTTAAAAAGAATGGTTGCAATCAGGCTCATAATCGGACACATGATGCAGCATATGCATATTGAAATCGCATATGTAATGAACTGCGGACGATCATCCGGGCGCATTACAGTAAATGCAAGCATTCTCGCAATCTTTCCGACTACGAAAAACTCTAAAATGAAAGCAACCGGAACCATAATCGGCATCTCGTGAAGCGCAGCGACAAATGTTTCTGCGCTCACGCCGCCCATATTCAGCGCAACGTTGTAAACAATCATTCCATAGACCATAATAGTCGCCATGATAAGTGTAAAAATAGCATCCTGAAATTTGTTTTTTGGCATAAAAATCCCCTCCATGTAATATGATGATAATTGGTACTAAAACAAAATGGCAATTAATTGTCATGTGTTGTTCGTTATCATCCATATCATCTGAAAGGGATTGTGCGTTTCCAATATAATCAACTCAGCAAAAGAAAAAAGAAAATTTAAAAATCAAATTTATCTAAATATCTAAATACTAAATCATTACAACCATATTCTATTTTCATTGCTGCGCTATTGTAACATAAATTTCTTATTAGTGTAAGTGCTTTTTTGTGTTTTTTGGGGCTTCTGGTCAATTTCCATATTTTGCACAATTTTATCCACATTTTCTAGCCTTTACTTAACGATCACTTTCCATTTCTTTTTCCACTTCTTCTTTTATTCAATTTTCTGCTCTACTTTCTATCTAATTTATTGTTCCATTTGCTATTCACTTTAACACTTTTATAAAGCTTCGCGGTGTCATACCATATTTCTTTTTAAAGGCGCGGTGAAAATAAGACAGATTATGAAATCCCACTGACAGAGAGACGTCCATAATCGACGTGTTTCCCTGTTCAAACAGTTCCACTGCCTTCTCCAGACGCACGTTATTGATATATTCAACGCATGTCTGGTTCATATGTTTCTTAAAAAAGCGCATAAAATGATATTCACTAAAGCAACATATCTTTGCTAACTGCTCCACTGCTATTACCTGTGCATAATGTACTTCAATGTAGTCCAACACATTTCTCAGCTTATCTGATAGAGTTCCATCGTCCGGTGACGTGTGCTTTTCGCTATATTGCAATAATAAAAAAATAACCTGTAAAAATAGGGATTTCAATGCCAGCTCATATCCTGGCATCTCCTCATTATAAAGCGATGCAATCTGATTAAAAATCCTTCGAATCGACACATATGCCGGGTGCTCTGGTGTAATTAGACATGGCAATGAAATTTCGTGGTTCATAATCGGCACAAAATAGCGCGTAGAACAGACATCCGCTGAATTTCCACCTAAAAAATTCAAATGAAATACATACGTCTCTGAAATCATCTCCCTCCCCTGAAGGAGCGAAACGCTATGAAGAAGAAGCGGTGATACAAAAAGAATATCGCCCTCCTTCACCTCATAATCTACCAAATCAATCTGATACAGGCCGCACCCCGACGTCACTAGTGTCAGCTCGGCTTCCTCATGCCAGTGCGTTGTCACCACCGGATCACTTAGATTCAGCGTTGTAATATATTTTTGCATGGGAAATAATGCTTCACCATGTCTTGCCATTTCTTTTTGCTCCAATGCCAACGAATACAGCTTCTTCATGTGACTGCATTGTCTCCCTTCGTATGTATCCCAAAATAGCAGAATCGTGTTATATATTGAAAAAATATTGCAAGAAAAATCAATTGTTGCGCTCTATAATAGCAACATAATACATGTTGTATATCTATGCTCGTTATACTTATGCATAATATATCAATACATATTATACCAATATACGTTCCATATTAATACATTTTTAATCTTATATCAAGTGAGGTTCATTATGATTTGCACGACAAATTTAAAGAAGAAATGGTGGCACGACAAGGTTGCCTACCAGATTTACCCAAAAAGTTTTCTTGATACAAATGGCGATGGCATTGGTGACTTACAAGGTATCATCTCCAAGCTGGACTACTTAAAGGAGCTTGGCATCGATATCATCTGGCTTTCTCCAATCTACAAGTCTCCATTTGTTGATCAGGGGTACGACATATCTGATTACTACGCGATTGCTGAAGAATTTGGTACCATGGAAGAATTTGACAAGCTGCTTGCTGAGACAAAAAAACGCGGCATGTTCATCATCATGGATCTTGTCATCAACCACTGCTCGGACAAGCATGAATGGTTTCAGAAGGCACTCGCAGACCCTGATGGCGAGTATGCCGACTATTTCTTTTTCCGTGATGGCAAGAATGGCAATCCACCAAGCAATTACCGCTCCTATTTTGGCGGCAGCTGCTGGGAACCGGTTCCTGGAACAAATAAATATTATCTCCACATGTTTGCCAAAGAGCAGCCGGACTTAAACTGGGAAAATCCAGTGCTTCGCCAAAAGCTCTACGACATGATTAACTGGTGGCTGGAAAAAGGACTTGGCGGATTTAGAATTGACGCTATCATCAATATTAAGAAGGATTTGACCTTCCCTGATTTTGAGCCTGACGCCGATGACGGACTGGCAAGCTGCTGGAAGATGGTGCAGCACGTAAACGGCATTGGCGATTATCTGGAGGATATGAAAAAACATACCTTTGAAAAGTATGATGCGTTCACTGTTGCCGAAGTCTTCAATATGAAGGATGACGAATTAGGTGATTTCATCGGAGATAATGGCCACTTCTCCACCATCTTTGATTTCAGTGCGTCCTGCTTAAGTGATGGCGAACACGGCTGGTACGATGCACCCGACATTGACTTTAAGGACTGGAGAAAAACCATAATTGACTCTCAGCTTCACATCCAGAAATATGGTTTGGAAGCCAATATTATTGAAAATCATGATGAGCCGCGCGGTGTTTCCCGTTTCCTGCCGGCATATGCCCGCACACCGGACGGCATCAAAGCACTCGGCACAGTCAATATCTTACTTCGCGGAATCCCATTCATCTATCAGGGACAGGAAATCGGTATGCAGAATACCAAGTGGAACAGCATCTCCGAATTTGACGACATCAGCACAAAAGATCAGTATCAGGTTGCAAAAGAAGCTGGCTTGAGCGACGACGCTGCTCTCGAAGCCTGCAGCAAAATGAGCCGCGACAATGCCAGAACACCAATGCAGTGGACAGACGGCAAGAATGCAGGATTTACAACTGGTACTCCATGGCTGAAGGTAAACAGTAACTATGTCAATATCAATGTAAAGAGTCAGGAAGATGACGCAGATTCTGTATTAAACTATTACCGCAAGCTTGTTGCCCTTCGCAAATCAGCCGAATATAAGGAAGTTTTTACCTACGGTGAATTTGCGCCTGTTTATGATGACACAGAAAGTATCATGGCTTTCTATAGAAAAGCACAAAACGATAAGTGCATTCTCGTTGCCGCAAACTTTGGAAAAGAACCAGTTACTGTTACTTTTGAGCACCCGGTAACACGCATCCTTCTTTCAAATAAGAGCAAGGAACAACGCACCACATTGACACAACAAGAAACTTTCACGCTTGACAGCTGCGAAGTAATTGTTCTTGAATGCGACTCTACAAAATAAATAACCGTATAAAGGAATGTGCGTTTTGCCTTTTCGACGGTTTCTTAATAGCTAATCCATCCAATGGATGAAACAGGAAGAAATTACAGAATTGTTTTTTCCGACGATTCCTTAATAGCCAATCCATCCAATATTAACTGTAATCAAAAACAGGCGGGGAAATGAGTCCCCGCCTGTTTTCTGACAAATTTCACCAATATTTTTTCGATTACTTTAATTTGGTCTCTCTCTTGATGATTTCATCTCTTCCCGGTCCGTTGGATACAAGTGTGATTGGAACCTGAATCTCCTGCTCGATGGCATCGATGTAATCCTGGCAAGCCTGCGGCAGATCCTCAATCTTACGGATTCCGCGGATATCGCAGTTCCAACCTGGCATTACCTTGTATACCGGCTTTGCCTTCTCAAGCTTCTGGGTAGTTGGGAAATCCTTTGTTACAACACCGTCGATCTCATAACCTACGCACATTGGAATCTCCTTTAAGTAGCCAAGTGGGTCAAGAACGGTCAGAGCAACATCAGTTGCGCCCTGCATACGGCATCCATATCTGGTTGCAACTGCATCGAACCAGCCAACACGTCTCGGACGGCCTGTAGTTGCACCAAACTCACCCTTATCACCGCCGCGCTTACGAAGCTCATCAGCCTCCTCGCCAAAAATCTCGCTGACAAATGCACCTGCACCTACTGCACTGGAGTATGCCTTTGCAACAGTAGTGATCTCCTTGATCTCATATGGCGGAATACCAGCGCCGATTGCACCGTATGCAGCCAGTGGTGATGAAGAAGTTACCATCGGGTAGATTCCGTGATCTGGATCCTTTAAGGTTCCCAACTGTCCCTCTAACAGGATCTTCTTGCCTTCCTTGATTGCCTGATGCAGGTACAGACCTGTATCTGCTACATAAGGAGCGATCATTTCCTTATACTCCATCAGAGTGTTAAAGATATCCTCAGCCTTTAATGGCTCTTTGTGGTACAGATGAACAAGCATTACGTTCTTTAAAGTGCAAACGCGCTCGCACTTATCCTTTAACTCATCCATGTTTCCAAACAGCTCGCTTACCTGGAAGCCGATCTTTGCGTACTTGTCGGAATAAAATGGAGCAATACCGGAACGTGTGGAACCGAAGGACTTTCCAGCCAGACGCTCTTCCTCATAGGTATCCAGTGCTACATGATATGGCATCAGAATCTGTGCACGATCTGAAACTAAGATGTGCGGCTTCGGAACGCCCTGCTCGACTAAGCTGTTTAACTCCTTTACAAAATATGGAATGTTCAGTGCTACGCCGTTTCCAATGATATTTACAGTGTGCTGTGAAAATACACCGGATGGAAGAAGATGCATTGCAAATCTTCCGTAATTGTTGATGATTGTATGTCCGGCGTTGCTTCCGCCCTGAAAACGGATTACAATGTCAGACTCCTGTGCTAACATATCCGTGATTTTACCTTTGCCCTCGTCGCCCCAGTTGGCGCCTACAATTGCTCTTGCCATATTCGTTACCTAACCTTTCTTATAAAACATTCGTATAATATCATAAGTACGCAAACCACTTCAAGCGCATTCCAAAGATAGAATACGCTGAAATTCTGCATTATGCATTATACGTTGATCTCTGCTGTCATGCCGAGGTCTTTTTTGTTTTCCTCGAGAATCGGAGAAACGACATCTCGTAAGAAGTCCTCTACCTGCTCCTTTGCGCGTCCAGTATAGCGCTCCGGCTTCATGCAGTCCTGCAGCTGCTCCTTTGTCAGATGGAATGTGTCATCTGCTGCAATCAGATCAAGCAGGTTATTATCCAAACCATTGACCTTAACGTTGCGTCCAGCCTCCATAGACAGCTGACGGATCTTCTCGTGAAGCTCCTGACGGTCGCCGCCTTCCTTTACCGCATCCATCATGATATTCTCGGTTGCCATAAATGGAAGCTCTGCCATCAGATGCTTATGGATAACCTTCTCATAGACAACCATACCATCTACGATATTCAGGTAAAGATCCAAAATGCCATCGATTGCAAGGAAGCCCTCCGGAATGCTGATTCGCTTGTTTGCGGAATCGTCCAGTGTACGCTCGAACCACTGAGTAGAAGCAACAAGCATCGGATTCATCGCATCAGAGATCACATAATCTGCCAAGGACGCAATACGCTCACTTCTCATCGGATTTCTCTTGTATGCCATTGCGGAAGAACCAATCTGATGCTTCTCAAATGGCTCCTCAACCTCCTTTAAGTGCTGTAATAGACGCACATCATTTGTAAACTTGTGTGCGCTCATTGCAATGCCAGCCAGCACGTTTAACACACGACTATCCACCTTACGGGAATATGTCTGTCCTGAAACCGGATACACACCTGAAAATCCCATCTTGTCTGCAATCATCTGATCTAGCTTACGGATCTTGTCGTGGTCACCGTCAAACAGCTCCATGAAAGATGCCTGTGTACCGGTAGTTCCCTTAGATCCAAGTAGCTTTAAAGAACCAATGACATAGCAGATATCCTCATAGTCCTGCACCAGATCCATCATCCAAAGTGTCGCACGCTTGCCAACTGTGGTCGGCTGTGCCGGCTGGAAATGGGTAAATGCCAGTGTCGGAAGTGCCTTATAGCGGTCTGCAAACTTGGACAGCTCAGCAATGACATTGACTAACTTCTTCTTAACAAGCTCAAGACCCTCGCGCATGATGATCATGTCAGTGTTGTCGCCTACATAGCAGCTGGTTGCACCCAGATGAATGATACCCTTTGCCTTCGGACACTGTACACCATATGCGTATACATGAGACATAACGTCATGACGAACTTCTTTCTCTCTTGCCTTTGCAACATCATAATTGATGTCATTCTGATGCTCCTTGAGCTCTGCAATCTGCTCGTCTGTGATATTTAATCCCAGCTCCTTCTCGCTCTCTGCAAGTGCGATCCAAAGCTTTCTCCATGTGGTAAACTTCTTATCCTGTGAAAAAATATACTGCATTTCCTTGCTAGCATAGCGCTCGGAAAGCGGGCTTGTGTAACGGTCTGTTGCCATAGTAAACCACCTTTCTATTATTTCTGATCTCTTATTTCTGATATTCGCCGCGGATATCCTCTGTCGGCGGATCCAGCGGATACTTGCCATTGAAGCAACCGGTGCAGATGCCAAGTCCTTTTGACATCTCAATCAGACATTCCTCATCTAAGTATGCCAGAGAATCGGCTCCGATAATCTTACAGATATCATCGACGTTTCTGTTGTGTGCGATCAGCTGATCCTCCGACGGAATATCTGTTCCAAAATAACATGGATGCTTAAATGGCGGAGAAGAAATTCTTACGTGAACTTCCTTTGCACCAGCCTCACGCAGCATATTTACAATGCGGTCGCTCGTAGTTCCTCGCACGATTGAGTCATCAATCATGATAATGCGCTTTCCTCTTACGGCCTCAGTCAGCACGTTTAATTTAACGCGCACACTCGACTCACGGCTGCTTTGCTTTGGCTTTATGAAAGTACGTCCGACATAGCTATTCTTTACAAATGCCATGCCGTATGGAATACCGCTCTCCATCGCATAACCCATAGCTGCGACATTACCAGACTCCGGTACACCAACAACCAGATCGGCATCGACTGGATGGTATTTAGCTAACGAACGGCCAGCGATCAAACGACTCTCATAAACGCTCACACCGTCGATATATGCGTCTGGACGCGCGAAATAAATATATTCAAAAATACATCTTGCATGTTGCTCCTTTGGGATGCACATGCTGCGATTTGATTCAATTCCTTTTTGTGTGATGGTGACGATTTCGCCCGGCTCTACGTCACGGACAAATTCAGCACCAATGGTGTCAAGTGCACATGTCTCGGATGCCAGTATGTAAGCATTGCCGCGTTTTCCAATACACAGCGGACGGAATCCATACGGGTCTCTTGCGCCAATCAGCTTTCGCGGACTCATAACGACAAGTGAATACGCTCCCTTAATTTTTTTCATGGCCTCAGCAACAGCTGCCTGCACGGTAGGCTGTTCCACTCTGGCTCTTGCAATCATATATGCGATTACCTCAGAGTCGATTGTCGTCTGAAAAATTGCACCGGTTCTTGCAAGCTCCTGACGCAGCTGCGGCGTGTTGATTAAGTTGCCGTTATGTGCCATGCCAAGTGTTCCCTTGATGTAGTTTAATACAAGTGGCTGCGCGTTCTCTCTCGTAGAACTTCCTGCCGTCGAGTATCTTGTGTGACCCACACCGATGTTTCCTTTCATTGACTCTAAGTCTTCCGGGGTAAATACCTCGTTGCAAAGGCCCATTCCTTTGTGGCTCAGTACAAGTCCTTTGGGACCGTTCGTATCGCTGACTGCAATACCACAGCTCTCCTGACCTCTGTGCTGCAGAGCAAAAAGACCATAATAAATAGTCGACGCAACGTCATTGCCATCCATGTCATAAATGCCGAAGACACCGCATTCTTCATGAAGATGGTCATCTACTTCGTATTGCTGATGTATCATTTGTCTTTTCCTTCCTGTTGTTGTGACATTCTCACACAGACATTTATTTCAATTCTCAGTCGGTATTTTCGCAGAGTCTGACATATTGAAATTAGTTCGTCTGCCTCATGTCAGTAGAGGATACCGATTTTTCTCTGCCCACCACTGCCGTTAAGTTTTCTAGCAATTCGTCCACTGCTTTAGAAGCAAAGGCGTTCTTACCTATTGGGATTTAATGGCTTTTTTTGTACATAAAAATCGCCACACGGACACCATTCTTAATTATATATGACCGCCTATCGAAAATCAAGATAAAATTAGCCGAATTTAGTATCCGAAGGTTCCCTCCAATGATTCATCATTCTCAATCCAGTCCGCAACCTTTACCACTCGGTAGTGATCCTTATCGTCGCGAACATAAACCGTCTCGATACCTGCGTTGATGATCATACGCTTGCACATGGAGCAGCTGTTGGAATTTTTTACGTACTCACCTGTATTTGCCTCAACTCCTGTCAGGTACAGAGAGCTTCCAATCATCTGGTCTCTAGAGGCACTGATAATGGCATTGGCCTCGGCATGAACGCTTCTGCACAGCTCATAGCGCTCACCTCTCGGAATCTTTAGCTGCTGACGTATACAGACACCTAAGTCAGTACAGTTTTTACGTCCTCGCGGGGAACCAACATAGCCAGTTGATACCACCTCATCATTTTTTACGATAACGGCGCCATAGCGGCGTCTAAGGCACGTTCCCCGTTGGGATACAATCTCTGCCAAATCCAAATAATAATTGACTTTATCACGTCTCATGCGCTCTTACCCTTCTTTCCTAATTAATGCTAATCATGAGTGTTAATTTCCTACTGATATCATACACGAAAAAGAGACCGCCTGTCAACTCTGACAGACGGTCTCAAATATTTTATAAAATGCAAGAGCACATAGTGCCGCTTTTATATGAGCAAGTAGCGAAGCAGATTACGAATATCATTGACTCCCTTGTACTGCTCTACATTGTATTGCTTTTATTGTTCTATATTGTTTTATACAATTGAATGATTATACAAGACGGCGATATCCAATCGGCTGCTTATTGTAGAATACATTATCTACTACGATACCTCTTGTCTCACTTGCCGCATGAACCATCATTCCACCGCCAATGTAAATACCCACATGACCGCTAAAGCAGATCAGATCACCTGGCTGCAGCTGCTCGTAAGATATAGCCTGTCCATAGTTAAGCTGTGAACCTGAGTAGTGTGGAAGGCTGATTCCGAATGCTGCATATACATTCATAGTAAATCCGGAACAGTCAACACCACCGCCCTGTGTCAGGTTGGTGCCGCCCCATACGTAGTTACACTGTCCTACCCACTGCAATGCGTAGTCGGCAATAGCCTGACCAGTTGCACTTGATGACTGCTGAGGCTGGGTCTCTGGCTGGGTTTCCGGCTGGGTTGGTGCCGGATTTGCATATACTTCAAGGTTAGAACTGAAGTCACCATAGTACATAGTTACGACATTATATCCTTCCTGCTTTAAGGTCATACCTACCTGCGGAGAATACCATCCATCGTAGACATCCTTAACAGTGCCATCGCTGTAGCTTACTCTTACGAACAGCTCTGCGGTGTAGATGACATCTCCTACATACTTGGTGCCGCCCTGATAGCAAGCCTCAATACCTGTAACAGATGCAACAGTCGGAACCTCAACGCTAATGGTGTCATCGGAAGCTGCACTGCTCGATGCTGCACCATCTCCTGTACCGTTTCCATTTGCTGTGTCTGCATTTCCATCTGCGCTTGCAGAAGCATCTGCAGATGACTGTACAGAAGCATCTGTAGTTGTTGCTTCACTGGCTGCAACAGACTCAGCAACCTGAGTAAAGTATCCTGACTCGTCTGCAAGCTTATAAGCTGCATCTGCAAGTGCAAGTGCGCTCTCCTGCTCCTGCTTGGAAGCTTCTGCAAGCTCCGTCAGACCTGAATCAGATGCAAACTCACTATAATAGCCAAGAAGCTCTGCTGCATAAACGATTGCGGAATATGCACGATAATATCCCTCACCGGTACCCTCTGCCATCGCCTGCTCATATACATTTCTGGAGTAGTTGATATCAATCATGTAATTCTCTAACTCCTGAGATACAAACTCATCATCAACCTTCTGAGCCTGTGCGAACTGTGTCTTGATGGTAATACCTGACTTAGAGACATATCCAACTTCATCATTTGCAATATGGATCTTTACGAAATCGCCCTGTTCCTCGATGATTGCGTACTCTTCATCTTTATAAACGGTTCCAACGACATTTGCACTCTCAGATGCGCTGTCGCGAACATTTAACTGATCTGCAGTGATTACTGCATAACGGTTCTGAATGTTGTCCTCAGCATTTTTTGCTGCTGTACCTACAAGTACATAAGATGCACTTACATAACCCTCAACATCGCCACAGGTGATTTGATACCAACTGCCCTCGCTGTTATTTACGGAGCTCAAAATTGTAACCTGGCAATTGCTGAAAAGTCTTCCAACTGCCACACTGTCAGTAGACGGCTGCTCACGCACATTCAAATAACCTGCTGCGCTGACCAAACCTACATTAGAAGCATCGGAATTAATGTCAACAGTAGCAGCCATAACGGTTCTTGGCTCTTCAGTCTCTGTCTCACTCTCAGATGATGCCTGCGCCAACGGAACAAGATAATCCAGAATACTTTCATCTGGAGTTTCCTCTCCTGCGTAGTAGTTATTCAATGTAACAGCCATGCCTGCGACTGCGCTATCACCTTCGAGTTCACCAGCAGATGCCGGAATAACGCACATACCAGACAGCATAGACGCTGCTAAAATTGACGTAACAAATCTGTTTCCTTTGATCTTCATATATACCAAGCCTTTCTTAAATCTTCTCTTATTCCTTATCTGCGAGCGAGTAAGCTTGCACTCCCTCGCTTTCCACTAATAACATCTATCACAATTTACTCGCGCCATCCGCAAAATCGTCATATAGATCGACGAGCGAATTATTAATAAATATTACAAAATTATTACACTTCAAAAAGCATTATAACAAAATTATTACACTGTGTCAATAGAAACTGCAATAAAGCATTCGCAGATATCCACCTTTTTCGCGTAAAAAAGCTCTATAAGCCCCCAAAAAGCGGGAAAACAGTATTTTTTACTGTTCCCCCGCCTTTACCTTTTATAATCTAATGCTTTAGCTAGCCTTACTTTGTTTCGGCCTCAGAAGTGCTTTCTTCCTCTGATTTGCTCTCAGATTCAGTACTTTCCTCTGCAGCTTCTTCAGATGAAGACTCAGATCCGTTCTCAGAAGATGGCTCTTTTGAAGAAGCTTCCTCGGATGCATCCTCACTGCCTGCCTCAGTGGTATCCTCCTCAGTCGGTTCAACATAAACCGGAGTGGTAAAGCGGATCGTGTCAATTACATCCTCATCAACCTTAAACTTGGAAGAAGCCTCCTGAATCTCGCTGTACTTCTCCTCAAACAGAGTGGTCTTTCTGCTCTCGATCTCAGAATCAATAGCACTCTGACGAGCTTCTTCATCATTGTCATCTAAGCAGCGGATAATATAGATGCTGCCGTCATCACTGTTGTAAATAGTACACTCATCAGTGGACAGTGCCCATGCAACTGCATTATATACGGCGGTTCCTTCCTCGCTGATGGAGATCTCGGAATTGGTTGCAGTAAAGTGACTGTCATTCTGATAGTTGCTTACAATGTCTGCCGCATCACTTCCAGCCTCAAATTCCTCAAGAATCTTATCTGCGGCTGCGTTCATTGCATCCAAACGTTCCTGTTCTTCCTCGGATAATGTTTCAGCCTCGGTGGATTCCTCAGAACCGTTTGAAACTTCGGTATCACTTTCGCTATTACTCTCGACTTCTGCAATAGCCTCTGTATCAGAAACGCTCTTTGTCTCTGCCTCAGTGCTGGTTTCCATCTCTTTCTCAGTAGAAGACTCTTCAGTGCTGTCTACTTCGCTGGATACATTCTCACTGGATGCCTCATCAAAACCTGACTCAGAATTCTCTTCGCTGGAGGACTCCTCATCAGAGCCGCTCTCATTTTCTGTTACAGTGGTGCTTTCCTCTGCTGTGGTCTCAGTCAGCTCACTCGGAGTCAGCTTTACATATGCAATTTTCTTACGAAGGAACTCATCATCACCAACAGTTGTATCTACATCGGCAACAAGATCCAGATAAACAAGATTTGCAATGGCATTCTCGGTATATGTCTTCTCAAGCAGCTCATCTGTTGCACCGATAGCTTCCAAGTACTCCTCATTCTCTTCCTTCAGCTTTTCAATAGCCTCGTCAACCATGGTCTTCTGATCATCACTTAACTCGATACCATTCTGCTCTGCATACTCGTTTAATACAAGTGTCTGACGAAGCTGTGACAAAGACGTCTGTTTAATATAATCGCCAACGGTCATACCAGAACCATCGCCCATATCATTGCTACAAATGTTAGAGCCGAAATAGGACTCATAGGTATACTCCATAGCACGTATCATATAAGTAACCTCATCCAGCATAATATTGGTATCGCCGAATGTTACAGCAACAGTTTCCTCCGCGTTTTTCTGCTCTAACTGTTCGCATCCGCCTAATGTACTAATGGCAGTAGCTGCTGCGAGCGCTGCTGCTGCATACTTCATAAAACGATTCATCTAAAATACCTCACTCAGGCTTTTGCCTGTTTCCTATTTCTTTATCTTCATTATCTTAGCATGATTTTAAGAAACAATCAACTTTTTTATTTCGCTTAACAGATTTTTTAAAATTTTCAAGTTAAGCGTTTTTTCTTTCACTGCGCCATCTCCTGCACGCAGCAAAAAATATGGATTATCCTTGTCGAGCAGGCGAAGCGCACCACGGTAGGATGCGATCAGTTCCGGCACGCGCATTGTGTCAAATTTCGCCCGTGGATGCATGAACAGGCGAACCTCGGCCTGTGACGCCTTGATTTCTTTAATATAGAGGGAATGGGCTTCGGTGCGCAGGATAGAAACCTCAAGCAGGTTAGTCACCGACTTTGGAACCGTACCAAAACGGTCAATCAGCTCGTCAATCATATCCATCGACTCTTCCTCGTTCTCGACTGCAGCAATGCGCTTGTAAATCTCCATGCGCTCTGCCTCGCTGCGGATATAGCTGTCCGGAATGTAGGCGCTGATTGGAATATCCACTGTGGTCTCAAATGTTTCCTCCATCTCAAGTTCACCTTTCTCTTTCTTTACTGCCATATTTAACATTTTGCAGTAAAGATCGTAGCCGACAGCCTCCATATGACCGTGCTGCTCGCTGCCAAGCAGATTTCCGGCACCACGAATCTCGAGATCACGCATTGCAATCTTGATACCAGAGCCTAGATCTGTATACTCACGAATCGCCTGAAGACGCTTTTCGGCATCCTCCTTTAGGATTTTGTTTCGCTGGTACATGATAAAGGCGTATGAAGTGCGGTTCGAGCGCCCGACACGGCCTCTTAACTGATAAAGCTGTGCGAGTCCATAGCGGTCAGAATCGTGAATGATGATGGTATTGACATTTGGAATATTCAATCCAGTCTCGATAATTGTCGTGGAGACAAGCACATCAATATCGCCATTAACAAAGTCCATCATGATCTGCTCAAGATGACGCTCTGGCATCTGGCCGTGCGCAAATGCGACATTTGCATCCGGTACGAGCTTTGCAATCTGTGCCGTAATCTGGTCAATATCCTTTACACGATTATATACGTAGTAGACCTGCCCATCTCTGGCAAGTTCGCGGTTCATTGCTTCGCGCACCATCTCCCAATTCATCTCCATAACGTATGTTTGAATCGGATGTCTCTCATATGGTGCCTCCTCGAGTACGCTCATATCACGCACACCAATCATGCTCATGTGAAGTGTTCGCGGAATCGGCGTTGCTGTAAGTGTCAGCACGTCGACATCTTTCTTTAGCTGCTTGATCTTTTCTTTATGAGCGACTCCAAATCGCTGCTCCTCATCGATAATAAGCAGTCCCAGATCTTTAAAAATAACGTCCTTTGATAAAACGCGATGCGTTCCGATGACAATATCAGCAAGACCTTTTTTCACGCGGTCAAGCGATGCCTTGACCTGTGCGGATGTACGAAAGCGCGACAGCAATTCGATTCGAATCGGATAATCCTTCATGCGCTCGACGAATGTGTTATAGTGTTGCTGCGCAAGAATAGTGGTTGGCACAAGAAATACGACCTGCTTGCTGTCCTGTACTGCCTTGAACGCAGCTCGAATTGCCACCTCTGTCTTGCCATAGCCAACATCACCGCAGACAAGACGATCCATGATCTTTGTGCTTTCCATGTCTGCCTTTGTCGCATCAATCGCAGCAAGCTGATCTGAGGTCTCTTCAAACGGGACAAGCTCCTCAAATTCTTTTTGCCATACGGTATCTGGCCCGTACTGGTAGCCGTGACCGTTCTGTCGCGCCGCATACAGCTCGACAAGTTCTTTTGCAATGTTAGAAACTGCTTTCTGCACACGACTTTTTGTCTTCGTCCACTCCTGGCCGCTTAATTTGTTGAGTTTAGGCTGTCTGGACTCTGCATCTGCATATTTTTGAATCATGTGAAGCTGTGTAACCGGAAAATACAGCTTTCCACCGTCGCCATACTCGATCTTAATGTAATCCTTTGTCACCTTGTCCACGACCTGACGCTCAGTTCCTCGGTAAATGCCAAGACCATAATTTTCATGCACAACATAATCGCCTGGCTTCAGCTGCGAAAAATCACTAATTCTCTGACCCTGATAACGGCTTTTCTTTTCTTTTTTCTTTTTTTTGACGCCAAAGATATCGCTCTCTGTGATGACAGCAAACTTCAGCATCGGATATAGGAAGCCCCGGTGTAGATTTCCGTAGGTTACCATAATCTCGCCTGGATTTACCTGCTTATCCTCGTCCTCACTGTAATATGCGAGCAGATCATACTCAAGCAGCTGGCTGACAATACGGTTTCCACGGGTACGGGATGGACACAGCAATACGATACGGTATTTTTCCTTTTTCCATCTGGTTAGATCTTTTATCAAAAGTTCAAATCCTTCGCGGTATGTATTCATGTTCTGAACGTTTATCGCATAGCTGTTTAACACAGTAAAATCACTCAGTCTGCTGTCGAGTGCAGACAGCGCGGCAACCTGACCGTGCTCAAAGGCAGCTAGCACATGCTTTGCCGGTGTTAAAAGATTTGTCTGACCCGGCAAAAGGAAGCCCTGTTCGAGACGATTTTTCATGCTCTCCTCAAACTCTGCCTGAACGCCGTCACCACGCTCTGTTAAGCGCATCGGCTCATCGATAAAAACAAGCGTTTTCCTCTCATCAAAGTAATCAGAAAGTACTCCGGCTCTCGGATAAAAATATCGAATGAAGCTGTCCGGTGCCTCTAATACTACGTCCTCGGTGAGTGCCTCAAGCATTCGATTTGTCTCCTCGTGAAGACGCTTTGCCTTGTCACCTTCCTTTGCTTTCTTAAAGACAGCGACCTGTATCTCAAGCTCTTTTTGAATCGCCTCTGCTGCGCGTTTGCGAGTCGTACTATCCGCAATCACCTCTGCTGCCGGAAAGATTGTGACTTCTTCTAGCTGATCCATGGAGCGCTGACTCTGCGGCTCAAACAAACGGATTGTATCAATTTCATCGCCCCACAATTCGATTCTAACCGGCACGTCAGATGTCAGCGGATAGATATCGGCAATGCCGCCATGAACTGTAAACTGACCCGGCTCTTCGACACGACCGACACGCTCATAGCCCATCACGGTCAGGCTGGTTTTAAGCTTTTCTAAATCAAGCTCGCTGCCCTCCTTCAATTCGATTACTGTTCCCATCAGTTGCTCAAATGGCACCGCGACGCTCATTAATGCATCAATTGTCGTGATGATGACCTCTGCCTTGTTTTGATACAATGCCTTAAAAGCCTTCATGCGCTCCGCAATGATGACTTTTCCCTGCAAATCTGCATTAAAAAAGATCAGGTCACGCGGTGGTATCACATAGACCTGACTGCAGAATAATTTATAATCCTCTTCGATTTCCCTTGCACGCTGTTCATTATATGTCACAACGAGCTGCACCTTATTCTGATTAAGGAAGGTGCTCATCAGATGCACCTTCTCAGAGTCTATGCAGCCCGTCATGCCTACTGGATCGGTTCCCTTTAAGAAATCACGTGAAAAGTCCTCGTACTCCAGCAGGTCTGTCAGCGGATTTGCAAAAATACCCACGATTGACCCTCCTTAATAATTTCTCTTTCAAAACGCCACTTAGTGATTGTTTCGTTGGCTTGCTAATTATTATTTTGCTTTTTTCTGATTATAGTGGTTCATTGTCGCCTCAAGTCCATCATTCATTAATGAGCAAACTGCATCCGCTGCCTCCTTGTATCCTTCCTCCATTGCCTGTTTTTCCTCCCCTTGAAAATGGCTGAGTACAAAGTCGGCGAGATCCATCTTGGACGGCTTGGCTCCGATGCCAACGCGCACTCTCGGGAAGTCCTGGGAATTGCAATGCAGGATGATATTTTTCATACCATTGTGACCGCCTGCGCTTCCCTTGCCGCGCACACGAAGCTGACCCGGATCTAAGTTAATATCATCATACACAACAATCAGCTCAGATATGTCAGTCTTGTAGTAGCTCATGACTTCCTGAAGACATTCACCGCTTAAATTCATAAATGTCTGTGGCTTTACGAGAACGATCTTTTGTCCCTCAATAACGCCTGTTCCGATTAAACCTTTGAATTTCTTTGTGTTTACATCAATATTATATTTGTCAGCAAGATAATCTATTACCTCGAAGCCAACATTATGTCTTGTTCCTTTATATTGTGTGGTTGGATTACCCAGGCCTGCTATGATATACATATATTGTTTCCTCCTCTATTATCTATCAAATCTGGCAGAGTACCACGTCCATAGGAGCTATGTACCGCATGGGCGTGGAGACTTCATAATTCTACGTTATGAAGGTGGTGCGTTGATCGTATCCACTAGCTCAATTTGTCACACGATCACTCATTCCAAGTGAATCGGCAAGTGCCTGCAAATCAAAGCCGTCTGGCAATGTGACACCACTTACTGGCAGCAAACGGTTTCGATCAAATACATCATATACGTCAAATAGATCACTTGTCAGTGTCTTTTCCGGATAGACCATCTGCTTAAACATCATTTGACCATCCATGTTACGGCGCCCCTGACGCATATAATTTGAACCGTACTGCAGCCAATACTGGGTGCTGTCGACATTGCAGAAATACCTAAATCCTGCGTCCCAGAGTTTTTTGAACTTCTCATTTTCAAAAGTATACTGCGATGCTCTCCAATCTCCAACATCGGCGCCGAGCGGATACAAAATGATATCAGTCTCTCCGATAATGGATTCGACCTCCCGCTCCCACATATCTGTATCCCATACAAAATGCTCGTAGCTAGTGCTTGTCATATTTAAATGCCCCCAGCTATGGCTGGCAAGCTCCCAACCTAAATCGCGGATTGCCTGAGCGACTTCGCGTGCAGTCTGCTTGTCCTGCTCGATATTTAAGTTTGGCGTAGTGTGATCTTCGCTCTTTTCCTTATCATTTGCCGGAGTGGAAATATAGTAATCGCAATTATCATTGTACCAGAAATCACTGGTGCGATAACCTAAAATACCATCATATCCGGTAAAAGCAAGGATTCCCTTTGAACCCTGATAGGAAAAATCAGGATGCTCGGCAATAAAATCCTCAAGAACGGTCAGCACATCATAAGAGCCATAAGACACGCTTCCATCGCGCTCTACATACTCATTTACTACTTTGCCATTTTCATCCAGGCACAGCTTTGTCGCGAATCCGGTTCCTGTCATGTACTCATAATAGCACACGTCATCCTCAGACAACACAAATGGCTTCTTTCCACGTGGAAGATAGATTGGCTGCTGCACCATCTGCTCGGTGCCATCCGGCTGTGTCTCCATCTTGGCAATCTTATGCAGACTGATCAGTACGTAGCCTTTATCATACATAGACTGCAGAATATCTTTAAATTCATCAATCGTGGTCATTACCTGATTGTAATCGCTGCTCTTGTAGCTGTCAAATGCAAGTTCACTATCCACAACCAAACTGTGGAAAAAGATGTGCGTGATCTTGTCGTAATCAGTCCACTGTACAGTCTGTGACTTTAAGTTCTCGTAGCTTTGAATACAATTGACATATGTCTCATTGTCGGCATACCCAGAAATAGACTGAATCTGTGCGATTGCTCCGTCATAATCATACTGCATTGCCTTCAAGTTTGCTGCCTGCACGATAGGATCATCACTCTGCACGAGCTCGCCATCCGCTGCAGCCTCGGTTGCCTTCCATGTCTCGTACTCCTGCTGCTCTTTTGTCTGATCAGCCTGATTAGCTGGCACATGCGGCAATGTTACCGGGCGCAGACATACCCATGCCACCACTCCAAGTCCCACGCAAGCGATCACCAGCAACACCAAAAGGATAATGACGGGCGCACCCGATCTGCCTTTTTTCATTTTCTTTTCATGATATTCTTCCCAGCTGCGTCGTTTTTTCGCCATCTACTCTTTTGCTTCCTTCCTAGTTTTACTTACCATTTTTCTCTTTTATTTTCTTGTGAGCCACAAAAAACAAGGGCAGTGGCACTGAAGTGACGCAGTGTCCCTGTCCCTGCTGGCTCTGTCACATTTTTTACGGTACTGGAACAGTCATTCCCTGGAGCACATATTTGGTATCGGTCTCAAATACATATGCATTTACAACATAAGCGCCATGCTCATTTTTATGTTCACTGACTGGAATATAGCAGGTCGCTGTATTGCCAGATACTGTCATATTATGCCATACAAGATCATCCTGACCATTCGCGGAGGTCCACACAGCCGTTGCAATTTTTTTATAACCGGCCGGTGCATTAAACTGAATTGTCACGCGAAAACCATTTGCAGACAGCTCTGTTACATATGGAATCGCAATAGACAGCACACCACTTCCGCTGCCATTATTTCCTGTACTGCCAGAATTGCTTCCTGCCGGAACAGTTACGTTGACACCCTTTAATGGAGCTAGCTTTCCTGTGCTGTCATACAAGTAAATGTGTGTATTAT
>CAVCPW010000250.1:0-11148 GCA_963604075.1 Anaerovoracaceae bacterium | reverse complement strand
CTGATAACTGTAGGTCTGCTCCGGAATTGTCGTTCCTGCAACAGAAGAGGCGCTCTGACTCGCCGCCTCAGAATTCACTGCACTACTCACATTTTCTGCCGGTGCCTGTGACTCTGATTCTTCCTGTCCGGACGCCTCTTCACTGCTAACTGCCGCTGACTCATCTGATCCTTGTGATTCCAGATTCGGTGCTGCAACTGTTTGATCTTCTGTCAATGTATTAACTACTTCATAAGTACCAACCGGTGATCCATCCTGAAAAATCAAATATTCAGAGGATACATAACCCACGCCCTCTGCCGTCTCAACCTGACTCCAGTTTCCAAATGTTCCGACTCTATGAACCACATCACCTGGCATCAGAGAACTAATTCGCGGTGCGTTGGTACTAGGATACTGACGGACATTCAATCCTGATGTCAGATCACTCTGCGCCATAACATAATCGTCCGCCGCTGCATATGTCTCCTGCTCATTTCCCTGTACTTTTAAGAATGCATGGTCTAAAAGTGTCTCGGTATCGCTGTAGAAATTGTCATTATCAGACTTCATTATTACGCAAATCAAATCCATGCCATCACGATAAGCCGCCGTCACTAATGTACGTCCCGCCATAGCAGTGTGACCAGTTTTTCCTGCGTATACACCGTCATATTGAAGTGTGCCATTGATCAGCTGATTTGTGCTGGCACAGGTTCTTTCACCGTACATATTTGTAGCTGGAATTGTGTATGTAGCGCTGGAATCAATATAACGGAATGTATCATTCTTCAGTGCCGCATCGAAAATGATTGCCATATCATGAGCCGTCGTATAATGATTCTCATCATCAAGTCCATGTGCATTCATATAATGCGTATTGACTGCACCAAGCTCCTGCGCCTTCTCATTCATCATCTCAACAAAAGCATCAATAGAGCCTGCTGTATAGACAGCCAACGCACTTGCGCACTCATTTGCAGAATTCAGCATCAATCCGAAAAGAGCATCGCGCACAGTCATCTCCTCACCTAAAACCGCAACCGGATTCAGCGTAGAACTGTTGCTGCTGATTGAGTTCATGACTTCATCATTGAATACAACAGTGTCATCCAGATTCGTACAGTGCTCCAAAGTGACAAGTGCTGTCATAATCTTTGTGATGCTCGCCGGATAATAACGATCATCCATGTTCTTTGAATAAACAATGGAGCCATCCTTTCTGTTTATTACACAGTATGCCTCTGCTTTGACATCAGGCCCGTCCTGCTGTGCAAATACAGATACGACAGACAGCATGCAAAAGCACACTGCTACTAGTACTGCCGTCACTTTTTTCATAAATTTTTCCATAATACGTAACCTTCTTACGCCTTCCATTTTTTTTCGTTTCTGTTGGTCATTATACATGATTTGTCTCCATTATGCAAGCACTATTCCGGTAAATCAGCAGATATCGAGTTGCTCCAGATTACAGTTCACGAGGCAATTATCGTTACGTAAATAGCAATGAGACGAATTATTTTTCCTGAGACAATCATCTGCTGCGCAGTCACAAACATTGTATCAGATCCCTGTCAAAATAAATCTTAGTAGAAAATACGCAGTGTGGCATGATATCCACCTTGCAGCTACCAGAAAAGAGATTTCAGCAAAACTAGAAAAGTGCAGCAGTATAAACCTGCTGCACTCCTCTATTATTATTTTACACGCCTCTGAAATGTCTCGTCTTTACCTTGATTGGCTTCGGCGGCTTTACATCATGGCGATGATCATACCAGTAGAAAAACTTGTCATAGCCCTTTGTCGCAACATCAATAATCATCGGTGCAAAGTTAACTGCTGCTAGTGTAACAATCACACAGGTAAAATTCAGTCCGACAAGTTCCATCAGGCTCTGTCCAATTATCATTGCAACCAAATAAGCAGTCTGCATCAAATATACGACGAACTTGCGGTATGCAGTCATAGGCGAATATACCTGACGCAAAGTGATCAAATAGACCCATCCGGTTGCCAGCACACATACAGTAGAAAGCATCTCTCGCGATGTATCCAACGAATGACCGACATTGTTGATGATAGTAATCATCAGGGTGATCGTAATTGCCGCCGGCATCGACATTCGCAGCACCTCACGGAAGAAATGCTTGTTGACTTTCTGGAAATTCGGCTCTAGCTGCAAGAGCATTGTCGGAATTGCAACCGCACAGCCATTGATAACTGAAAGCTGAATCGGCTGGAACGGATAATTCTGCCCAATGATGATTGTCAGCAACGCAGTCAATACTGAGAAGCCGGTTTTGATCAGGAACATAGAAGCTGCTGCCTTGATATTATTAATAACACGTCTTCCTTCGTTTACAATGTGCGGCAAAGATGCAAAGTCGGAATTTAACAGCACCAGATTAGCTGTATTTTTCGCCGCCTCACTTCCCGATGCCATCGCAATGCTGACATCCGCATCCTTAAGTGCCAATACATCATTGACGCCATCTCCTGTCATGGCTACTGTTCGCCCATTCTGTTTTAACAATTTTACCATCAACTGCTTCTGCTTTGGCGTCACACGGCCAAATACCGAATACTTTAAGATAGCATCCTCCATCTCCTCATCAGTATGGACTGTCGTCGCATCAATATATTTATCAGCATTCTTTAATCCTGCACGCGCTGCAATCGCCGCTACAGTCACTGGATCATCACCAGAAATAACCTTTAAATCAACTCCCTGCTCATCAAAATAGCCGAGAATATCACGTGCATTCTTGCGAATCACATCTGTCATGAAGACAAATCCTACAATCTCAAATTCCTCTGCCAGATTGTAATCTGTCATCTCATTTTTACTGTGCGCTACTGTCAATACTCTAAGTCCCTGACGCGCATACTCTGCGATCTTTTCAAGCACTGCCGGATCTGGCTGCGGGAAAATAAACTGGTAGGCACCCATCAGGTAAGTTCCCTCGCCTTCAAACACAACACCACTGAATTTACGCTCTGAGGAGAACGGAAGTACCAGTTTTGTGTTATCAGATATATTTCTCTTATAATGCTGGCGAAGCGCCTGAAACGTCTCATTCTCATCACCCAATGCAGCTATCATTCTTCCCATCAGGTGTTCCAGATCAACACCTTCCTTTACAGCCTCCTCACCCTGCACACACAGATGACCTTCTGTGATTGTTCCTGTCTTGTCCAGACACAGCGTATCCACACGAGCCACTGTCTCAATGCAAAACAGCTCACGCACCAATGTGCTTCGTCTTGCCAAACGTACAGCACCAAGTGCCAGTGCTACACTGGTAAGAAGTACTAATCCCTCAGGAATCATACCAAGAACTGCCGCTACCGTATCAAGTGCAGCCTGTTTGTAAGTGCTGTGTGAAATCCAGTATTGCTTTGCAAATAACGCAATGCCAAGTGGTACAATGATAATGCTGATCAGCTTCAAGATCGTATCAAGGTTTCGCTGTAATTCTGTCTTATAGCGCTTAAATTGCTTTGCCTCTGCGGAAAGCTTTTCCATGTAGCACTCGTGACCTACTTCTGTCAGCAGACAAAGCGCCTTTCCGGATGTAACAAAACTTCCTGAAAGTACCTTGCTTCCGCACGTTTTATGAATAGAATCGGACTCTCCTGTCAATAGCGACTCGTTGACATCCACCTCTCCGTCCAGAATCACTCCATCCGCCGGAATCTGTCCGCCGCTCTTAAGCAAAATAACATCGTCTTTTACTAGCTCTGAAACAGTTGCTGATTTCTTTACACCATCACGAATCACATCAGCATGACTGACAGTCAGAATCTTTAATTTATCAAGAGTAATCTTTGCTTTGATCTCTTGAAATATACCAATCAGCGTATTTGCAATTATTATGAAGATGAACAGCATATTCTTGTAAGAGTGTACCGACAGCACCAATATTAATAATATAATATTAATAAAGTTGAAAAACGTCAGCGTATTTCCCAGAATAATATCCTTTATGCTCCGGTTGCTGGCATCCTGAATGGCATTTACCTGTCCATCTGTAACATGTTCTTCTACCTCTGCCTGTGTCAGTCCTTGAAAACGCAGCTCTCCATTATCCCCGATTTGCACACGCGTGTGATCCTGTGGTCGAAATCCATCTGCATCGTCCTGTGGCTCAGACACTTTTTCATCTGCCTGTGGCTCGGACTCTTCTGTGTGTTCTTGTGGATTGAATTCATCTGGTGTTACTCTTTCCCTGTCGTCCATAAACCCTCTCTTTCACTTTCATATTAACCTTATTGCTCTTCGTATATACAACGTAACCACGAAAAAAATCGCAATCTATTTCTAGTTGTACAAACAATTCTTATCTTAACATACGAATTTGGCAAATACAAGTTTTTCCGTTTTTTTTAAAGAAGTTTTAATTTTCTCTTCCAATTTTCAACTTTCTGGTATATAATACCCGTGAATCAAACGAGTCATACAATCGGAAAGGAGTTACTCTCTATGAGACACTTATTAAACCCATTGGATCTTTCCATGGATGAATTGACCAATATCCTTGATCTGGCCGGTGACATCAAACAGAACCCAGCCAAGTATGCACACAAATGCGATGGCAAACGTCTCGCCACACTTTTCTATGAGCCAAGCACACGAACCCGTTTAAGTTTTGAATCCGCAATGCTTAATCTCGGTGGTACTGTTATTGGCTTTTCTTCTGCCGAAAATAGTTCAGCTTCCAAAGGCGAAAGTGTTGCTGATACCATCCGTGTCGTATCCTGCTATGCTGATATCTGTGCAATGCGCCATCCGAAGGAAGGTGCTCCGAAGGTTGCCTCCATGTTCTCCGGTATTCCGGTAATCAATGCCGGTGACGGTGGCCATCAGCATCCTACCCAAACACTGACCGACCTGTTCACTATTCGCACCTTAAAGGGTCATCTCGATAACATGACAATCGGTCTGTGCGGTGATCTGAAGTTTGGTCGTACCGTTCATTCTCTGATTGAATCTCTGGTTCGCTATCACAATGTAAAATTTGTCCTGATCTCCCCGCCGGAGCTGCGCGTTCCAAGCTACATCCGCGATGAAGTATTAAAGGGCTTTGAATTTAAGGAAGTTACAAATCTTGATGAAGTTCTTCCAAGTCTTGACATTCTGTACATGACACGTGTCCAGAAGGAGCGTTTCTTCAATGAGGAGGATTATATCCGCATGAAGGATTGCTACATCCTTACAAAGGAAAAGATGGAACTGGCAAAGAATGACATGTTAGTACTTCACCCACTGCCGCGTGTAAATGAGATTTCTGTTGCAGTCGACAGTGATCCGCGCGCTGCTTATTTTAAGCAGGTTCAGTTCGGCGTCTATGTCCGCATGGCATTGATTCTGACACTGCTCGGACTTGCACCTGAAAAAATCTAAGAGAGAAGCGATTAAGGAGGAATATTATGCTGAACATCAGTGGTATCAATAACGGTGTTGTTCTCGACCACATCCAGGCTGGAAAAGCAATGGAGATCTACCATTACCTGAATCTTCAGGAGTTGGACTGTCAGGTTGCGATCATCAAGAATGCAAAAAGTAACAAAATGGGACGCAAGGATATCATCAAAATCGAGGGAAGCTTAGATCTGCTTGATCTGGATGCTCTTGGTTATATTGATCACAAGATTACTGTCAACATCATCAGGGATGGCGTTATCTGTGACAAGAAAATTCTGCGTCTTCCAAAGCGTATCACAAATGTGATTCACTGCAAGAATCCACGCTGCATCACTTCAATCGAGCAGGAGCTGCCTCACATATTTGATCTGACCGATGAGGAAAATAAGGTTTATCGCTGCATCTACTGCGAGACCAAGCATAGCTAATTGCAATAATTTGATAGAGAAAATTAAAAGCGTGAATCTACATGTATAGATTATGTTGATTTAAGAAAAAACGACCATCGGTTCACTATACAAACCGATGGTCGTTTTTCATCACTCTTGCTTTATTATTGCTATTTACTGTCACCATTAGTAAATATCTGATATAAGACATACTTAGATGCATAAATCTTCATCGTACAATTCTTAATACTATCATTTTGCACTCCATACAAATCAATCTGAAACAGCTGCGTTTCATTATCCACTTTCGGATAATTTATATTTTTATTCATATATTCAATTAATTGGTCAATGTCATTCTCATTCATTTCCAGATTGAGAATTTTCCAATGGTCATTTTGGCAATTCTTATAAAAATATCCTTCCTCCTGTATACTTAAAGTTTGATTCTGCATTTTTTCGTTAACATTAATCTCTGTATCGTTTCCATATACTTTCTTTAGGCTATTTTCTATTTTTTCGATATCACCATCTATTGCAAATTGCACAAAATAAAGACCACTCGACTGAGTTTTGCCATCCACGCCAGTAATATTATCAGTTCCAACAGTAAATTCAATATCGGACGTTTTCGAAAATTCAGTCTCCACATTCTCATAAACAAGTATCTTATCTAATCCAGTTTCCGTTATTTCATCGGGCTCACCAATTAATTCACAGATATCATCCGTCGTACACCCCCACTGTATCCATTGACCATCAACTTGGATTCCATCCGGAATATTATTCTTAGACACATCCGTTCCGCTATTTATCAGCAAGAATATCATCATAATGATAAGTTCAATAATCTTTCCCATACACTCAACTCCCTTGCGTACAACTTAATTTACTTTCCGCTATAAGTGTTACACTCAATAGCTAATAGACGGACTTCCACTATATTCCGAAACATCCCCATTTGCGTAATATAACTTTATCATTGCCACTAATGTTTGAGCTCCAAAATTATAATATCCTGAATTTAAAGTTTTACCATACGACACACCGTTCACCGGGTTAGTCACAGAATTCGTTGCCCGGTATTCATAAACACCATATTGCGGCTGTAAACTTGCAGAATATTCCATCTTTGTCACAGCAGTCGATACTCCAGACAGTTCCGTATATTTTGCGCTCATAGAATTAAATTTAACCTTTAAATTTTCTACCGTTTGAAAATTTGTCGAACTCCATGTTATGCTGACAGTGTTTGCTGCCGCAATACCATACTTCTGTCCAGATGCTGAATATGATCCTGGTAAGGTACTTCTTAGCGCAATAAGTGTCTCTTCATACGTTCTATATGTAATACCATCACATTCGTCTTCGCTTATTAAGGTTGACGCCATTACATACGGTGCATCAGCAACATCATCCAAATAATACTGGACTACATCTGCATTTGCCAACACATTTTCTGCAAACGTTTCCATCTCTGCCGCTTCATAAGCTTCACCGGTCACCATAAAGATTTCATCTGCAAAAACATTTATCCTCACGCTTATTATCGCAACACTAATGACAAGACTAAACATCATTACTCGCATTATCTTACTCGCATTATCTTACTCACGTTCTTCCCATTTTTCATACAATTTCCCCTTTCATCCAAGCACATTTGTGCTTTGCAAACCACCACTCACTCCATATTGTTCATTTCAATCGCTCCCTTCTTATTTTCCGAACACATTCAACTTCTAGTTATAATATAGTTTTCTTTACTTTTTTTGTCAATACTTTTATTTATTTTTTTATTTGCGCATAAAGTTTTTGTATATAATTATTTATTTTTAAAATTGTATACATAAAAACCATCAATATGCAAACATCTTAAATTTGCATACTGATGGTTTTTACATACTAACTTTATTATTTTATTCGTAATAATTCAGCACCTTCATAGTCACCAAACATCACAATAATTCCACTGTTACTTTTCATGCGTTGCATGACAAAATTATTATCTCTACTGATTTTAGAAGTATACCAAATCTTCCTTCGGTGCGCTTGTCTGTGCTACTTCCTTTGCGTGAAGTACAGGTCCCTTTTCGCCGTACAGATCGGAATATTCCCACTCAAATGTTGCGGTAACCATTACCCACTGACGTCTCTTTAAGCTGGCGGTGTCCTTATACTTGCAGACAAAACCAAGGAAACGGATATCATCTGCACAGCAGGTCATTGCATTTCGTCCCGGAACGAACACATCTGCCGGAAACTCCTTATTCTTCATGACCATTGCTTTAAAAACGATGGTCTTTCCAACATACTCGTCTGGACTGTCCTGCGCATCAATGTACCAGATACCATAATCCTCATCTTCAAGATGAATCACATCCTGATCACGGTCATATGGAAGCACATCCTCTGGCTGCAAAGTCTCGCCATCCTTTGTCTCAAACATAACCTCAGCACGGCGATTTACAGCCTTGATGGAACGATTAAACGTATCGATTGGTGTCTCCTGTGTACAACGGTTGAAAACAACCATATCAGTATACGTAAGAAGCTCCATCGCCAGAGATTTGATGTTGTTTAAATACAGTTGGAAGCTGCTGCCATCAAGAACTGTGATTGTCTGATACAATTCCCAGGAATATGGGAATGGAAGCTGGGAAATGTTCTTTGGAGACCACATACCATTGTACTCGATAATAACACGATCCGGTCTGTGGCGCTTTCCTACTTCACGGAAGTACTCTCTGCTTAACTCACTCTCTTCCTCAACTGTCTCTGTCACAACATGGTATTTGTCCATGAATGCCTGATCCAGTTCCTCTTCACCCTCCTCGCAAAGGATCAAAAGAGTCTTAGATCCATCATTAAAATAATCCTGTTGCAGCGTAAATCTCAGAAAAGAGGTCTTTCCGCCTTCCAGGAATCCGGTGATCACATATACCGGTATCTCATTTGCCATCTTACTGTCTTCCCTTTCTAACGTTTTTATGATAACGAAGAGCTGCCTCACCCCATTACAGGATTGGCAACTCTATCGCCAGTTTACTCTATCTACTATCTTGTTTTTATCGATTACAGCTTAAACAGCTTCTCCAACTTGTCTGTATCTAACTTAGATCCGATTACACAAAGCCTTCCGGTGTAATCCGGCGCGCCATTACGAATCTCATACTCACCCGGAACCAGATCGAAATACAGCCATGTGCCATCTGCAGCCGGAAGCATACCCTTTGCTCTTAAGATAATGCCAAACTCGGTCTCCTCAGACAGCGGTGCAAGAATCTCATCCAGCTCTTCCTTTGTATATTTTCTAGGCGTCTCCTTACCCCAACTGGTGAATACTTCATCTGCATGGTGGTGATGATGGTCATGGCAACCGCAGCTGCACTCCTCACCGTGATCGTCATGGTCGTGATGATGGTGTTCATGTTCGTCCTCATCATCGTCGTCATGATCGTGGTGATGGTGATGCTCATGTTCGTCCTCATCATCGTCGTCATCGTGATGATGCTCATGATCATGATCATGGCAACAACAATCGTCATCATGGTGGTGATGGTGATGCTCGTGCTCCTCTTCCTCATGCAGCTTCATAGCCTCTTCCATCAGTTCCTCTGCCAGAGAATGGCCCTGCTCCATAACAGCCAAAATCTGCTCGCCGGTCAGCTCATCCCACGGAGTGGTGATAATCTTTGCCTTTGCGTTCTTTTCCTGAATCATGGAAACTGCCTGCGCTAGCTTCTCTTCCTTCATGCCCTGAGTTCTGCTTAAGATGATGGTGTTTGCGCTCTCAACCTGATTGTTGTAGAACTCACCAAAATTCTTCATATACATCTTGCACTTTGTTGCATCCGCAACAGTTACAAAACTATTTAAGGACAGCTCAATCTCACCTGCAACATTCATAACAGCTGCGATAACATCAGACAACTTGCCTACGCCTGATGGCTCAATGATAATACGGTCTGGATGATACTGCTCTACGACCTGCTTTAATGCAGCACCAAAGTCACCTACCAATGAGCAGCAGATGCAGCCGGAGTTCATCTCAGTGATCTGAATACCTGCGTCCTTTAAAAAGCCGCCATCGATACCAATCTCGCCAAACTCATTCTCAATCAGTACTACTTTCTGTCCATTTAATGCTTCTTTTAAAAGCTTCTTTATTAAGGTTGTCTTTCCTGCACCCAGGAATCCTGAAATAATATCAATCTTTGTCATTATGTTACTTACCATGCCTTTCTGTACTCTCGTACAACAAACAAACGTTGCCGTTTCCAACTTCGTATATTAGCATGTTTGCTCGTAATTTGCAAGTCCTTCTTTTTATGACCTCTACAACCATATTGCATAAGAAAAAGGAATATGCAAATGATGAATTGTTATAAATCTAACCTTTGTGCAAATTACGATGAATTGTTATAAATCTACACTTTGAGCCAACGATGTATATAGTGAAGTGAATTACTCCGACTTATAGAAGTCGGAGCTTCCTGCTTAAAAAGAAAAAAGGTGCTGCAATTTCTCACAACACCTTTTGCCATTATTTTGCTACGTCGGTAACTCTGGACTCTCTGATCACACTTACCTTGATCTGTCCAGGGTACTCCAACTCTGCTTCAATCTGTTTTGAAACATTTCTAGCCAGAATCACCATATCGGCATCCGATACCTGTTCTGGAATAACCATAATCCGAACCTCTCGACCCGCCTGAATTGCATAGGATTTCTCAACCCCTTTGAAGGAATTAGTAATCTCCTCCAAATGCTTCAGACGATTCGTGTACGCTTCGAGAGTTTCTCTTCTTGCGCCCGGTCTTGCTGCAGAAATTGTATCTGCTGCCTGAACGATGCACGCAATTAAAGAGGTTGGTTCTACATCTCCATGATGGGACTCAACAGCATTAATCACAATTGGGGACTCTCTGTACTTGCGGCACAGCTCAGCACCCAGCTGAATATGTGAGCCTTCCATTTCATGGTCTACTGCTTTTCCAATGTCATGTAACAATCCGGCACGCTTTGCCATACGGACATCTAACCCCATCTCTGCGGCTAACAGTCCTGAAAGATGGGCAACTTCAATAGAATGCTTCAACGCATTCTGACCATAGCTTGTACGGAACTTCATGCGTCCTAAGAGCTTTACAAGCTCTGGATGGATGCCATGAACACCCACCTCAAGCAGCGCTGCCTCACCTTCCTCGCGAATCATTACTTCAACTTCTTTTTGCGCCTTTTCCACCATCTCCTCAATTCTCGCCGGATGAATACGGCCGTCAAGGATCAGCTTTTCCAAAGCGATTCTTGCCACTTCTCTACGCATTGGATCAAAAGAGGACAGGACAACCG
>CAVCPW010000249.1:0-2714 GCA_963604075.1 Anaerovoracaceae bacterium | reverse complement strand
GATAAGGCCTCTGAGTAGAAGATATTGGCAGATACGCGCTCCGGATACTTTCTGGAATAGTAAGTAAACATATCCTGATACTTTCCCTCTCCTGTTCCAAGAACAACGAGCTGTACATCTTCTGCACAGATCTGATCCAATACACACTCAACAAGATCAAGACCCTTCTGATCAGTCAGACGGGATACAATTCCGAGCATGAATGCATCTGGATTTTCCTCTAGACCAAGTTCCTTCTGAAGTGCTGCCTTGTTTGCCGCCTTTGCCTTAATTGCATCCTCTGCAGAATAGTTCACAGCGATGTCCTTATCAGTCTGTGGGTTATAAACCTTGTAGTCGATACCATTTACAATACCACTCAACTGCTTAGAACGTGCACGCAACAATCCATCTAAGCCTTCGCCATAAAAAGGCATACGGATCTCGCTTGCGTAACTGCGGCTTACAGTAGTGATACGGTCTGCGTAAACAAGTCCACCCTTTAACATATTACCATTTCCATATGCTTCAAGCTTATCACTGGTAAAATAATAATCGGACAGTCCGGAGAAGCCCTTAATGGTATCCACGCTCCATGTACCCTGGAACTTGAGGTTATGGATGGTGAAGATGGTCTTAATGCCCCAGAAAAACGGATCAGACTGGAAGCTGTCGTGCAGATAAACTGGAATCAAACCTGTCTGCCAATCGTGACAGTGAATGATATCTGGCTTGAAGCCGATTAACGGAAGGATGGAAAGCACTGCTTTTGAAAAGAAACAGAACTTCTCAATATCCTCATACATATTTCCATACGGCCATGGACCACCGAAATAAAACTCACTGTCTACAAAGTAGAAATGTACACCTTCGTACTCCATCTCCAGAACACCGACATACTGGGTACGCCAATAAAAATCGGTATAGAAATGGGTCACATACTTCATTTGTGAGCGAAGGGACTCCTTGATACATAAGTACTTCGGCATAATAACTCTGACGTCATACTCATCCTTATTAAAATACTTCGGAAGGGAGCCGACAACGTCAGCAAGCCCCCCCGTTTTGATAAAAGGTACGCCCTCAGATGCAGCGAAAAGAATCTTTTTCTTCATAAACCTCAAACCTCCACTATTTGGTACCCGGACAGATAGCCATGTTAGCTATTCAATCAATCGGTCTTTCTTCAATTATACACGAAAATGTCAAATAATGAAAGCTCTTTTTATACAAAATGCATCAGTATTTTTCGTATATTGTGTCACAGTTCCAATTCATGCGTCATATTTCCTCATTTAATTCTTCAAAAGATTCAGTTCCAAACGAATCTTGTCCGCTACGAGTGCCACAAATTCGGAGTTCGTGGGTTTTCCCCCTTTGCCTGAATTGGCCGTATAACCGAATAATGCATAAACGGTATCCATCTTACCGCGGCTCCACGCAACCTCAATTGCATGGCGCAACGCGCGCTCTACACGGCTTGGCGTTGTGGCATATTTCTTTGCAATTCCAGGATACAGCTCTTTTGTGATGGAATTTAGTAACTCCATATCGTTAACACACATCATAATCGCATCTCTCAAGTACTGATACCCCTTGATGTGCGCTGGAACACCAATATCATGGATCACACTTGTAACATACTGTTCTAAGCTCTTTCCCTGTCCGCCATAAATAAAGGAAGACTCCTTTAACATTGTGTTCTGAGCATAAAAATGTGGAGACACGTCATATCCTCGTCTTCCAAGTTGCTTCACACGGTTTAGCAGCGTAATGTTATCAAATGGCTTCATGATGTAATACGTAGCTCCTGCTGACATAGCATTCTCCGCTACTGATTCATTCTGAATTCCAGAAACAATAATAAAGGAAGGCACATGCTCTGGATTTCCCTCAGTATGAACCTTATCCATCACGCCAAGTCCATCTATTCCCGGCATCACCAGGTCTAAGAGGACAACATCTGGATTCTTGTCCATGATCATCTCATACGCCTGCTCTCCATTTCTCGCTGTTCCAACTACGTTAATCTCCTCATCCGCTGTCAGCACCTCACCCAACATAGTAATAATTCTTTCATTGTCATCCGCGATTGCTACATTTAATTTAGCCATTTCCCTCATCCTTTCTCTTGCATTCCACTTATTGTGCTTTCATTTTTACATTCGTCTTTTTATCGACAGGCTTACTATACATGACTTTTCTGTTTTCTACAAGGGAAGTCTATCGCGCTTTTCGCGCGCCTAATGACATATTCTTATACGGTTCACGAGGCATACATTGACCATCGGTAAGATGAATTGCCTTTACAAGACAAATCAATTTTGCAAATTACCAACCTATGAACAATTGTAGATTTATGCTTTTGTATTACACTACATTATGATTTAGCTGTATTCTGCTGTACTTTTTTATTTGCACACTAACAGCCTTACTCTCATTTTTACTGCTGTTAGTATGCATCTGTTTATTTATTTGTAATCTGGGATTTTTTCGTTCTATTTGCCATATCTTTCATCTCTTGTGCTGTATCGAGAACGTTCTTTGTGATCTCTGCTCCGCCGAGAAGCCGTGCAATCTCGCAGATGCTTTCTTCTTCTGACAATCTAGTGATGTGTGTAGTTGTTACTTCATTTTCTGCATTTTTTTCAATTAAAAAGTGCGTATCAGCCATGGAAACGATTTGCGCTAAATGACTGATGCAAATAACCTGACTTCCCCTTGCCGTTTCAGAC
>CAVCPW010000248.1:0-4144 GCA_963604075.1 Anaerovoracaceae bacterium | reverse complement strand
CATGAATATTGTCCTCCTCAAGCACATAGATCAGCTTCGGGAATGCCGGTGTAATCCATACACCTTTCTCATTCTTGACACCGCGAATACGCTGATGAAGCATCTCCTCGATGATGGCTACTAAGTCCTCTCTTGTCTGACCCTCCGGTACCTCATCAATGTACATAAATACAGTGATGAATGGAGCCTGTCCGTTTGTTGTCATCAGTGTGATGACCTGATACTGGATAACCTGAACACCACGGTTAATCTCTTCCTTTACACGCTTCTCAGCGATGGTATTAATCTGCTCCTCGGTTACTGAAATACCAGCTTCCTCCATCTCCTTGCGAACCATACGACGGAATTTTTCACGGCTGACCTGCACAAATGGTGCAAGATGTGCCAGAGAAATACTCTGACCACCATACTGTGAGCTGGCTACCTGTGCAATGGCCTGTGTGGCAATGTTACATGCAGTGGAGAAGCTCTTTGGCTTTTCAAGCATCGTCTCACTGATTACCGTGCCATTTTGCAGCATGTCCTCAAGATTAATCAGACAACAATTATGCATGTGCTGCGCATAATAATCGGTATCATGAAAATGGATAATTCCGGCATCATGTGCCTCCACAATATCTTGTGGCAAAAGAAATCTTCTAGTAAAATCCTTATTTACCTCACCTGCAATGTAGTCTCTTTGTACGCTGTTTACAGTCGGATTCTTATTGGAGTTCTCCTGCTTTACCTCTTCGTTGTTGCACTCAAGAATACTCTTGATACGATCATCGGTTGTATTGTGAGTTCTGGCTAATGCACGCTCATAGCGATACCTTATATAGTTTCTCGCTACAGAGAATGCCTGCTCTCCCATAATGGCATTTTCTACAAGATCCTGTATTTCTTCCACATTCAGCGAACGGTTCACTGCAAGGCACTGCTTCTCTACTTTTTCAGCAATATGAGCGATCTGATGCTGGCTCAGTCTGTCAGCCTCAACTACACTATTATTTGCTCTCTCTACAGCCTGTGCAATCTTATTTGCGTCAAAGATTGCCTCTGCTCCGTTTCTTTTAATAATCTTCATTGTGCAGCCCCCTTAATCAAGTTGTTCTTCACCATTATACAATATCTTGTGCTTTTGTCAATGTATTTATACTGTATTTAGTGTCTATCGAATTTATAGTTGTAGTGGGCGCTTTTGCAACTTTGATTTATTTTTTGCAGTTTTTTCGCGCAATACGAATCTACGTTCCTAATATCGGCAAAATATTATGATGTCTTTGGGGAAATCATGTCATATCGTCTGACTATACTTTCTGCGTCTTTGAAATGAAAGACTTTCGATATTCGCTCGGAGAACACCTCATGACCTGATGAAAGACTTTTCCGAAGTACGCCGGATTGGAAAATCCCACCGCCTGTGCAATCGCCGTAATGCTGTCCTCACCCCGAATTAGAAGCGGCAAACTCTTCTCAATACGATACTCAAGCAGATATTCAAAGATCGTCTGATTCATGTGACGCTTGAAAAAACGGCAACATTCACTTGTACAGATGTTAACATGTTCGGCAATCGCACTGAGCGTCACGTGCTCGTGATAATGTTCCTGAATATACGTAATTGTTTTTCTTAAACGTTCAATTTCTTTGTACTGAACCGACGGATCGGGAGGAATTTCGCTCCACACATTTCTATAAAGTGTATTCCAAATAGTTAAAAGTGTCTGACAAATTGCAAGTTCAAATCCCTGTTCATGTGCCTCATATGTTTCCACTAAATTTTGAATCAAAGTCAGAACATTTGTCTGCCATCCGCCATCTGGCACAAGATGTAGTCCACCTAGCAAATCATTTCGCGTCACCGGCTCAACATAACGTTTGTCTACAGCACTTCCATCAAAGCCATAAATCATGCGCGGATGAAACGTCACAGACAGGTAATGACAGTCGTCCTGATTGAGCATATGACCCGTATGAAGGGCATTGGCATTGCAGAACAGACCTTCTCCCTGCTTCAAATGATACACAATATCGTTCACCTGATATTCGATCTGCCCTTCCTCAATATAGGTCAACTCAACCTCTGGATGCCAGTGCCATGCAAATGCACCTCTCTCATAAGCGGACAGAATTTCGTGGCTAACAAACACGGGGAACTCATAGCTTCCGTGAAACTTCAATTCTTTTTTTTCGTCATTGATTTTTATCTGCATAAATACCTCATACAAAATTAACATATTCATTTTCTATCAAATGAAGTTGAAATCAAAAATCCTCTTGCATACAAGCTTGCATCAAGGCTTTGCAACTTTTGACTCTAGTATCAATCAGGCAAATACCATGTGCATATGGGCTGTGTCCCACATGGGTGCAGTGACTTCATTTACCTCAAAATAGTTATACTTTTTTCGAAAATAGTTGTTGCCATACGGCTCCTCTCTCATTATAATTGTAGGTAACGGAAAGTCAAGTTTCTTTCCAATGCACGTTAAGGTAATTGGCCAGCGCTGCGGTCAAATTCGCCTGTACGACTGCACATATTGCTTTTTGTACTAGTTCAAATTGTATTCCACAAATTATTGCATCATATTGCATTAATTACTACATCAACATTACATTATCATCTACTATGTATAGCAGCGCAGAAAAGGAGTTATCATGAAGATTTTAGTTACCGGTGGTGCCGGATATATCGGCAGCCATACCTGCGTAGAACTGTTAAACGAGGGATACGAGGTTGTAATCATGGACAACCTGTACAATGCCAACAAGAAGGCGGTTGACCGTATTGAGCAGATTACTGGAAAGAAAGTTACATTCTATCAGACCGATATGCTGGATCGTGAGGGGGTAAAGGCAATCTTTGACAACGAGAAGATTGATGCCGTTATCCATTTTGCAGGACTTAAGGCAGTTGGTGAGTCTGTTGTAAAGCCAATCGAGTACTATACCAACAACATGTCTGGCACATTAATTCTGTGTGACGAGATGCGCAAGCACGGCGTTAAGAATATCATCTTCAGTTCTTCCGCTACCGTATATGGTTCCCCTGCTGAAATCCCTATTACAGAGAACTGCCCGAAAGGTACTGCTACCAACCCATACGGTTGGACAAAGTGGATGTTAGAGCAGGTTCTAACTGACATTCATACCGCAGATCCGGAGTGGAATGTAATCCTGCTTCGTTACTTCAATCCAATCGGTGCGCACAAGAGCGGTTTGATCGGCGAGGATCCAACGGGTATCCCGAACAACCTGCTTCCATATGTTGCACAGGTAGCCATCGGAAAGCTTAAGTGCATTAACGTATTCGGAAACGACTATGATACTCCGGACGGAACCGGTGTTCGTGACTATATTCACGTAGTAGACCTTGCAAGAGGCCACGTTAAGGCCATTCAGAAGCTCGCTGACAAAGCCGGCGTCAGCATCTACAACCTTGGCACTGGAAAGGGCTACAGCGTTCTGGATGTCATCCATGCATTCGAAAAGGCTTGTGGCAAGGAACTTCCATATGTGATCAAACCTCGCCGTGCCGGTGATATCGCAACCTGCTACTCCAAGTGCGACAAGGCTGCTGCTGAGCTTGGCTGGACTGCACAGTATGACATCGACGAGATGTGCGCAGATTCCTGGAACTGGCAGACAAAGAATCCAAACGGATACAATGATTGATTTTTTAGTTCACAGCCTATATGCTCTATGATCTAGAGTAAACTATAATATAAATAGTAAGGGCCGTCCAGCTGGGCGGCTCTTTTTCTTATATTGTTTCTTAATATAATTTCTTATACAATTTTTACTTTTATTCTATTACAAATTGTACTTTTATTTCACGCTTCAAATCGAATTATAGGCGCATTTTACAGTGCTGCAATCGCATCGGTTAATGCCTTAATCTGCTCGTCGGTTGTTGCCCAGCTGGTGCAAAAACGCACAATACTTCCTGCGCCATTTGGTGCCTCTCCCCAATATTCAAAAGCAAAGTCTTTGGCAAGTGCCGCCTTCTGCGCATCTGTTAGAATTGGGAATTGCTGGTTTGTCATGGAACTTCCATACATAGAAATGCCCTTTGCTAAAAATGCTTCGCGCACAGTCATGGCTTTCTTTACCGCAGCGCCGCAGATTATATCATATAAACCGTCACTAAACAGTGTATCCC
>CAVCPW010000247.1:0-5321 GCA_963604075.1 Anaerovoracaceae bacterium | reverse complement strand
CGCTGATATCGAAAAAAAGGCAGGAAAGCTTGATTTTGTTCTGGCGGATCTGGGTGTTTCTTCAATGCAGATTGATGATCCGAAGCGTGGTTTTTCATTTCGCGAGGATGGACCTCTCGATCTTCGATTAAATCCACAGGCAGGTGTTCCAGCATCAGAGCGTCTTAAAGAAATGGATGCAGAAGAAATTGAAGGCATGCTCATTGAAAATTCAGACGAGCCACTTGCAAGAGAGATTGCAAATGCAATCATGTCGGCAAGAAGAAAGAAACAGCCAATCGAGACTACCAGTCAACTGCGAGAGATTGTCGAGCAGGTAGTGATGCGCACAAAGCCGGAAAATCCAAAGGAAGCAGTAAAAAAGACTTGTCAGCGTGTGTTTCAGGCACTTAGAATCGATGTTAATAGTGAATTTGAGGTACTTAATTCTTTCTTAGAGGCATTACCACATATTCTGAAGCCGGGCGGCAAGGCTGCTATTTTGACATTCCATTCCGGCGAGGATCGTATGGTAAAGAAGTCTTTCCAGTATTATTCGAGAGAGGGTATTTACAGCGAGATTGCAAAGGATGTTATTCGTCCGTCTGCAAAGGAATGTGCGTCCAATCCAAGAGCACGATCAACAAAGTTTCGTTGGGCAGTTCGCTCAGACGTATCATTTGGGGAGTAATGCAGATGAGAAAAAGAACAAAAGTAAAAGTTGTAAGAGTGATAAGAGCCATTTTAGCAGTGTCAGTAATAGGATTTTGTTTGTCGGCATCCGGATGCAGTTTGGTAGAAAAAAAGCTTGAGCCTGTTTATCAGGCACTTTTAAATGATGACTCTGCTGTTGAAAATACCGAAAAAAATGAGATGATTTCTACTGATGAAAATATTGAAAAAGATGAGATGACCTCCACCGATGGAAATGTCGAAAAAGATGAGGCAGCATCCACTAATATCCCAACAGAGACTGTAATCGTTAATGAAGTAAACAGTTCATCGGAATCAGTGAGTCTTACGGACAATAAAAAAATTTTGCTGACTGGTGATTCGCGAACTGTATGTCTGTACTGCTCCCAAATTTATGATGAGGCAGAATATCCGAAGCATGTTTTTTATAATATTGATGAGGCAACATTTACCGGGTATACAAACGAAAGTATTGTCGTGGCAAAGGGCGGTGAGGGCTGTAGCTGGATGCGTGCAATTGGTGTGCCAAATGCACTATCGCATCTGGATGAGGCAGATGCGCTTGTCATCTGGTTTGGTGTCAATGATCTGGATGTTTTTTCTGATTATATCAACTATGTAAATAGCCTTGTCGAGCAGTATGACATTCAAATCTATTACATGACGATTGGACCGTGTGATGGAAAGTGGGAGAGCAAGAATAGTGATGTGCTTGCGTTTAATTCATCACTCACACAGTTGCTTGATCCGTCAGTTATAATTATTGATGCGTATAGTTATATCAAGGACGGATTAGATAATGGTGTGTTTGCTACAATGGATGGATTGCATTACGATTACAATACCAGCAGGGCAATTTATGACTATATGGTGGAACAGATTGAACTGTCGCAGAAGCTTAACGAAATTCAATGAAATCCTAGGCCGGAATCTCCCAACAACATTTGGAGAGGAATGCGTCAATGAAGTCTCCACGCCCATGCGGTGCATAGCTCCTATGGACGTGGTACTCTGCCAGATTTGATAAAATGAGCAAGAAAGAGAAAATGAATTATGCAAAATAAAATTAGTATTCAGGCAGAGGAAATTTCCAGATGCCTGTTATGTGATCATGCCGCCTGTACGCAGGCATGCCCTTCCCAAACCGACCCGGCGAGGATTTTGCGCTCTTTGCGTTTTGAAAACCCTATCGGTGCGGCGGCTAATTTAAAAAAAATTTTTTCATGCGATGGATGCAGCGCTTTCTGTGAGAAGGCATGTGTTCAGAAGGCAAATCCGATTCATATCAAGAACGTATTGACAGCATTGCAAGAAGATAGCGCAAAATGGGAAGATATTCCCGAATCGCCAGTTGATCTATCATGCGATTTTCTGGGTGTGCATCTGGAAAATCCATTTTTACTGTCATCCTCCGTTGTAGCAAGTACATATGAAAAAATCGCCCGCGCATTTGAATCAGGCTGGGCAGGCGCATGCTTTAAAACGATTTGTGACTTTATTCCAAGAGAGGCATCGCCGCGCTATTCTGCGATTTCGGAAGGACATGATTTCTGCGGTTTTAAAAATATTGAGCAGCTTTCGTGCAACAACCTTCAGGAGGATTTGGATATTATTCGCCGATTAAAGCATGACTATCCAGGCAAGGTCATGATTGTTTCCATCATGGGACGAAATGATGAGGAATGGGAACGGCTGGCACGTCTTTCACAGGAGGCCGGAGCGGATATTATTGAATGCAATTTCTCGTGTCCTAACATGGAACAGGTAGGGCTTGGTGTGGATATTGGACAGAATATGGAGGCCGTTGCCCGCTGCACCAGAGCGGCGAAGCGGGGGTGCACGATTCCACTGCTTGCAAAACTTACGCCAAATGTTGCAGATATGCGTCCTTTTGCACATACGGCTGTAGAAAACGGAGCGGATGGCATTGCAGCTATCAACACTATCAAGAGCCTTATGGGGATGAACTTTGATACCTATGCTACTGAACCGTCTGTGAAGGGAATGTCAGGCATTGGCGGTTATTCAGGCCGTGCGGTAAAGCCTATAGCGCTGCGATTTGTTTGGGAGATGGCATCTGATCCACAGCTGCATAATGTTCCAATCAGCGGTATGGGTGGAATCACCACATGGCGCGATGCTGTTGAATTTTTGCTTTTAGGTGCCAATCATGTTCAGATCACCACGGCTGTTATGCAATATGGCGAACGCATCATTGATGATTTGATTGATGGTCTTACATGGTACCTGCGTGAAAAGTCATTGCTACATCTGTCTGAGCTTCAGGGGCTTGGTATGGAAAATGTGACAGAATTGGATGAACTCAATCGCCAGACTAAGCTCTTGCCTCGATTTAATCGTAAAAAATGTCTGGGTTGCGGGCGCTGTTATCTCTCATGTCGTGATGGAGGTCATGAAGCGCTGCGTATGGTAAACGGTAAACCGATTATGGATCCACGCATTTGCGTTGGATGTCATCTGTGTGTACTCGTCTGTCCAAACAAGGCAATCAGTCCATATGGAAAGCGAATTGATCTTTAAGAAAAGATATAAGAACGGCAGCTTCCAGTGCGAGAAGCTGCCGTTCATTGCGTCAATAGCGTTATATTTGATTATTTTCGTTAAAAAATGTCTGAACTACTCCGATTTATAGAAATCGGAGCTTCATGCTTAAAGTTGATTGGCTTACTTAATAATTAATCATCAATCGCCTGTTACATCGCCCTGAAGCGGTGCATACAAGTCTTCTGCATATGCTAGCATTTCTGTATCGCTCAGTTCCTTGCCGGTGGCGGAGAGAGAGTAGGTCACGCCAGTCACAGCATCGTACCAGTTTACAAGCTGCGCATTTTCTTCTTTACCATTTCCGGTAGAAACATAGCTGTAATAGACTGCGTCTCGATCAGAGACACTGCACTCGATTTCATCAGTCCACTGATATTCCATTCCGGAGATATCTGTCAGCTCATCAGCCATCTGAATCCTGTAGACCCATTTCATTCCATCCAGCGTGAACTGCATCTGTGCTAAACCATCGCTGCTCATATAGCTGTAAGAAACATCAGTTGCTTCATCCGGTGCAGTCATTTCAAATCCGGTTGCTTTTGCAACACCCTGTTCATCTGACTGTGTCCATGGATTCGCAAGACCAGTCTGGTCTTTGGAAAGCAATACAATCAGCTGCTCGATTTCATCTTCTGTCATACCGCAATCAGTCAGGTATTTCTTTGCAGACTCAGTATAGTCGGCAGCCTTCAATGTCTCTAAATCATCCGTTCCATAGAGATATTCCATGAAAGAATCAAAGTATAGAGAAACAATCGCATTATAACTATCAGGTGTTTCATCCTCGGTTACATTGTAATAATTCTTGTAGGTCGTCATATAATCCTGGCACATCTCATCATAGCCTGTACCAACAAGCGCTTCTAGCAGTGTGCAGACAAAACCGGTACGATCCTTTCCTTCTGTGCAATGAATATACACAGGACCGCCATATTTCAGAAGATGACGCATGCCTTCAGCTACACTTGCCTTATATGAGTCGGAGGAATAGCTAACTCCCATGGAAAGAACAATGTCATATCCTTCCTCATAAAGTGATTTTGTGTACTCGGAATCAAAATCTTCAGAATCAAAATATGCCTGCATTTCCTCATCGGAATCTGCCAGATCAATGATGTAGCTGATTCCATTTTCCTCAAGTAAGTCATCAACGATTGAAGCACGATTCTTTTCGTTATTTACAGGAGATGCACCTCTGTAAACAAAGTTCTCCTTCATTGTGCTTACGGATATTGCTCTGAAATTTGCAAATGCCTCATCACTTTCATAGTCGCTGCGGTCTGTGGAATAATTTATACCAAGTACTTCATATGTTGAAAGGTATTTTCCGGCAGTTTGGCATGTAATCTCTACGGTACAGCCTTCTTCAAGATTTGCCGCTGTCCAAAACTCACCGCTGTTAAGTGCAATCTTTACGTAGTCATTGCCAGGATATGCAACAATGACCGGTGAACCTGTCTTTACATAATATCCGTTATAATATGGCACATCGTCTAGTGTGTAGCCGTTGCTGAAAACGAGGCTGCAACTGTCTCCGAACGCAAAACCTGCGGCGTTGAAGTCATCTTCGGAGAGACTGAGAATGGCAGAGCCATGTTTCTGATCTTCAGTGACGGTTGCTGTAAGCGTTGTGGCGCTTTGCTGTTCGTCATCAGATGTAGAACTCTGCTTCTCCGTATTCGAAGTCACATTTTGACTGTATGCGCTAGATGACAGCATAAGTGCCGAAAGCATGAGCGTCAGTGTACATGATTTGAAAAAATTTTTCTTAAACATAATTTCCTCCTTAAGTTGAATTATTGATGATTTGCGATGGTGATCGAACCATAAGCTGTGCCATGCATGCAACTTAGATAATGATAAACATTTTTGCTCTGACAAAATTTCAGCTATTTCGCAAAAAAATCCTATAACGAACTGAACACCATAAGGGTATTATACTATAAAAATGTGATAACGCAAGGTTAAATTTGAGAATATCTTTTTTGGCGTTCTTTTCTCAATAATGTTCTTTCAACTATTTTCGATTTTGTTCTGGTCAAGCTTTTTTGTAACATTTCAACCTAATTTTTGCTATGGAATCA
>CAVCPW010000246.1:0-5527 GCA_963604075.1 Anaerovoracaceae bacterium | reverse complement strand
TCCTATGATGGGTCACCGCGGCTGCCGTCTGGCTGTTACCTATCCTGAGATTGCTAAGATGCAGACAAGAGCCGTTATGGAAGCTGCCATCGAGGTTGCCGAGGAGAAGGGTTATGACATCGTTCCAGAGATCATGATTCCGTTAGTAGGCGAGAAGAAAGAGTTGAAGTATGTTAAGGACGTTGTTGTAGAAGTTGCAGAGCAGGTTAAGAAAGAAAAGAATTCTAACATGGAGTATCATATCGGTACCATGATCGAGATTCCGCGTGCTGCACTGACTGCTGATAAGATTGCTGAGGAAGCTGAGTTCTTCTCATTCGGTACAAACGACCTGACTCAGATGACCTTCGGTTTCTCCCGTGATGATGCAGGTAAGTTCCTGGATTCCTACTACAAGGCTAAGATTTATGAATCCGATCCGTTTGCAAGACTGGATCAGGAGGGCGTAGGCCAGTTGGTTAAGATGGCAGTTGAGAAGGGACGCGCTACCAGACCGAACTTAAAGTGCGGTATCTGTGGAGAGCACGGTGGAGATCCGAGTTCCGTAGAGTTCTGCCATAAGGTAGGCTTGAACTATGTTTCCTGCTCACCGTTCCGTGTGCCGATCGCAAGACTGGCTGCTGCACAGGCTGCATTAAACAATAAATAATTTAGTAACTATTCAGAGGCATACAAATTGCCTGCTGCGAATAGTTACGGAATTGATGAGACTCCCGAGGCTGAGAATGCTTCGGGAGTTTTTTATAAAAACATAGGAGGAGTGTATATGTCACTTTTGAGTTCTGAATGGACAGCACGTGTAGAGCATTGGATCCGCACGATTCAGCTGGATTTTTATGAGCCGCTTGGCGAGATACATCTGAGTGCTATGCGCACAATGGAGTGCCTGAATCCGCACGAGCTTGATATCAGCCTTTTTAAACCGGTAAATGCTGGATTTACATGGGGAGAAAAGTGGGAATATTGCTGGTTTTCGGGGAGTTTTCAGATTCCGAAGAGTGCAGCAGGAGAACGCATTGTGATGGATTTGAATCCGGGAGGAGAGTCCACACTTTATGTTAATGATAAAGCCTTTGGAACATATCGTGCCGATTGGGTTGGTCACAAGCATCAATATATGGCAGATAATTTTGTAACGACAAATGCGAAAGAAGGAGAGACATTCTCACTTTTGATGGAGACGTATGCCGGCCATTTTTATCCGAATTACAGTCATTGCGCTACAGGTCCTGTGATTCCGGGAACTTATGAGGATCCGGCGACAGAGGGTGAGAGGCGTGTGCTCGGAACATGTACATTTGGAATATGGCGCGAGGATGCATATCAGCTTTATATGGATCTGGAAACGCTTTATTCACTTTTTAAGGAATTAGACGATTCTTCTATGAGAGCTGTACATGTCGCAGCAGCTTTAAAAGAAGCTACAAAGATAATTGAGTTTGAGACAGACAAAGACAGCCGTTTAGAGAGCTATAGAAAAGCACGAGAGACACTGAAGGACGCAATGGAAGCTGTAAATGGCACCAGCGCGCCACGTTTTTATGCCGTAGGAAATTCTCATTTAGATCTGGCGTGGTTATGGCCGGTGGAGGAAACACAGCGTAAGACAGTACGTACATTTGCAGCTCAGCTAAGATTGCTCGACGAGTATCCAAAGTATCGTTTTATCCAGAGCCAGCCGGCAGAATATGAGTTGTGCAGACAGCAGGATCCGGAATTATTTGAGCGTATCAGACAGTCTGTGCAAGATGGCAGATGGATTGCAGACGGCGCGATGTGGGTAGAGCCTGATACGAATATGTCATCAGGTGAGGCACTTATCCGCCAATTGATGTACGGAAAAAGATACTACAAGGACATGTTTGGAGTTGACAGTCATGTCCTATGGCTTCCTGATACCTTTGGATATACAGCGGCATTGCCTCAAATCTTAAAAGGCTGTGATGTGCAATATCTTGTAACACAGAAAATTTTCTGGTCTTATAATGAAGGTGAGGAATTTCCATATCATTACTTTAAGTGGGAAGGTATGGACGGCTCACAGGTGACGTCATTCCTTCCGACAAGTTATACATATAAGACAGATCCGGGAGAGTTGATCCGTACATGGAAATCACGCAGACAAAAGGAAGATTTGGAGACATTTTTGCTTCCGTTTGGATATGGAGATGGTGGCGGTGGCCCTGTTCGGGATCATATTGAGTTTGTACAGCGACAGGCAGATCTTGAAGGAAGTCCTCGAGTAGAGATGGTTTCACCTGAAGAATTTTTCGTAGAGATGGAAAAAGAGGGCGGCCCAAAGCATACATATACAGGCGAACTGTATTTTACAGCGCATAGAGGAACATATACTGTTCAGGCAAAGATAAAGAAAAATAATAGAAAGAGCGAGCTAGCACTGAGAGAATTGGAATTTTGGTCTGGTATTGCACAGCTTTGGAAAATGCCATATGATGCAGAGGCATCACAGCGTATGTGGAAGGTATTGTTGTTTAATCAGTTTCATGATATTCTGCCGGGCTCTTCAATCGGACGCGTCTATGAACGTGCAAATAATGAACATGAAAAGCTTCAGGATGAGGCATATGAGCGCACGCAAAAGGCACTTGAGTGGTTGACTGTAAAAAATGAAAGGGCTGTCACTGTATGCAACTCACTTCCTTTTGAGAGAAATGCTATTGTACAGCTTCCAGACTATTTTAAGCATGTGAAGACAGCCGATGGAACATCTGTGCCTACAGATGCTGATGGATATGCATTTGTTACTGTGCCGTCTATGGGTATGTGTGCTTTGTATGAAGCAGATGATAATGATATGACTTCAAGTGAAAAGACTGTAGCTGCGGGTGAACTGAATGCCGCTTTTGAAAATCAGAATGATAAAAAGACTTTGGATAGAGAAATGGCTGTTACTGCTGTACAAAAAGATGGCTTTATTTGCATGGAAAATGACAAGATTTGCGTAAAGATTAACGCAAACGGAGAAGTGATTTCCTATGTGAGAAAGGACAGCGGTAGAGAGTTTGCTCAAAAAGCAATGAATCATTTGCGATTGTTTAAAGATGTGCCGCGCTATTTTGATGCGTGGGATATTGATTCAACATATAAAGAACAGGAACTTGATGGTGCATTTGATTGTAACACAGTAATTAAAAAGTCAAGTGGTCTTCGCGCAGAGGTATGTGTGACAGGAAAGATTGGAAATTCATCTTACAGTGAGAATATTAGTCTTGATTATGGATCTGATCGTATTGAGTTTGAACTGACTGTGGACTGGAAGGAGTTGCATCGTCTGTTAAAAGTTAGTTTTCCAGTTGAAGTATATGCAACTAACGCAAAGCATGAGATGCAGTTTGGTTATGTAGAGCGTCCGACGCATGATTCAAAACCTTATGACAAAGATCGCTTTGAGGTATGCAATCATCATTATACGGCACTTACCGATGCCGGACACGGCGCAGTTATATTGAATGATTGTAAGTATGGAATAAATGTTGACAAAAACGATATGAATCTGACATTGCTGCGAGCTGCGGCAAGTCCTCAGATGCGCAGTGACAACGGTGTTCATACCATGAAATTTGCTTTTATGGGATATGAAGGTGATTTTGCACATTCTGATACAGTACGTGCAGGATACGAGTTGAATGTTCCGGTGAAAGTCATCTTAGGTGCGGAACAAAATATGAGTTTTGCATCTGTTGATCGCAAGAATGTTATCCTAGAGACAATTAAGCCGGCAGAGGATGGAAGTGGTGATTTGATTCTTCGTCTGTATGAAGCTAGCGGTGCCGCATGCAATGCAACAGTCACATTAGCACCAAAGATAGCAAAGGCGTGGAAGACAAATCTGCTGGAGACAGACGAGGGCGAGATTTCATGCAGTGAACATCAGATAAAACTTGATTTCAGAGCTTTTGAGATACGAACAGTACGTGTACAGGTGAACGATAGCAATTCAGTCAATGAATGATTTTCGCAATCCGCTTCGCTACTTGCTCATATAAAAGCGGCATTTTTATAAATCAGTCAATGTTTGTGGTAAAGCTATGAGGTGACAGGTTTTTATGAAGGCACCTCAAAAAAATTGATGACGAAAGTATCAAAAAAACTGATCTTTTTTATTCTTTTCAATTTAGAGAGGATTTGCTATACTAAATAAAGAATCTACCCAGAGAGGGCAGAAAAGTAAAATTGGAGGTAAAAAATGGCAAGCAAGGCAGTTTTAGAAAAGTACGCCAGACTGGCAGTTGTCAGCGGCACAAATGTTCAGCCGGGACAGATGCTTGTAATTGGCGCATCTGTAGCTGATTATGAGTTTGTAAGAATGTGTGTAAAAGCAGCATATGAGGCAGGTGCCGGATATGTAAAGGTAAACTGGCATGATGAGCAGAATAATCTGATGAATTATCAATATGCAAGCACAGAGACACTTGAGGAGACACCTCAGTGGAAATATGATATGTCTGATTGGGAGCAGAAGAAGGGCTGTTGCTATCTTCATGTTATTTCCGATACACCAGGTTTAATGAAGGACATTGATCCAGAGAAGATTCAGCGCGTTCAGACTGCGTACAGCAAAAAGAATGCACCATTGCAGAAGTATACGATGAACAATGATGGCCAGTGGAGCATCGTTGCACTGCCGAGCGCAGGATGGGCAAAGAAGGTATTCCCAGATAAATCAGAAGATGAGGCTGTTGAGGCGCTGATGGATGCCATCCTAATGAGTGTACGTGTCAGTGAGGATAACGATCCAGTTGAGGAATGGAACAAACACAACGCAGAGATTTTAGGCCATTCAAAGCAGTTAAATGAGTATAATTTCAAGGCACTTCATTTTACAAATGAACTTGGAACCGATCTTACTGTAGAGTTGGTTAAGAATCATATCTGGGGTGGTGGCTGTGAGTATTCCACTAAGGGAGTTTTATTCAACCCGAATATGCCGACCGAGGAGAATTTCTGTATGCCGCTTAAGACTGGTGTAAATGGAAGAGTCTATGCATCTATGCCGCTTAGTTATCGTGGAAAGCTGATCGAGGATTTCTGGCTTGAGTTTAAGGATGGAAAGGTTGTCGATTTCGGTGCAAAGAAGGAGCAGGATGTATTAAAGAGTCTCGTTGAGTTTGATGAGGGTAGCTGCTATTTAGGTGAGGTTGCACTGATTAGCTATGATTCTCCAATTAAGAATACTGGAATTTTATTCTACAACACATTATTTGATGAGAATGCATCCTGCCATTTGGCACTTGGATGCGCATATCCGATGAATGTAAAGGGTGGCACCGAGATGACAGACGAGGAGCTTGCAGCAGCTGGAGCAAACAATTCTATGACTCATGTAGATTTCATGTTTGGTTCAAGAGAGATGCATGTTGAGGGTATCCGTTATGATGGAAGCACCGTTACGGTATTTGATCATGGAAATTTTGCATTTTGATAGATTTTTTAAGATCTTCTGAAAAAATCTTTTAACACGCCGTGAGCAAGAAATCCCCCACCTCTATAGGTGGCGGGATGAATT
>CAVCPW010000245.1:0-12351 GCA_963604075.1 Anaerovoracaceae bacterium | reverse complement strand
TTAGGTCCAGCGTTGCAACAAAGCGGTACTTTTCGATTTCGCACTCCTCGTAAGATTGCATTTCCATCTGGTTGGCCAAGTAGCAGCTCTCTGTTCTTACAAGTCTTCTGGCATTTTGTATTCCTTTGGCAAACTCAAATTGGATTGACTCGGCAGCTTCCCGATCAGTGCGCCCGGTGACAAAATTTACCATAAGTTCCTCTTTGAGCTTTTTGACAAGGCGATCCGTGTTTTCCCAGATACGTTCCGAGTAGTTCTTTCCGTACCATTTTATGTTCATTGCTTTTTTGATCGTTTTATCATCAACCAGGCTAAAGCTAAAACCTAACCCGGTCTGCTTCTGCACCTGATAGATGGTCTTATAATAAACATCCTCTGCAAGCCCCTGACACGCTTCCTCTGCTATTTTAAGTTCTGACTTGTATGTTTGCTTCATTACCGTGTCAACTTGGTCTACGAGGCTTTGAAAGCGTTTTATACGGTATTGATAAGCAGCACTTTCAAGTTTCGCTCTCAGCTTTGCCTTTTCTTCACTATCATTTGTCAGTTTAAGCTTATCCTTTAACTCTTGAAGATCTGTGGGATTCTGCATGGTATTAAGCAGTTGCCTCGCTTCTTCATCAGTCAGATTGTGGGCGTCGCGGAATCGTTCAAAGACTTGGCTGATCTTATCTGCCAGATACCAGTATCCTTTTTGGTAGAGCTTTTTAATTTCCTCTGCCGTTTTTTCGGCATCCTCCATGTATTGCCACATGTCTCTTGCTGCTCTGCGTTCCCAGTAATCACTCATCCTGTTTCTCCGGCTCTATGTCCTCATCTTCTTCCGGCGGTGTGTTCTGTGTAAATCCAAGCATCTCCTGCTGACGTTTCATAGCCTTCTGATTCTCTTCCTCTACCGCCTTTAATTCTTCTTCTACATTATCCACGAACGGTATCTGCGCCATAAGCGTCTTTGAGCTAACCTTTCCCCAGAGATTTGCCACGTACTGACTGATCTCAAGCAGATTTTTCGGCATTGCACGAGTAAGCACCGGTGTAATCACGTTGGGATCTAGTATTTCTGCACCACTCGTATGAAGATAATTGCAGAAGATGCGGATTCGCTTTCTTAGTCCCTTCTTGTAGTAGCGTGTCTTAATCTTTGTGATGTTCTCCATTCCCAAAAGCTTATATTCGAGTGCCACACCTGAGGTATTCCCTCCGAAGCTCTCATCCGTCATGCACGGGATATGTGAGAACTTATGGATATCCTGTTCAAGTGCCTTCTTTAAGATTTCCACACCAGATTCATCAAATGTTCTTGTCAGATATTCAGCCCTTGAACCCTCTTCCGGCATTTCCAACAGTTTTTTGGACTTTAGTGCGCTCTGCGCTTCCGTCAGACTGCTTCCCTCGCCATCATCACTCAAAAGTGTTCCGTAAAGTACAAGAATCGCATCTATAAACTGTTCCTTGTCAGTGACACGATCTGACATAAGTGCGTTGTAAGCATCAATAAGCGGAATCTGAAGCTCGAAGTCTCCGATCGCAAGCTTATTGTTCAAATACTCGATCACGGGGACCTCTCCTTTAAAGTGCGGCTCAGGCGGTTCAACCAGTGTCTGAGGTGACTCTATTGCCTGGATATTCAGCACGTACTTATAGTTCTTTGTCATGACTGTCGCTATGTATGTGATCGGTGTTCTGTCTGTTGAGTCTATTCTTGCATAATAGTAGACCGCAAACAGTTCATTCTGCTCTATCGTATCATCATATACCACAAATGTATTTTCCGGCTCCAAGTTCCTTATTTCCAGTCTTGTCTCGCCTGCCTTGGTGTAGATATACTCATACGCTCTTCCATAGATTGAAAGATCGAGACCATTATCGCCATCCGCCTCATCAGCTCCTGCTGCTGTCAGCGCATCAATAAGCTTTGTAATATCTTCCACGCTTTTGTATGTTACTGGATTTCCGATGAAATACGCACTGGCTGTGTCGCTTATGTCTTTCGCATGGTTGCAGACCAGCTTGTTTTCTCTCTTCTCTCCAAGTATCTTATGTTTTCCCTCGTAATAATCCTTTTTCTCTTTAAGCTGCGTCACCATTCCAGCATGTTTCTGGATAAGATGCAGGATGGCCAACTTGTCCGGCTTTGTCTCGTCCCACCTGTCGGCAGGCATTGTAAATACATGCATCATTTTATTTTACCTTTCCTGTTCTTGCCACTCTGTTTCCTAGGATTGTTGCCACAAAGTATCTCATGGCATCCATTGCATGGTCTTTTACCTTGACCGGCTTGTCTTCACCCCTCTGTGCGGCTTTTTCATCCCACACATAAGAAGCAAATTCTTTCTGTGTGTTGATGCAATCTTTAGAGAACTTAATTTTGTCTTGGTTAAGCATTGTGCCAACCATACGGATACCATCTTCCACATCATTCCTGGCTTTCAATACCGGATACCCTCGCTTTTTAAGTTCCGCTATAAATGATGCTGCCGCAGGATCCACGATCAGCGCCTTTATCTTCGTCCCGTCAAGCCACTTTCGTAAATCATCGGAATATTCTGAATCGGTTTTCTGTTTTCCTTCATCTCGTCCTGAATAGTAATACTCTCTTGTGCAATACCACACACCATCTATTCCCTTATTCCAGAGAAGAAAAGCAGTAGCATTTTGTGTACCATAGTCAATGCTAACATATCTGTTTCCATCAATCAGAAGCTGTGAAAACTCCTCCGGCTTCACTACGTGGCGCTGCTCATCGAACATATCATAGATAATGCCCTCTGCCATGCACCACACACCCTCGATATATCGCTTGTAAAAAACTCCGGTGTACATGTTTCGGTATCTTTCCTTTATCTGCTCCGACAATGACATGTTATCATTCATCGTGAAATGTAGGTACAGCAGATGCTTATCTTTTCGCTTATCGATCCACTCAGCCTTGAACCAGTGATAAGGGCCGTCTGGATTGCAGTTGAACCAGTACTTGCTTCCATCCACAGAACATCGTCCTGTTGCCTGGTTTACAAAGCTTTCCGGCATCAGCACCACTTCATCAAAGAACACTCCTGCTAACGTCAAGCCTTGGATAAGGTCTTGTGATCGTTCATCCTTACCACCAAAGATGTAAAAGAAATTTTCAGTCCTTCCAAGCGTGATGACAACCAGATTGTCGGCACGATGATCTTCAACATGATATCCGCGTGATTTAAGCATAAGTTTTAGCCAGAACAGCACGTTTCTCCGGAAAGAGCCTATTGTTTTTCCACACATTGCGAAGCTCTGGCCGTTGAAGCTACTCATTGCCCATAAAACAAACGACAACGACATACTCACGGTCTTTCCAGAACGGATCGCGCCGTCTGCAATAATGCCGTCTGAATCTTTTACCAATGATGTCGAACACCACCAGTTCAACACTTTCCTCTGCTTTGTGGAGAATGGTTGGAACTCAAAAAATTGTTTAGCTTTCTTCCTCATCTGCCCAGTCCTCTAAGGCTTTTCCTTCAAGTGCCTTCAAAAATCCATCGTTGGTAACTTCCTCTGCTTCGTCTTCATCGTGATTCAAGTGCTTTGCCTGTGCTCTGATCTGTTCGATACGTGCACGCTGTTCCTCCTCATCAAGTTCTGCCTTTACGTTCCATCCCTTAAAATTGTTCCTGAGGCTGAACTGTGCACCACTGCTTCCGTCCTTATCGAACAGTCTCTCCTCCGCATATTCTTCCACTTTTGACTTAGCTCGCGTTATCGTGTCAACAAATTCTCTTTTTGACTGATAATTCAGCAATGCTTGTCTATTTGTAAAGCCAAGTGCAAGTGCAAGACCCGTGACGGTTGGTGGGTGCTGGTTGATCCTTACGGGCTGGCCGTATTTGTCTAACACCGGCATACCTTCTTTGTCCGTTAGTATCTCCCCTCCACAACTTTTGAAATAGCGTTCGATCTTTTCTTCTATGTCTTCCTTGCTTTTATATCTTGGCGGTCTTCCGACCGCTTTTTTCTCAGGCATCTGACCGCCTCCTTTCTCGCATAGCAAAAGCCGCCAGCAGTTGCTGGCGGCCTATCAGGGAAGATTTTTTTTGAAACACACTGTTCCTATTTTTTATTATATCACACTTTTTTATTTTTTTTATTCCAATTTAGCTTTTTTTGCTATTTTTTGCTCAAATACTCATTAAGTAGTTTACTCACTCCGCTCTGTGATATATGTACCCTCTGCGCTACCTGCTCCTGGCTCATTCCTTCCAGATAGCGCAGTCTGAATATCCTCTGCGTTCTGTTATCTTCAATGGTGAATACCCACTGTTCAATCTCTTCCTGCTCGTGCTGAAGCTTCTCGATTCTGTTATAATACCTCTGCCGCAACCGCCACTCTTTGTTGTAATTATAGCCTGTTACAGTCTTCGGCCGCGGATAACCTTTCCTGTAGTCAATGATCGTGTCGCTCTCTACCAGCTTTTCCCTTTCCTCCTCAGCCCCCATCTTCTGCAGCTTTGCACGCAGCTCCTTGATCTCATCCTGATTGCTTTGGTACGTTTCCAGTCGCTCCCGTGTCATGCCTTCTGTTTCCACCGGTATCACCTCCTCTTTACGCAAGATTACTCAAGTTCTTACGCAGGCTTAAGCAAATTCTCAAGCAAGCTTAACCATGTCTTCTCTCACTTGCAATCCGTAAACCTCTGCATGATATGGTCTACCACCTCCTGCGGCCTCTGGATCCGCTCGGGCTTTCTGGTATCGTGCAGCTCTATCATGGCTTGTACTTCATCTGGGCTTAATCCGCTGTCCTCATATTCCTTAAGCTTGAGCACCGCGTAATAGATTCTGTGAAATGTCTCAAACCCGAGCGTGTACAATGACCGCCATGAAATACCTTTCAATAACACACAGTATTGCTCATCTACCTCTGTTAATCTGTTCATATGGTCTCCTTTTATTATTTTTTGTGTAATTTTGTGTATTTTATTCTTGACATATTACACAATATTGTGTATAATATAATCATGAAGGGAGGAACTCATGAATCCACGAAAGATCACTATAAAAGAGCTTGAAAAGAACGGTTTCGTTCTCAAGCGACATGGTGCAAACCATGATGTGTATTTTAATTACATTACACATCAAACCATTCCGGTTAAACGTCATGACTTTGATGAAAATGACATGCGATACATTTTCAAAGAAGCAAACATTAAAAAGGATTGAGGGCTTGCCCCTCTTCCTTCCACACAAGGAGGTAACTTTATGTTATACAACTACACCGCCGTCATCTCTGAATCTGACGGCACATTTTATGCGTCTGTTCCTGATATCAACGGATGCATCACAACTGCAAAATCACTGTCTGATGCTATCGCACTGATCACCGATGCTCTTAACGTGTGTCTGGTTGTTCTAGAAGACGAAAACATTCAGCCAGTAGCTCCGACACCTCAATCAGACATTCCTCATGAGAAGTCTGATATTCTCACCATCATTCAGGCAGACACCATTAAATACCGCAGCATGACCGACACAAAAGCTGTTCGCAAGAATGTTTCTCTTCCTGCATGGATGTCCCGCCTCGCCGATCAGCGCGGCATTAACTGTTCCAAACTTCTTCAGGATGCTCTTTTAAATGTTCTTTCGTGATTCCTCTGCCCGGCTTATTCAACCGGGCTTTTTTATATCCTACTCAACAGGCCTTTTTATTCATGGTTGCCTCCTTTCACCTCTACCAGTTCATGGCCTCATTAAGCGATCTCTTTTGTTCCTCTGCCGATCGCCGCAAATAGATCGCTTATGTGCATAAGTATCTATTGTATTTTCTGATCGTTCTTCCTGCCGGAGAAAGTCGATAAATTTCTCAATCTTTTCTTCCATCAGAGCAGCATCCCCTTTCTCGCCGGTGTATACAATACACGCTCTGGCGGATATCCTCTGCCAGTGTACGGCTCTGCAAGCGAATCGCCCTGCACTACAGTTGCTTTGATGCCCAAAAGGCTGAATTGTAAGTATGACATATACACAGCTTTCCAATCTAGATCCTGTGCCACCACATCCATGCAGTGCTGATAATTGATGCCTCTATCTTGTAGTACTTTGGCAGTTGCTATAATCATGCCTCCACCACCGGTGCTTGGTTCTGCAAGGCGGTACACCTTCTCAGGGGCAATATCTTTAGGAACTGTCAACTGAGCCATGGCATACGAAACGTTAAATGGTGTGAAGAACTGACCTGTTGTTTTATTACCCATGCCAGCTGCCATATATACCCAGCCGAGAACATCCGTCATTTCTTCCTGCAATGCCAGCGTCAGCAGTGCTAATAGTTCTGGGAAGTGCTGTGCTTCATCCTGGGAATATTTGCTGATTGTATCCATGTAGGCCTTTTCTCTGTCCTTCCACAGTTTTCCCATAAACAGCTCAGTTGAATTCGTAATTGACAATGATGCGCACTTAATCCAATCGGAAAATATATCATAGCTGGAGTAACGGCCTGACATGGAAGTGATGATTTTTACAATCTCATTTTTGTAGTCCATTACGATCCACCGTGACCTTTCGTTTTCTTTCCGGTTATGTGATGATACTTCTGGCCGCTGGCAGCAATACGTGCACGCACTGTTTCGTCACTCGGACAGTAAAAGACTTCTGTATTTCCGATTGATTCAATCAGCATAGCCAATGCCATCTCTCCCTCTGCTGGTGTATTGTATCTTGCGATCTGACATCCATCTCCTGCTGCATAGTTTGCCTTGAGGGAGCCATCGCCCCCATATAGACACACGATATATGATCCATGTTGATCAGTGATGTTCTTTGCTTATTTACTACAATCATTTTGCTCTCCTTCCTGCATTTCTTATGCTTTCTTTCTGAGCCTCCTCCGCCTTATGTTCTCCAGAAAGGTTCGATATGACTGATATGATCTTTTCTTCTCTGCCTCTGCCATGTGCTGCTCTGTGTACCCGATCGTGTCGCTGATGAACTGCATGATGCCCTCTTCCTCGCACGGATTGTAACCGTGTCTCTTCCGGTAGAGTTTCTTACTCTGACGTTTGTTCATTCCGCTCCCTCCTGTTTTGCCTTCATATAGTTGTGATGCCCCAAATCAATATCGTCTTCATGCCCCGGCTCATACTCCGGTGATATGTTTTGCGGTCCGTCACTTATGATCCCTTCGGCGATTCTCTTTTGGTGCATTTTCTTCGCCTGGTACATAAAACTGCTGTAGCTCATGCCGCAGGCCAAAGCTGCTTTGCCAGGCTTGAGATTCCCATTCTCCCATTCCTCATATATGTCGTTGAAGTTTTCCGGCAGCGGTCTCCCCTGCGCACCTCCCCTGCTTGTCTGTGTCCTTTTCTCACCTCTTTCTTTCATGAGTCTCTTTGCATATCCGACAAAAGTTGATATCGGCATCCTGCATTTAATGGCTGCCTGCGTATTTGACAGGCCGTTTTTCCATTCCTCGTATACGTCCATGGAAAACCTGGCAGGCAATGTATAATGCTGTTCTTTCTTAATGCCGGCAGTGACTCTCCTGTCAGCTTCTATTTCCATCTCACCTCTGTGCAGGTCTTTCCAGTGCGCCCAGTTCTTATACAGCGGTCTTTGCGAATATTTATCTTCTTTAATTCCCATCTGGATCAGTTTTGCGCGTTCCTCTGCCCTGCACGCGGCTTCAAACTTTGTCAGGAATACTTCTTTTCCAAAATCAGACTCTTTCCAGTAAAAGTTCTTCTGTGCAATTACGGCGACTTCTCTCTTCACTACTTCCGATACCCAGCCGGGCATTGTGATACCGCTGTCCAGTCTCCATGTGTACGTTCCCACGATCACGGACTCCACGACCTCTATACCCCAGCTTCTGAAGCCTTCAATGCCTCTCATTCGCATTTCTGATCTGCTCAGACTGAATTCGCATACATGATATACATGCGTTCCAATTTCCATCATGTTTCCTCCCTGTATTTTATCAGAACGCATTCAGCTTCTTTATGTGTTCCGCTTCCTGACGCTCATATTCTTTCCTTGTCTTGTAGAACTTACAGTTCTCTTCCCTGCACCACAGCTTTGTTAATGCGGCGCAGCGATCTTTGTTTGTCATCTCATTTTCGGCTTCAAATGCGAAGCAGTCTCTTTTTATCATCGTGTCTCCTCATGTCAAAAATATTGTGATTCTGTGGATCCGCGCCACCTCTGCCGCTTTCTGCCACAGGTCGGCATTTGCCACGGTTTTTCCGTTTGTCTTCTTCCATCCGGCAGCTTCCCAGACCTGCAAATATTCAAAGCCTGTCTTTATGTAGCCGCTGCCCTTGATCGTGATGTATGTTGTTCTGTTATTCATCCGGCCAAGCGCACTCACGACTGCCAGCAGTTCCAGACGCTGCCGTGAGTCCGTTTTGTCTCCCGTGCCTTTTGTCTCGGAGACATATTCTTTTCCATTCACCACGCAACGGAGGGTGGCAGTATATGCCTTACCCTCCATGCTGGTGCTTATCTGCACCGGTACCATGTTTTCCTCGTTTCCCCTTGAACTTTCAAGGCTTTCAGTCATCCAAATAGTTTCGTCCGAAGAGTTCCATGAAGTATCCTCTCGTTCCCCAGTGAGCTTCAAATGCTCTCTGTGCGTCCTCGTGCAGGATACGGCGGTTCTCACTGCCGTTTAGGCTGTCATGCACTGCCGTGGGTCCTGTTCTGTGGCATGGAATGCACAGATACACTTTCAAGCCGTAATGCTCGGACAGCTTGCGGTTCGGGCCTCCGAAGCAGTGGTGTTCTTCGGTCTGGGTGAGTGCGCCGCACAAATAGCACTCGCCCTTTCTTGTCATCATTCGTGTCTTTGCCATTGTGTCTCCTTCTGGTTAACTTTTTTCATGATTTCATGATTAGCTTATTCAGTTGAACGGAAGATCATCATCGTCCACACTGTCAGGAATGCTCATGAAACCCTCCGGTGTTGCGTACCCTCTGCCTGCATTGTTCCATCCAATGTTTGCGTTATTTCCAGCACTGCTTGCGTTATTCCAAGCATTGCTTGTGTTGTCCCTAGCATTGCTTGCGTTGTTCCAGGCATTGTTTGCGTTATTTCCGGCATTGCTTGTGTTGTCCCTGGCATTGTTCCCCTGATTCTCCGCAGCGCCTGTATTTACAGGCATTTGCGCACTCTTGCTCTCGGCAAATTCCTGTTCCTCCACGATCACATCCGTTGTATAGACCTTCTGTCCGTCACGGTTTGTGTAGCTGCCCGTCTGGATCCGCCCTACAATGACAATCTTGATCCCCTTATGAAGGTACTTCTCGGCAAATTCTGCACTTCTGCCGAATGCCACGCATGGGATAAAATCTGCCACAGCATCCTTTGTGCGGCGGTCTACTGCCAGTGTGTATCTGGCTATTGCCGTCTGCTCCGCGCTGTAGCGCACTTCCGGGTCTTTTGTCAGTCTCCCCATTAAAATAACTTTATTCATCGCCATCTCCTTTGTCTGATATGTCCTCTGCATAATATCGTTCGATATATCCTGCATAATACTGTTCAATGATCTCTCTTACCGATTTCTCGGTCAGATCGGGGACTGCCAGCCGTCCCCATGGGGTGATATCACCCTGCATTCTCTCCGGCTGCTGTGCCAGTGCTTCAATGATGCAGCACAGACAGCCTACTGCGTCCTTTTCCGAGTTCAGGACGGCACTCTGTAAACCGACATTACCTCTTATGACACCCAGAAACATGCTGATAATGCCGCAGAGCATAACCGAACCGCTAACATCGATTCCTTCCAGCTCCTTAAACAGCTTCTCCATCACGATCTGCTGTCCCATGGTAAATCTTTCAAATGACATGTTTTCCCTCCTCTCCCAGATAAAACTCTCTGACGATTCTCTTTACATCACCGTGTGTAAGATTCATAATGACTGTCGCTTCCGGCACTCTAAACGGAAGTTTCGTCACTGTCTGCGTGTATTCCGTCATCAGAGTGCGCAGACAGTCCATTGCCGATCTGTCACCATCCATAACTGCCCTCTGCACTTCGCCATCATGCTGTAGCACGTATCGGAACATGGTATACAGTCCGCACGGCTTCTTTCAGTTCTTCCCAATCGGCTCTCCATTCATTGCCAGCTTCGCCCAGTCCCAACAGATTGTCCTTTCCTTTCCTCGACTGTTTATGTGCTTCATCAGCACCACGTTCGGTACTTACGGCATATTCTCGCCAGCGTGTATCTCGGTGCCTCGTCGCTTCCTTCCTTCAGGCGGAACTCGTCCCCTTCCTTTGTCTTTTCTTTCAGCGCATCCATGCGCCATTTCAGATTGATTCTCATGTTTCTCCCTTCTCATGCGGATGCTGATATAGTAGCCTCCGTTGACCGTGTTGTAGCGTACCTCTGAGTCGATATAGGTATATCCCTCATATCTCAGTGCTCCGTTTCGCATTCTCAATGATTCCATGTACTCTCTGGTATAGACCTTGTCCGTGTCCTTTATCATCTTGTTGACTGTTGATGACCGTGTCTGGTGATGCTTGTGTTCTTCCGGCTTAATCAAATTGCGGCTTGCCGTCCAGCGTTTCTCGTATTTGCGACGTTTTGTGTCAGCCGCAGACTTGCTCATATACTCCGCAGCTCCCGCTATGCCGTTCTCATCGGTCTTGAGATACCTGCTCTCGTTTCTGCCTCCGTACTTCCACATGCTTAACACGCTTGTCATATCCAGAAGACCGTCCATCAGAAGATGATGATGAACTCTTACCCTCTCTTCGTCCTCGCTCACACTCTCGGTGATGTAGATGTACCTGGCATTCGGCAGACCAAGACGCTTTCTTTTGCCGTTTAGGTTACGGATAAAGTTATGCATACATGCCACTGCCTGTTCGATGCTCTCCGGAACCTTCGTATACGTCAACGTGATCCAGAGATCGCCGTCCGTGAAGTTACACTCGCAGAGTCTCCTAAAGTACTTTCTGGCTTTTCTTCCATTCAGTCCCTTCATCCGTTCCCGTTCTTTTGCTTTGTCCACCTTCGGGAGATTCTCCGCTTCCCTTCTGGTGAACTCCGGGTAGATCTCCACGTCCATGTTGTTTCCATACACGATCTCTTTGGTGGCATATACTCCTCTCGCTCTGGTAAGCAGCTGCTCTGCCATCCACTCATCCATGCACTCTACACTTTGTATGTAGGTACTCTCATAGTCGTACTCTGCGTACTTCGTTTTCGTTCTTCTTCCCATGCCGACTGCCTTCTGGTATATGTACATTAGTTATACTTGATTACTAGGACGCTTAAAGCCTTGCGGCTTTTTCTTGATTTTTTCGCTCGTATGTGCTATAGTAGCAGTGACGGTTGTTATCACCAATAAACGTCCTATTTGGTTTCGCCGCTGTGAATTCACCACTCACAGCGGCTTTTCTTTACCTGTGCCGCTGACTGGTTTTTCCGACCTTCAGCGGCTTTTTCAATGTCCGGCTCTCTCCGGTGCCGCGGCTGACGATATGTAACTCCTCGTCAGACTCCGATAATACCAGCCAGTCCGACCAGATCAGCCCTGCAGTCATGATAACCTCTTTCTGATCACGCGTTGGCTTCGCTGCTTCGCTTCTTCCCATTTGTACTTCCCCCTTATCGAATCATTGCGATGATCCATCCGATCATTACGCAAGCTGCTGACCATCCAATCATGTTGACCGTGTTCACAATTGGCTGAATCTCCTCTGCCACTCTGTCCTCTTCTTCCTGCATCAGGCGGCGCACACGCTTCGCCATGTACTCCCTGTTCTGTGAACCGCTCAGGAACTCAGGTGCTTGTAATTTCCTCTCTGCCTTTAAGAAGTCTGGTGTCTGAAGCTCACGATCTTCCTTGAATGCTTCCTCTGGGTCTACTTCTCTGTTTATCCACTTGCCATTTACTTTTGTAATCTCAATCATGTTCTTTCCTCCAATCATTCTTCAATTTCTTCGTTAGGATCCTGAAATGGATTGCCCAAATCCAACGGAACTCCTTTTTTTCTAGTGACCACAATATTCGTCAGCACTACTCCGTGCTCTTCTGCCCAGATGGTATACAGATTTGTTAAGACTTTCTTCATGTCTGGGTACAATCGCCCCTGATATGTTTTCCTATCTTTGTCCATGTGTCCCTCCTTCACATCTTCCTTGTGAATTCATTGTTACAAGCGGTTGGTCAACCGCTACCCCTCTGCCGGAATTGAACCGGCAGTACACCATAGGGATAAATTAGTAGTGCAAGCACTCCTTTATGCTGTCTTCTCCTTTGCGCTACCAGTGCTGTCTTTCTCTGCTGTTCTTGCCATATCAAGTCCTACCTTGATTCCTCTCATTAGTGCTGTCAGCTCTCTTACTCGGTCTTCTGGTAGACTCTGTGCA
>CAVCPW010000244.1:0-3765 GCA_963604075.1 Anaerovoracaceae bacterium | reverse complement strand
CTATATAGGAATACCTGGTTCCGGCAAAAGCATGGCGGCAAAGCGGATTCCGACCATTCTGCCGCCTATGACGTATCGTGAACAGCTTGAAGTCACAAAAATCTATAGTGTTGCAGGGCTTCTTGACCATAAAGAAGGTTTGATAAAAGTGCGTCCATTTCGCAGTCCGCATCACACTATTTCAGCGACAGCTCTGGCAGGAGGCGGTCGTTTTCCCAGGCCTGGAGAGATTAGTCTGGCTCATCATGGTATTTTGTTTTTAGATGAGTTAGCCGAATTTAAGCGTGATACGTTAGAGGTCATGCGTCAGCCGTTGGAGGATGGAAAGGTCACAATCAGCCGAGTAAATGGAAGCTGCAGCTATCCAGCTGATTTTATGCTTGTTGCCGCCATGAATCCATGCCCGTGCGGGTATTATCCGGATCGTAATCGTTGCCATTGCAGTCCAAGTGATATCCGTCACTATCGGGATCGTATCTCACGTCCAATGTTAGATCGCATTGATCTCTGCGCGGAGGCATGTGCTGTAAAATTTGAAGATTTGTCACAGGCAAAAAAGGGCGAAAGCTCAGAAAACATGAGGGCGAGTGTTACAGAGGCTATCAAGCGCCAGCAGCTGCGCTATCAGGATGAAGGCATCCTTTTTAATTCACAGCTGTCAGGTGCAAGACTTACTCGATTCTGTAATCTCAGTAAATCTCAAAATGCGCTTCTACGCCATGCATTTGAGTCTATGGGACTTAGTGTGCGCGCAAGAGACCGAATACTTCGCGTTGCACGGACAATTGCAGACATTGAAGGATCAGAAGAGATCCAAGATAATCATTTGGCTGAAGCCATCAGCTATCGCAGTATCGACCGCAAATACTGGGCAGACATGTAAAATATAATAATCTGAATTAGGAAAACAACCGTCGAATCGCTTTCATATGGTATTGGGAAGAACAAAAAGCAAAAAATAGCAAAGAAGAAAGGAAATTACAGAAAATGGATCGTAAACTTGCATACTACTGGTGTACCTATCTTCAGATGATCACGCCGCTCAAGGTGCGCCGTCTGATTGAACAGGCGAAAAAACCGGAAAACGTCTTTGGAACAAGTGATGAAACACTCGTGGAACTAGGCTTTACAAAACGAGAACAGCAAATTTTTCACGAGGCCTGCGCAATGGAAAATAGCGTAGAATCGGAATATGCCAACCTGTCTGAATTTGGTATTCGCTTCGTGACAATCGACGATGCCGACTACCCGAATCTATTGAAAGAGGTCGAAGATCGCCCGTTCGGTCTCTTCGTAAAGGGGCGCCTTCCAGACCAGGACTCCCCTAAGATTGCTATTGTCGGGGCGCGGGCATGCAGCAGTTACGGAAGAGAGTGTGCAGAAGAACTTGCGAAAACGCTTTCGGCATCCGGAATACAGATAGTAAGCGGAATGGCATACGGGATAGACTGCTGCAGCCAGAAGGCCGCGCTTGAATCAGGCAGCTCATTTGCTGTGCTTGGCGGAGGTGTGGACATTTGTTATCCAAAGGAAAATATTGGACTGTATGAACAGCTCATTCGTCATGGTGGAGTCATTTCCGAAATGCGCCCGAAAACAGTCGGTATGCCTGTACTTTTTCCGAGACGAAACCGCATTATCAGTGGAATCTGTGATGCTATCGTTGTAGTCGAAGCACGCAAAAAAAGTGGATCATTAATCACTGCAGAATTTGCCGCTGAGCAGGGGCGAAACGTATATGCCGTTCCGGGCTCCATCTTTTCGGGACTTAGTGAAGGCTGTCATGAGCTAATCCGAAATGGTGCCATACTTTTATCATCTCCGAATGAACTGTTGTCAGATTTTCACTTAGAGGCAGCAGCGGCAAAAGAGCGTCGTGGAAAAGAAAAGCTTACACTTGTCGAACAGGATGTATATCGCTTTATTGAACAAACTTGTATTTCAATGGAAGCTCTCTTACAAAAGACCGGATATCCGTCCGGAAACCTGTGCGGAGCTTTGTTTGGACTGGAATTAAAGGGATATATTAGCCAAGAGACAGCAGGCTGTTATCGGCGAACCGGTCTCATTCCACCCAAGTTAATTGCAAAAAAACCGTAAATTTTGCATAAAATAAACTAAAAAAGGCTTGCAATCCGCAAAATAAGAGTGTATAGTGATTTCCGATTGAAAAAATGTACGCATGGTACATTGCTGGAGGAAAGCATGGCGAAGTATCTTGTTATCGTAGAGTCACCTGCAAAGGTTAACACTATAAAAAAATTTTTAGGAGCCAACTATCAGGTTATGGCTTCTAATGGGCATATAAGAGATCTGCCTAAGAGTCAGTTGGGATTTGATGTCAATAATGACTATGAACCAAAATATATTACAATTCGTGGAAAGGGAGATATTTTGGCGAAGCTTCGCAAGGAAGCAAAGAAGGCGGATAAGATCTATCTGGCAACCGACCCTGACCGCGAGGGAGAGGCTATCTCCTGGCATCTGTCAAAGGCATTAAAGCTGGAAGATGATCAGATTAAGCGAATTACCTTCAATGAGATTACCAAAAATGCGGTAAAGGCATCATTGAAGGAACCGCGCACGATCAACATGAATCTGGTTGATGCACAGCAAACAAGACGTATTCTGGATCGCATGGTAGGTTACGAGATCAGTCCTGTGCTCTGGGCAAAGGTAAAGAGAGGTTTAAGCGCCGGACGTGTCCAGTCAGTTGCTCTTCGTTTGATCTGTGATCGCGAGGCTGCAATAGAGGCATTTATTCCAAAGGAATACTGGAGCCTCGATGTCGAGCTTGATGTGCCGGGTTCTAAGAAACCGCTTGTGGCACAGTTTTACGGAAAAGACACCAAGAAGATTACAATTGAAAACGAAACACAGTTAAACGAGATTGTAAAGGCTGTTGAGTGTGACAAGTTTGTTGTAAAAGAACTGGCACATAAGGAAAGAAAGAAAAAAGCACCAATGCCATTTACGACAAGTACGTTACAGCAGGAGGCTGCAAATCAGTTAAACTTCTCAACGCAGAAGACAATGCGTATTGCGCAGCAGCTGTACGAGGGTGTTTCTGTTGAAGGTGAGGGTACGATTGGTTTGATTACCTATCTGAGAACCGATTCCACCCGTATCGCAGCAGAAGCTGACACCGCAGCGAGAGCTTATATTGAGAAGACTTACGGCGAGAAGTATCTGACGCAGGCAAAGAAGGAAGAGGCCGCCAAAGGTCATATTCAGGATGCGCATGAGGGTATCCGACCGACTGACATCACAAGAGAGCCAGTTCGTGTAAAGGAATCCCTTTCGCGTGATCAGTTTCGCCTGTACCAGTTAATCTGGAGACGATTTACGGCAAGCCGCATGGCAGATGCTGTATATATGATGAATCATGTGCAGCTAGAGGCAGGCGGTTATGAATTTTCAGCAGTTAGCTCAAAGCTTGCATTTGATGGTTTTATGAGTATTTACAACGATGGTGAAGAAAAGGCGGCAAGTGCACCGGCAGTCGAGTACTTAAGTGAGGGTATGGAGCTTTCCATGAACGGCAAGGAAACGCAGCAGCATTTCACCCAGCCACCGGCGCATTTTACAGAGGCGAGTCTGGTGCGCATGCTTGAGGAGAAGGGCATTGGCCGCCCGTCCACCTACGCGCCTACGATCACCACAATTCTTGCGCGCCACTATATCACAAAAGAAAAGAAAAATCTGTATGTGACAGAACTTGGTCAGGTCGTAAACAATATTATGATGAAGTCTTTCCCGACTATC
>CAVCPW010000243.1:0-7566 GCA_963604075.1 Anaerovoracaceae bacterium | reverse complement strand
ATTTCCGTACCGCTTAGCTTCTTTGGAGGCATAGGATGCGCCAGCAAGAATGGTGTTCTCGTAAAGGGAAGTAACTACCTTGAGGCTGTATCAAAGGCGGAAACCATGGTATTTGATAAGACTGGAACGCTGACCAAGGGAACGTTTTGCGTAACAAAGGTAGTTCCTGTAAATGGAACCAGTGAGATTGAGCTTTTGTCAAGCACCGCGACAGCAGAGCAGTACTCCAGCCATCCAATTGCTCTGTCTGTTCTGTCCTTCTGGAAGAAGAAAAATGGCAGCGAATTGGCAAAGATAGAGGATGCACAAGAAATCGCAGGAAAAGGCTTAAAGGTAACAGCTGGTAGACATGTAATCCACGCTGGAAATAAAAATTTGATGGCAGAGTTAGGACTTGAAGTTCCAGTTCCTGAGGAAGCAGCTACTGTAGTATATACTGCAGTGGATGGCGCTTATATTGGTTATCTTTTGATCTCTGATGAAGTTAAGGAAGATGCAAAGGATGCAATCAGCCAGCTACATCGCATCGGTATAAAGAAAACTGTTATGCTAACCGGAGATCGCAAGGCAATCGGTGAGTATACCGCAAAGCAACTGAATCTGGATGAGGTACATACTGACCTTCTTCCAGCAGATAAAGTAAGCTATGTTAATGAATATTGCAATAAGAAAACAAGGGGTAAGATGGTTTGCTTCGTTGGTGATGGTATCAATGATGCACCAGTTCTTGCAAGAGCTGATGTCGGAATTGCAATGGGCGGACTTGGTTCCGACGCAGCCGTTGAGGCAGCAGATATCGTTATCATGGAAGACCAGCCATCCAAACTTTTTGATGTAATCCAAATTGGAAGAAAGACCGTTCAGATTTGTAATCAAAACATCGTATTTGCCATCGCTGTCAAGGTTATTATCCTTGCGTTAGTAGCGGTTGGTCTTGCTAATATGTGGGCAGCAGTTTTCGCAGATGTTGGTGTTGCTGTTATTGCTATCTTGAATGCGATGAGAACGCTATATTATAAGCCAAAGAAATAACTAAAGTGCGAAAATAAATTAGCTCAACAATAAGAAAAAACGAAACACAAAAAGTATAAAACATTAAAAAAGAGAGTATCATCTTTTAATGCTTCGGCTATTTGAAAGGTGTGCTCTCTTTTTTTGAGTGCCTATGAAATCTGATTTGATTTCGAAGAAAATGATTCTGTTTAATAAAACGTAAAAAATGTGTGAACTATAAGAAAAAGGCTATTGCAAATGGACTTCTTTGTATGATATGATGAATGGAGTGGGTGTCCACGTACTCTATAAATGCTAAAGGAGAAACCTTTTATGGCAACATATCTTATTGACTATGAAAATGTCAAATCAGAAGGTATCAAGGGAGTCGCACAGCTTGGCGAAGACGATCGCGTTGTGATATTTTACAGCCACAATGCTGACACCATTACCTTTGAAGCGATGGATATGATTTTCAGTTCCAAGGCACAGATATCCAAGTATAAGATTCTGTGCGGTGGAAAAAATGCACTTGATTTTCAGCTGTCCACTTATCTGGGCTATCTGATTCATGAGGCAAAGGATTCATATTTCTATATTATCAGCAAAGACAACGGATTTAAACATGTAGTGGATTTTTGGAAGAGAACTTTCCAATTTGATGGTTATGTGTATTGTTTCGCAACAATTGCGGACGGAAATGCAAGGCAGAACCGTTTCAAGAATGCGAGTGCAAAAGAACGTGCACGTGTAATGGAAGAAGAACTGTTTGCAATGAGTGAGGAACTTGAGGCTCAGAGTGACGCAGAGGAAGCAGAAGAAACAGAAAATACAGAAAATGCACAGGAGCAGGAAACTACCGCATCTGAAAGCACACCGACGGCAGAGGCTACAAATGCAGTTCAACCGCAGGAAGTTTTCACCGCACCGGAAGAAGAGTCAGTAAAGGCGCCTGTAACAGATGATGCAGCTACTGAACCAACAGAAGCAATCTCTGATGAAAACGTAATTGAAAAGGCAGCAGAGATAGAGAATGCAGAGCATCAGCCTGACAGCGAGGAGTCATCTGATGCAGCAGTAGAAGAGACAGAAGAAGCTGTAGAAGAGGCACAGACTCAGGTGACAGAGCAGTCAAGCGAAAACAGCGAAGCAAAGGAGCCAATCAAGGAGGCAGTGATCTATCCTGTTCAGCAACATAAGCCAGTATCAGTAATGCCACCGGCACAGCTTCCAGAATCCATCCGAGAGAAACTCGAGAAGGCAGATGCACAGTATCAGGAAAGTGTCGAGGCAGATCTTCAAGAAAAAATTGATGCCGCTGTATCCGTGTCGACTGTTAAAGTAGTAGAGAGCGGCATGACCGTTCACCATGTAGAAGAAAGCGAGCCTGTACAGGCTGTTGTAAAGCCAGGCAAGGCAAGAAAAGCACCAAAGACAGCAAAGTCAGACAAGACCGAAAAAACGCAGAATGCAGATTCAAATGACAAAAACCAAGGTGACAAGACTGAAAAGGCAGCAAAGTCTGAGAAGACTGTACATCATGTACATCGCTCAGGACGCCGCAAGAAGAATGTAGAGCAAGCCATTGAGACCACAGTACTAGCTCAGGTGCCAGTAACTGAAGAAGCGCAAAAGAAAGAAGAAACTTTAAAGGCTCCAAAAGCACCAAAGACTGCAAAGGTGTCAAAAGAAGAGGCATTAAAAGAGGAAGCTCCAAATGCAGAAGGCAAGGTAACTGATAAGGAGCCAAAGAAGATAAGACAAGCCAGAACAAAGACACCAAAGGTAGTGAAGGAACCAAAGGAGGCTGCCACAGAAACTGAGAGTATTAGCTCTGCTGAGGAAGAAAAGCCAGTCCAGAAGAAAACAGTGCGCAGAGGACGCCGTCCGAAGGCACAGAGCAATATCGCAGCAAACTTTGAGTAAAACATATATGAATAAAATATATAGTATAAAAGGAGGTCTTTGAATCATGAAGTATTACTTAGCAGTAGACATTGGTGCGTCAAGCGGAAGACATATTCTGGCACATCTTGAAAATGGAAAAATTGTTCTGGAGGAGATGTATCGCTTCACAAATGGTAACGTGACAAGAGACGGTCATCTGTGTTGGGAGCTGGATCGACTGTTTGACGAGATCGTAAATGGTATCGCAGCCTGCGCAAGGGCAGGAAAGGCACCGGCATCCATGGGTATTGATACATGGGGCGTTGATTTTGTCCTTCTTGATAAGGATAATAATATTCTGGGCGATACTATCGCATATCGTGACAACCGTACCGATGGCATGGATGATGTCCTTGAGAATGCAATTTCTCCTGAGGAACTGTATGAGCGCACTGGAATCCAGAAACAGCTGTACAATTCTATATATCAGCTGCTTGCCATTAAGCAGGAGCATCCGGAATACATCAAGAATGCAGAGCATTATCTGATGGTTCCAGAATATTTTAATTACTTGCTTACCGGCAAGATGATGAATGAGTATACAAATGCAACTACTGGTCAGCTTGTTAATGCTGTAACAAAGGATTGGGATTATGAGCTGCTTGAGCGTATCGGTATTCCAACAAAGATTTTTGGAAAACTTCATATGCCGAAGACAAGTGTTGGCATGTTAAAGCCAGAGATAGCAGAGAAGTGTGGCTGTCAGACTGAAGTAATCCTTCCAGCAACACACGATACCGGTTCCGCTGTATTAGCAGTTCCGGCAAATGACGATGACTTTATCTATTTAAGCTCCGGTACATGGTCTTTGATGGGAATTGAGAGAAAGTATGCAGAGTGCAGCTTAAAGAGCATGAAGTATAACTTTACAAACGAGGGTGGATACGAGTATCGTTTCCGCTACTTAAAGAATATCATGGGTCTGTGGATGTTGCAGAATGTCCGTAAGGAGATGAACTCCGAAGAAAAGACTTATACATTTCCAGAGTTGATTGCAATGGCGAAAGAGGCAGATGGTTTCCCGTCTATCGTAAACTGCAACGATAGCAGTTTTCTGGCACCAAAAAGTATGACTGATGCAGTACGTTACTATTGTGAGCGCACAGGACAGAAGATTCCACAGTCTATGGGTGAGGTTATGGTTGTCATCTACAATTCCTTAGCACAGAGCTACAAGGATACTGTCGCAGAGCTTGAGGAGATGTCCGGACGCAAGTTTAGCAGAATTCATGTCGTTGGAGGCGGCTGTCAGGATATGTTCTTAAATCATAAGATCAAAACCTTCACTGGTAAGGACGTTTATGCTGGTCCAGTTGAGGGTACCGCATTAGGAAACCTAATGGTTCAGATGTTAAAGGATGGAAGCTTTAAGACACTTGAAGAAGCAAGAGAGTGCGTTGCATCCTCCTTTGATGTAAAGAAAGTAGACTAATTCTGGAGTTGTTCAGAATTGATTTATAAAAGTGCAAGTAGCGAAGCGGATATAAGCAGATAAGGAGAGTACCATTATGCAGAACAAAATGAGAGAAGAATTCGCAAAGATTTTTGGAGAGGGAAAGGAGCCTGAGTTCTATTTTGCACCAGGTCGTGTCAACCTGATAGGAGAACATACCGACTACAATGGTGGTCATGTATTTCCGTGTGCACTGAGTATCGGTACATATGCACTGGCAAGAAAGAATGATTGCGGCAAGATGCGTTTTTACTCTCTGAACTTTACCAGATTTGGAATGTTGGCAGTAGAGGCAAAGGATTTCAAGAATGTTCCGGAGGACAATTGGTGTAACTATCCAAAGGGTGTTATGTGGGCATATACCCAGAAGGGATATACTATTGATAGTGGACTTGATATTTTATATTATGGAAATATCCCGAATGGTTCCGGTCTTTCTTCCTCTGCATCCATCGAGGTGGCTACCGCTGTTATCTTAAATGATCAGTTTGGTTTTGATGTAGACATGGTAGAAGTCAGCAAGATTTGTCAGTTTTCAGAGAATAAATTCAACGGTGTAAATTGTGGTATCATGGATCAGTTTGCAATCGCAATGGGCAAGGCAGGCCATGCAATTTTCCTGGACACAGCAGATTTGTCCTACACATACGCACCACTTGAGCTGACGGGTGCAAAGATCGTTATTGCATGCAGCAACAAGAAGAGAGGTCTTGCAGATTCTAAGTATAATGAGAGAAGAAGTCAGTGTGAGACAGCACTTGCAGAGCTTCAGAAGGTAAAGCCAATCAAGAGTCTTGGTGAGTTAACAGAGGCTGAATTTGAGGATATTGCAGATGCAATTACCGATCCGGTAAATCGCAAGAGAGCAAAGCATGCAGTTTATGAGAATCAGAGAACCATCCGTGCGGTTGATGCACTTGCAAAGAATGATATCGCATTGTTTGGAAAGTTAATGAATGAATCTCACGTTTCTCTTAGAGATGACTATGAAGTAACCGGAATCGAATTGGATACACTGGCAGAGACTGCATGGAAGCAGCCGGGCGTAATCGGTTCCCGAATGACAGGTGCAGGATTTGGAGGCTGTACTGTAAGTATCGTTGAGGATGACAAGATTGACGCTTTCATCGAGAATGTAGGAAAGGCTTACAAGGATAAGATTGGATATGCGGCAGATTTCTATGCAGTAAACGTGGGCGACGGTGCGCATAAGCTGAACTAAAAATAGAAAAACAATACAATAAAATAGGGAAGGCATGGTAGAGTGATGACAGTATATGAGGCAATCGCAGCACTCGTACAGTACGGAATTGACACCGGACTAACGCCAGAGTGCGAGCGTATTTATACAACAAATCAGCTGCTTGAGGTAATGCAGCTGGATGACTACGAGGAACCACAGGAGCCAGTAAAGGCACCATTAGAGGATATCCTTAATGTGCTGCTTGTAAATGCATGCGGTCGTGGACTGACACAGGATAGTGTCGTATACCGTGACCTCTTTGACACAAAGCTCATGAATGCATTGATGCCGAGACCGTCACAGGTAAGAGAACAGTTCTGGAAGAAATATGATGAGAGCCCAAAAAAGGCAACTGAGTATTTCTACAAGCTGAGTCAGGACTCTAACTATATCCGTCGTTATCGCGTCTGCAAGGATATGAAGTGGGTGACATCCACTGAGTATGGTGATCTTGACATCACGATCAACCTGTCTAAGCCAGAGAAGGATCCAAAGGCCATCGCAGCAGCTCGAACTCAGAAGCAGAGTGGTTACCCAAAGTGTCTGCTTTGCATCCAGAACGAGGGCTATGCAGGTCGTGTCAACCATCCGGCAAGACAGAACCACAGAATCATTCCAATCACGATTAATCAGTCTCAGTGGGGATTCCAGTATTCTCCGTATGTATACTATAATGAGCACTGTATCGTATTCTGCGGACAGCATTCTCCAATGAAGATCGAAAGAAACACATTCGTGAAGCTGTTTGATTTTGTCAGCCAGTTTCCGCATTATTTCCTGGGCTCCAATGCAGACCTTCCAATCGTAGGCGGTTCCATTTTAACACATGATCATTTTCAGGGCGGACATTATGAGTTTGCCATGGCAAAGGCACCAATCGAGACGCCGGTGACTATTCCAGGTTACGAGGATATAGAGGCTGGTATTGTAAAGTGGCCAATGTCTGTCATCCGCATTCGTCATACTGACAGAGAGCGCCTGATTGATCTGGCCGATCACATCTTAAAAGCATGGAGAGGCTACACCGATGAGGAATGCTTTATATTTGCAGAGACAGATGGTGAGCCGCACAACACCATCACGCCAATTGCCAGAAAGAAGGATGGTTGCTTCGAGCTGGATTTAGTACTGCGAAACAATATTACCACACCAGAGCATCCACTTGGCGTTTACCATCCACATGAGAAATTGCACCATATCAAGAGAGAGAACATTGGCCTGATTGAGGTTATGGGTCTTGCCGTACTGCCATCCCGCTTAAAAGGTGAATTGGCAGCATTAAGAGAAGCCATTCTTGCTGGCAAGGATCTTCGTGCAGATGAGGTTCTTGCAAAGCATGCAGATTGGGCAGAGGAATTCTTGACTTCCTATCCGAATGTTGATGAATCTAACATCGACACCATTCTTCAGGATGAGGTTGGAAAGGTATTCGCTCAGGTTCTTGAGGATGCAGGCGTTTATAAGCGCACTGAGAGTGGAAAAGAGGGATTCCTTCGTTTTATTAATACTTTATAAATCTTATAAATATAGGGTTGAAATCAGTGGAATAAAGGAATAAAATAGACAATGAGAAATAGAATATAAAATATTGAAAATATCGAGAATATTGGAAATATTTTATATTCTATTCAATTCCTATGAAACTATTATGAAACTGAAAGAATTATACGTTATGCGAAAAAAATATATAGCACTTGCGGGGGCATTGACACTGATGGTATTTGCCGTTAGCGCCTGTGCCCCCGCAGGATCAAAAAGTAATAAAAAAGGACTGGAGGCGTATCAGAACGGTGATTACCAGAATGCGGTATATCTGTTTAAGCAGGCAATCACGCAGGAACCGTCTGAGGAGGCCTACTACTGCAATCTTGGGCAAGCATATTGTGCTCAGGGTTATTACGAGGAAGCTATTGAGAGCTTCACTCAGGCC
>CAVCPW010000242.1:0-2730 GCA_963604075.1 Anaerovoracaceae bacterium | reverse complement strand
TGAGATTGATCTGATTGGTATCGAGCGGGGGTGTCTATGCTTTATAGAAGTGAAGTACCGAAAGGACAGCAGAAAAGGTGATCCATTTTCGGCGGTGGATATACGAAAACAGCGAAAGATCATTCAGACGGCGCAGTATTATCTGTTGACACATCCGAGATTCCAAGAAAATAAATGTCGATTTGATGTGGTAGGTATTCTGGCAGATCAGATTCATTTGATAAAAAATGCATTTTTGTGCGAGTGAAGCAAAATCAGGATGAAGGAAGTTGGAATGTGTCGAAAAAGGAGAGAAAACAAAGATGATGAAGGTCATTCGTAAGGGGCCGGAGCAAGAACCACGGCTGATTGAAAAAAAGATTGGAGAAAATCAAGAAATTATTGTTTCCTATCTGGAATTTGAAACATTTAAAAAGCAATCCTGGCTGACACATGCCTTTTCTACGAGACTGGGCGGTGTGAGTCGTGGCGATTTTGCGTCTATGAACCTTGGATTTGGACGTGGTGATGATGATGCGGCAGTGGCGGAAAATTATAGAAGGATTGGCGAGGCGGTTGGCTTTGACTGGACAAAGGTTGTCTTATCCCATCAGACGCATACAACAAATGTTCGCCTTGTGACAAAGGAGGATGCCGGAAAAGGAACCGTACGGGAGCGTGATTATACTGATGTGGATGGATTGATTACAAATGAGCCGGGCCTTCCACTTGTGACATTCTATGCTGATTGTGTGCCGCTTTATTTTGCTGATTTGAAAAATAAGGCAATCGGACTGTCTCATTCTGGTTGGCGAGGCACAGTTCGTCGAATGGGCGAGCATACGCTTAAAGCGATGCATGAGGCATTTGGTACGAATCCGCAGAATGTAATTGCGGCAGTTGGTCCAAGCATATGCGGAAACTGTTTTGAGGTGGGACCAGAGGTTGCGGCAGAGTTTGCAAGTGTATTTTCAAAGGAGCAGATGAAACTGATTTGTCATTCAGGAAATGGGGATCGAAGCTATATTGATTTGTGGCAGGCAAATCGCATTATTTTAGAGGAAGCAGGCATACCAGAACAAAATATCAGCGTGACCAATCTTTGCACCAGATGTAATCCGGAGCTTTTGTATTCTCATCGAATCATGGGTGCACAGAGAGGAAATCTGGCAGCGATTCTGATGATACGTGAGATATAAAATGATGTCAGGGCCAAAAGGTGCAGAGTGCGCAGCAATCTAGTATCACATTATCAATCGAAGGCAAAATATTTTTTGCCCTCCCAACGTTGTAAAATGGGTGAATCGCTGGAGTGTTAATCTAACCTTAAGCAGGAAGCCCCGATTTCTACAAGTCGGAGTAATTCACATGGCTCTGGATTGCCATAAAAATGCTTGACAATTAGAAACATAAGTGTTACACTGACGCATGACAGAAAAGTTTATCACTGAATACAGACCGAAAAATGAAAAATATACATGTTAAAAAGAGAAATAGGAAAGAGGACGATAACATGGAGAATAAGCTAGAAGATACAGTATGCGATATGACAGAAGAAAAAGATATCGCTATGACAGATGAAGGATTCGCACAGGAGGCTGCTGGTAAGGGGGCTGGATTTGAGCGCTCGAACGAGCGCAGCGAGCGTCTCATTGCCTACTATAAGAAGCTTCGCAAGGAAGATTCGAAAATGAGCCAGAAGGCACTCGAGACAATTACCGGTATTCCGCGTCAGATGATTATCCGTTATGAGAAAGGAAAAATCATGCCGACAGTGCGCGCGATGAATCGTTTGCTTGAGCCACTTGGCTATCAGTTAGGAATCGTGCCTCTTGAAAAGGATGAGGACATAACTGATTGATTGCATACACAGAGACTTCAAAGCTTTTCCAGAGATAAATAGCTGTAATGGCACTTGTGCCTTGGATGAAGATACATAAGAGACCAAAAACACCAAAAACTTACAGTCTCGGCGATATCGCCAGGCGGTTTACGGTGTTTTTTTGTACCCAATTTTTCGCACAAACAAGACAGGAGCAGAACAGGTATGAAGAAAAAAAGAAAAACAAGACAATGCATGATCTCATTAACAGTGATATCTTTTATGATGGAATCAAACAGCCTGACAGCATTTGCATTTGAGACAGAGATACCCACACAGACAGATGCGCTTACAGACTCAGACGGAATGGGAAATTTTGATGCGACGGCAATGACAGATTCGGATGACAATATAAATTCGAATGGTAATACAGGTGAGGATTTGTCTGATCTTGAGACATTGGATATGTTGCCGGAAATCTGGACAGAAACATATACATATCTTTCTGATACACAAGAGACGCATGCGCCAGTTGGCACGGTCGAAAAAGATGGTGAGCTCTACGAGCCATATGATGTTCAGTATCAGGTAACTCCACTCACGCAAAGTTTAGCTTTGGATAGCATAGAGTTGTGGGCATATGCACCATATGAGCCAGCACAGGAGCTGGATGAAAATGGGATACACTATGCACTCACTGAGCTTTCTACGCAGGAATGGACCAAAGACAGCAGGTTCCAAAATGTTACGCAGTATCATACGTATCTGGAAGGGCAGGAGATTCCGGAAAGTCTTGATGTTGAGGCACAGGATGAGGTGACTGGTGAGACAATTACTGGCACGATTTGGCGCAGTGATCTGTGGCCTGATGGTGCTGCATGGCAGGAAGGTGGTTTTGAACAGTGGATAGAATACAGTTGGAATGGAGA
>CAVCPW010000241.1:0-22119 GCA_963604075.1 Anaerovoracaceae bacterium | reverse complement strand
TCCTTTGTCTCCTGTGCAGAAGTCTTTGCTGCGGTTGTACTCGTATCAGATGCACTCTTTGATGAGCAGCCTGTAAGTGCAGCAGACGCAAGTACTGCTGCTGTTAATGTACATGGAATCAATCTCTTAATTGTCATAACTTTTTTCCTCCTCTTTATATCAAAAACTTCCCGATAAAACAATTTCATCAGAAGGCTTTTTTACTATTTAACTGTTTTAGTGGAGCAACCAACTCCTGAATCGTTACCTTTTAATTATCTTCAAAATAAATTGGTGCATTCCTCTCACAACGTTGTAGGAAGATTTCTGCTTAGGATTTCATTGAAAGATTTGCAAAAATGCCTTCGTGCGTTCTTCCTTTGGTGAATTGAAAAATTCATTTGATGAACCTTCCTCAACAATCACACCATTTTCCATGAAAATTACGCGATTGGATACAGTTCTTGCAAAGTTCATTTCATGTGTAACCACAAGCATCGTCATACCTTCCTCTGCGAGCTTTCGCATAACTGCAAGTACCTCTACTGTCAGCTCTGGATCAAGCGCCGATGTCGGCTCATCAAAGTATATAATCTCAGGATTTACTGCAATCGCCCTTGCAATAGCCACACGCTGCTGCTGGCCGCCTGAAAGCTGTGACGGATAGTAATCACTTCGATCTTCCATGCCAACCTTTTTTAACGCTTCATGTGCGATCCTGTTTGCCTCTTCTTTTGGCATTTTTCTTCCAATTATCAAGCCTTCTGTCACATTTTGCAAAGCAGTTTTGTTTGCAAACAGGTTATAGCTTTGAAATACAAAAGCGGTTTTCTTTCTAAGCCGTGCAACTGTACGCTTTGATGCCTTATGCATGGCAATCGTCTCACCATCGAATACCATGGTTCCCGCATCCGCTTTTTCTAAGAAATTTAGGCAACGAAGAAGTGTTGTCTTTCCAGAGCCACTCGGTCCGAGAATTGCAATAACATCTCCTTTATTTACAGAAAGGCTCACATCGCGAAGTACATGTGTCTGACCGAATGATTTTTTTATATTCTTAATCTCTAACATCGCTTACCTTTCCTTTCTGCCATAAAAGCTAAGTTTCTTCTCTCCAATACTTTGCAGCTTTGTAAGGACGGTTGAAAAGATCAGATAAATCAACCCTGCCTCCATATATATGAGAAGTGCCTCATAGGAACGCGCTATAATTTGCTGTGAGGTTCTCATCATCTCTGTTACGGTAATACAGGATGCCATAGATGTGTCCTTTAGCATAGAGATGAGCGCATTGGAAAGTGACGGAAATGCAGTGCGCATTGCTTGCGGCAGCACGATACGAAAAATAGTCTGCATGTAAGACAAGCCTGCGCACTGTCCTGCCTCTAACTGCCCTGCCGGAACAGATTCAAGTGCCGCACGTATCGTCTCGGCACCATATGCACCTTCGTTTAAGGCAAATACCAACACGGCAGCCGGAAATGGATCAATCACAATACCGATATTGGCCAATCCGAAAAATACAATATACAGCTGTACTAAAAGCGGTGTGCCTCGAAAGATCCATATATAAAAGCGGGCAATTTGTTTTAACACTTTTATATTTGCAAATTGTATCAGCGCCACTGCCACCGCGATTACCATCGCCAATGAAAATCCAATCACGGTCAATGGAATCGCTACTGTAATACCTGGAATCAGGATTCTTGGAAAAGAATCAATAAACAGATTCCACAAACGACCACTAAACATAGAAATCTCCCTCTTTGTAAAAATTATGCGGCAGTCCGCAGGCTGCCGCGCAAGAAACCCAAAAACCTACTTCTTCGATAGTTTAATCAATTTTTCCCAATATGTCAATCAAATTCTTGATACTCATGCGCCAAAAAGCATTCCATCGCTCTTTCTTATGAGCAAATGGAATGCCAGCATTTTATCGTTTATTTTCTTTTGCTATTCCTTTATTTACAATTTTTATCAAGGAAATCCAACACTGTCTTTGCAAACAACGGATCTATATCATTTGCCTGCTTCTTATCCAAACGTGAAAACCATCTCGAAAGTACATCATGCGGCACACGATTATAATACAGGTCGTGAAGCATCTTTAACTCTTCCTTCTTCTCCATATAATAATCAGCCCCGCTCTTCGTGAAGAAGATTCCCATATGACTGCTTTTGCCTGGGCGTGACTCTGTATAATACTCAACATTTGAATTCGTTATATGGCTTCGCTGTGCAATAATCGAAGAACCCTCATAGCCAATTACCTCGTCTTCCTTTCCATGCATGACAAGAACCGGTACATCACAGCTATTGATACCATCTACCGCGGACAGATTATAATTCTTTCCAAATATAACTCGCTGATAGAGTGCCGCAAATGGGAGTAAAAATTCTGCAAGTAAAAACGGCATCGTACGTTTTGAAACCTCTTTCGCCACAGCCATAGGACTAGAAAATCCTGATATCGAAACCACACCTGCGATATTATGTCTGAAATTAAGCTCCGCAGCCGCTGTATATCCACCCCAACTATGACCATACAGAAATACTGGAAGATTCTTTAGTGACGGAGTCGCCTCGATATAATCCATAACTGCATTCAAATCCTTTACAGCCTGATAGAAGCCCACTGAGGATGCACCTTCACTCTCATACACACCTGTATAATCAAACGTGAATACCTGATATCCATCATCAAGCATATATTTTACCATGCTCAAGTTATCCTCACCACCGCTTCCGATTCCGTGACATACGACGACAAGACCCTTTGTCATTTCTTCTCCGTACAAATATCCCGTCAAGTGCGTTGCGCCTGACACAATCGTTACTTTCTTGCGCGCCAGTCCGCTCATATCCTTATAACGCAGGCTAATCGCATCTTCTTCCTTATCCAATCTGGCGAATACCTTACGAAAAATACCCCTCACAGTAAGCATACCTGCCGCACTTGCTGTTGCCAATCCTGCGATAGCTACTTTTACTTTTCCTAACTTTGCCATAGAAACTCTTCCCTTCTTTACATATTTTTACATCTATTTTACTTATTTTCATCTTAAACAATAATACCCTTATTTGCGCAAAAAAGCAAGGCATACGCCCTGCTTTTTTCTATTTATAAGACTAAAGGCGTAATAACACCAGCGATCACCAGCACTGCTCCTGAAAAAAAGAATGCTGCCATCTGGCATGCCGCCTTCTCCTCCTCCTCAAGCTCAGCAAACGGCACAATCTCCTCGTCAAGATAATCCGCGATGTCACCCCCGGTGCTTCGCTTTGTCTTTTTCTTCTTATTTTTAATGCCAAGGTGCTTCTTCGCCGTATCCACCGGTGTCAGTCCATCCAGATGCAAATACGAAAACCACGCACCTGCCATCAAGATCAGTCCGACTGCTCCCAGTCCAAACGCCATACGCGAAACGCCAACTCGCTCCACATTCACATATTTGTCCCAAAGTAAGACGATCACCAGACCGATTAGGGTTCTGGTGATCGTTTTTGTCACAATAGGACGAATCATATAGCGGTGATAGTGTTCTTTAAACCATCTCATGCTCTACTCTCTTACTTTCATGTCTCGCACAGCTTCGCTTTTTCTAAGCTATCTGTGCTCACATTATGCATTCACTTGCACAAATCTGCATCTATGACGCATTATACATTCACTTGCACAAATCTATATTTATGCTCACATTCATGCATTCTCAGACGCATTGATTGTCTCGATCTCTGCACGATACTTCTCAATCTCAGGCTCATTGCCATATACGAAATGTCCTTCACAAATTTCAACCCACTGCGGCTTGGAAATCGTGTAATCGTGAAGTGTCGGATCATAAACAAGAAGCTTTTTCTTCTTCTCAATCTCAGGATCCGGAATCGGAACTGCAGAAAGCAATGCCTTTGTATATGGATGCAGCGGATGATGGAACAGTTCCTCAGCCTCTGCCAGCTCCACGATACGACCCTTGTAGATAACAGCAATACGATCCGAAATGAAACGTACTACAGAAAGATCATGTGCGATGAACAGATAAGTCAGACCTCTTGATGCCTTCAACTGGTTTAACAAGTTCAATACCTGCGCACGGATAGAAACATCAAGTGCGGAGATCGGCTCATCGGCTACGACAAACTCCGGCTCCATGATCAATGCTCTTGCGATACCGATACGCTGTCTCTGTCCACCAGAAAACTCGTGTGGGAAACGAGATGCAAACTCTGGAAGCAGACCAACCTCGCGAAGTGCCTTCTGTACTTTTGCTTCACGATCGGCCTCATCCTTATACATATGGAAGTTTAACAGACCCTCGGAAACAATATAATCAACCTTTGCGCGCTCATTTAAGGATGCCATAGGATCCTGAAAGATCATCTGGCAGCTCTTGATAACCTCGCGGTCAAGATCTTTTGAAATCTTTCCATTAATCTTTCTTCCCTTGAAATAAATCTCTCCGGCCGAAGTTGGATTGATACGGGTAATAGCGCGGCCGATGGTAGTCTTTCCGGAACCGGACTCACCTACCAGGGAGAATGTTTCTCCCTTATAAATATCAAAATTTACGTGGTCAACTGCCACAAACTTCTTTCGGCCCTTGCCGAAACTAATCTGCAGATCCTTGACCTCAATCAGCTTTTCTCTTTCAGCCATACTCATACCTCTTTTACTTATGCGCTCTCATTTTCTGTCTGAGCTGCTGCACAGACTTCGGCGGTTCAATCTTCGGTGCACGCGGATCCAGATACCATGTCTTTGCCTTATGCGTTTCAGAAACTTCAAAGTACGGTGGCTCCTCCTCAAAATCGATAGCCAGTGCCTGTCTGTTTCTCGGTGCAAATGCATCGCCCTTAATCGTGTTAAACAGGTTCGGCGGTGTACCATCAATGGTAGGAAGTGCCTCGCCCTTTACACCTAACTGCGGAAGCGCAGACAGCAACGCCCATGTATATGGATGTCTTGCATCGTAGAAAATCTCGTCTACTTTTCCGACCTCAACAATCTGTCCTGCATACATAACTGCCACACGGTCAGCTACGTTTGCTACAACGCCAAGATCATGTGTGATATAAATAACAGACATGTGATACTCTGCCTGCAGATTTCGGATCAGCTCCAGAATCTGTGCCTGAATTGTTACATCCAGTGCGGTGGTTGGCTCATCACAGATTAAAATCTGCGGATGACATGCAACCGCAATCGCAATAACAACACGCTGTCTCATACCGCCTGAAAACTCATGCGGATACTGATTATAACGCATCTCCGGGAACGGGATTCCTACCTTCTCTAAGATCTGAAGAGTAGCCTTCTTTGCTACGGCTCCTCTAAGTCCCTGATGAAGCTCGATACATTCCTGAATCTGCTTACCAACCTTCTTTAACGGGTTTAAGGAAGTCATCGGATCCTGCATAACCATTGCAATCTTCTTACCGCGGATGGTCATCCACTCCTTCTCCTTCTTAAACTTCGCCAGATCCTTGCCATCATACATGATGCTTCCACCGGTAATCGTACCATTTCCATCAAGCATTCCGACAAAAGTTTTTGTAAATACGCTCTTTCCAGAGCCAGACTCGCCTACGATGGCAAGTGTCTCTCCATCATACAGATCAAGAGAACACTTACGGATCGCTTTGAGCTTATTTCCGCGCAGGCTGAACTGAATCTCCACGTCTTTGGCGGATAATATCGGTTTCTTTTCCATGATTTTCTCCTCCTTAATTAAACGTGGTTTCTAGGATCAGCCGCATCAGAAAATGCGTTGCCGACCAGATAGAATGTGATCGTGACAACAGATACAATAACTGCCGGGAATACCAGCAGATATGGATAATTCAGGAAATAACTTCTTGCATTACGAAGAAGGATTCCAAGAGTAGGCGTATTGATATCCAGACCAAGTCCAAGATAGGAAAGTGTAGTCTCCATACTGATGGTTCTCGGAATAGAAAGTGCCAGTCTCAGGATAATAACACTGATCAGATATGGCAAAATATTCTTGATCAGAATACGGTATGTAGGAGTACCCAGACATCTGGATGCCAGATTGTACTCACGGTCACGATACATCATAACAAGGTTACGAATGTTTCTTGCCATGCCTAACCAACCGAATGCGATCAGAGATACTGCCATGATTGTAAAGCTCTTTCCAATCATAAGTGCGATCAGTGTCATATAAATGATCTGCGGAATATTATCGATGATATTATATATCTCAGTGAAGAAACGATCTAACTGACGAACATATCCCCAAAGAAGACCGATTGTAACTCCGAGTACACACTCACCGATTGCAACGATACAAGCTAACTTGATGGAAGTCTGTGTTGCATACCATACCTGACACCAATAGTCACGGCCTAAGTTATCTGTACCAAACCAGAACTCTGAGTTCGGAAGTATAAATCCCTTAGAACTGTCTGTTACCAGATTTCTGTAATCGTACTTTCCGATTACAAGTGCTATAAACGAGAAAATAACAAGTGCTATAAACACGATCAACAATGCTACCGCACTCTTCTTCTTTAAAAAGTTGTGAATTACAGATTTCCAATAAGAATAATTGGAGAATCCTCTCATCTCGGCCTTTTCAGGAGAGTACTCGACTACTTTAAAGCGAGCGTCATCATTTGAATTAGCAGCCATTATCTCGTACCTCCCTTTCCAGTCAGTGTAATACGCGGGTCGATGATCATCATTAAGACATCACCTAAGAATACGCCGATGATACCGAGTGCAGCATACAGAATAACAAGTGTCTGTACAACTTCTGTATCATAACGGTTAATTGCATCAGTAAGCAGTGAACCCATACCCGGTACAGAGAAGAAACGCTCTACCAGAAGTGAACCACCGACTGTAAGCAAAATAGAATACGGAATATACTGTGCTAACGGAACAAATGCATTTCGAAGCACATGTGTTACCATAATACGCTTTGAGGAAAGTCCCTTTACACGCGCTAACTTGATATAATCTTTGTTAAGCTCATCAACCATATATCGTCTTGTCCACAGTGCATATCCTGCGATAGAGGAAAGTGAAAGACAAACGACAGGCAGGATCAGAGACGGTCCCGGGTTTCTCGTTGAATACATAGACGGCAACTTCAGCACATGAGAACCAAATACAAGTACTAAAGAATAAGCAACCAACGGCGGAACTGCATTTACAATAATTGTATAAACAGTTCCAATACCATCAATAATGCCATCCTTAAAACGTGCCTGAAGAATACCTACGATAACACCAATTACCAGAGAAATTGCAAAAGCGATCAGACCAAGCTGCATCGACATTGCAAACTTTCCGCCAATTACCTTCACAACAGCGACGCCGCTCTGAATTCGCCGAGATGTACCAAAGTCCAGTCTCAGCAACTGCCTATAATAGCGCATCAGCTGTACAAAGGTACTATCTAATAAACCTGCTGCTTTCAGCTGATCGTTCTTTTGCTGATCGGTCAGCTTCATCAACTGATCCTCGGTAAAATAATAATCCGTAGGCAGCATACGAAGCAGCAGGAATACGATAGTCACCACTATAAGGATTGTTACAAGTGACTGTAACAATCTCTTTACGGTGTATTTTGCCATATATTACTCAGCAGAACCTGCTTCCCAAGCTTCCTTGAAAGCAGCGTAGTCTTCTGCAGTATAGGCTTCTGTAGAAGTTTCCCAGTTCTTGTACTTGTTGTTCTGGATACCGAACATAGCGTTGATCTTGGAGTAGTCATTGATATGAGTCAGCTCCCATGAAACATCGAAATATGCCGGTACAGTCAGTGCATGCTCGATCATAAATGCCTCTGCCTCTGCATAAGCTTCATATCTTGCATCCATATCATCAGTGATTGCATTTGCCTTATTTACTAACTCAGTAAACTCATCATACAGAGCGTTCAGCTCCTCGCTGTCGTTATCTACTGCGTGACCATAAGCTACCATGTAGTATGCGTTATCACTGTCATTTGTTTCCTGTCCTAAGTAGTTCTGAGGATCACCATAGTCAGCACCCCATCCGTTGATAACGAAGGACTGAAGTCTCGGGTTACGAACCTCCTGTGAAAGGCTGGATACGTAGGTCTCGATATCAAGAACGATGAAATCATCACCGAAGGAATCAGAGAATGCCTGCTTTAATACGTTTGCGCTGTCAAGAGCAGTCTGGTTGCCGCTTGCGATATAGTAAGCTGCATGTACCGGGAAGGTAACACCTGCTGCAGTCAGCTCTTCGATTGCCTGTGCCTTGTACTCCTCAAACTTATCGGAATCCAGACGGCTCATGCTCTCACCATCGTAAGTAGTAGGAAGACCTAACAGATCCTGTACAAGCTGTGTATACTCAGTACCGTCAGATGTGTAGACCAGACCCTGCATTGTATAGGAGTTGTTGTAGCACTTGTATGGGTTGATTGAATTAGTTCTCTTGTAGAAGCTGCCAAGATCAAGACCATAGTACCAGCACTTACGGAATGCTTCGTTTGCAACAGCAGTATTCCAGTTATCATCAGATGTCTGGTCTGCATTGTGCTTATCATAGTTGAAATGGAACTGATAGGAGAACTTAGTCGGACGCATCTCAACTAACTGATCATAATACTCGTTGGACTCGCTGCTGCTGATCATAGTCAGGTTAGACTCAGACAGAGAAACGCGATCCAGCTCACCTGTAGTATACAGCTGATATGCGGTATCTACAGATTCTACCATCTTAATGGTAACAGTATCAAACAGCTTTGCATCAGTATCCCAATACAGTGGGTTCTTTGTCAGTGTCTTAGTATTCTGCTGGATGTACTCTGTACAGGTATAGCAGCCGTTGTACCAGATATTTTCTGGTGTAGCAGCCTTAAATCCATCGATACCGATCTCGTCGATCATAGCCTGGCAAATCGGATACAGACAGTTATAAGTACCTACTGTATAGAAGTATGGCTTCTCGCTTACACAGGTGTACTGAAGAGTATAATCATCGATTGCCTTGATACCTACAGTATCAGCAAACTCTGAGCTGTCTGCAGTAAGTGCAAGAGCTTCTTCAGAATCCATCTCGCTTGTTAAGTTGTAATAATCCTCAGCACCTACGATCATCTCCATCGGCATGGAAGTGTTGGTAGCATCATTCTTGTGGAAGTTTAATACCCACTCAAGTCCGGTTAAGAAGTCCTGTGCAGTAACTTCACCCTTCTCGTTTCCGTTCTGGTCAACCCACTTAACACCCTCTCTTAAATGGAAGGTCCAGGTAACACCATTATCATCTGTCTCCCAGCTCTCTGCGATAGCCGGTACTACATTACCATACTCATCAGCCTCTACCAGACCATCATACAGGTTGGTTAATACTTCCAGATCAGTTGCCTGCTGTGAATACAGGATATTCCAGGTCTCAATCTCTCTGGACTGAGTCTCATAATCGTACAGATCTTTGATCTCATCCGCCATAGCCGGCACTGCAGATACGGCTGCCATAGCAACTGCTGTAAGAATTGCGGCCGCTTTTTTTGTTTTTCTCATGCGTCATCCTCCTTTTGACTACTGACATTAGTCTTTCTTCTCCGGTCTTATTGTCGTCCCTCATACGCTGTCTTTCCTTCTGCCGGAGAGCGCTCATATCGCGGACAATACACATGACTTTTTATCTTTTTGACATCGCCACTGCAAAGCATCATAGCGTTTTGTCATGACACATCCCATCAGAGCACTGCATATCGCACTCTCTGACGAACAGATAGAAAAAAAGATGGTACACCTCCTAATTTCTATCTTGTGCCCATCCACCCTCATGTCTTTATTGTCTGCACTAAGCATGACGTTATAATAAACCAAATACGTTTGATTGTCAATCATAAATCCGTATTTTTCCAAAGAAAAACTTGACTTTTTTCACAAAAAATGCCTTTTCGGTTTATTTTTTAAGGACTATCCCCCACAAATTACCTTCTTTTCTTAAAAAATTTTCATTTACTCTGTTTACAAGCCCGACAGAATCTGTTATCATAATCTACTGTTAAGGAAACAATACGTGATGCACCGGCAGTAAGAAGTGGACATTATTCATGTGCGAAACAATGCTTCACTATTATTTCATGCATGAATGTCACATCTGTAACATAAACTGCTGTAACACAAACTGCTATAACACGAACTGCTGCACCATGTCTTAAGATAAAGTGAGGTTATTCATATGGATCATATTGACCGCTGCATAGTTGATATCCTGCAGCATAATGCACGTTTGCCGGTAAAAGAGATCGCCAGCCGCGTTTCCCTCTCCTCTCCGGCTGTATGCGCCCGTATTGAGCGTCTTGAAAAATCTGGTGTGCTTGCCAGTTATCAGGCTACCATAAATGTAACCGCTATCGGTTATCTTGTAAAAGCCTTCATCAATCTGGAGGTTGAACCAGATCAGAAGCCTGACTTCTACCCGTATATTGAATCCTGTGCAAATGTGGTTGAGTGCAATTGCGTTACTGGTGAGTATTCTATGCTTATCGAGGCATATTTTCATACTACACAGGAGCTTGACCAGTTTGTCAACTATATCCAGAAATTTGGACGTACACGTACACAGATCGTATTCTCCACATGTGTTGAGCACCGTGGCATTCCACTGTCAGAGTCCGGCATGCTAAAGCCGCCTGCTAATCTAAAAAAGAACACAGAAAAGGCAGAGATGGATTTCTGAATGAATTGCTATAGCTATGGATTATTATAAGTAGTTGCGTTTTTAATGCTTCAGCAAAAAAATAAGAGGTTTCACCAAGACGGTGCCCCCTCTTATTTTTTTGCTTACTTTATACTATATGATACCAAGATCAAACAATACAAATCTCCGATTATTCAAATTGCTTTAATAAAATTCCAAACAGAAATCTCCCTACAACTTTGGGAGAGGAATGCTCCAATTTATTTTGAAATTACTTAGAAGCATTCTCACTCCAGGTCTGCTCAAATGTAGCATAGTCATCTGCTGTATAACCTTCTGTAGAAGTCTCCCAGTTCTTATACTTGTTGTTCTGAATACCAAACATAGCATTTATCTTGGAATAATCATTTATATGAGTCAGCTCCCAGGAAATATCAAAATATGCCGGAACTGTCAATGCATGCTCAATCATAAATGCCTCCGCCTCTGCATATGCCTCATATCTGGCATCAAGATCATCTGTGATCGCGTCTGCCTTATTTACCAGCTCTGTAAACTCACTATATAATGACTTAAGCTCTTCACTGTCGCTTTCAGTTGCATGGCCAAGAGTTACCATATAATATGCGTTATCGCTGTCGTCTGTTTCCTGTCCTAAATAGTTCTGCGGATCACCATAGTCAGCGCCCCATCCTGCTATAGCAAAGGACTGACGATTCAAACTATATACTTCCTTAGACAAACTAGATACATAAGAATCAATATCCAGAACGATGAAGTCATCACCAAAGGAATCAGAGAATGCCTGCTTTAACACGTTCGCACTGTCAAGAGCGGTCTGGTTTCCACTGGCTACAAAATATCTTGCATGTATCGGGAATGTAACTCCAGCTGCTGTCAGTTCCTCGATTGCCTGTGCCTTATATTCTTCAAACTTCTCCGAATCCAGACGGCTCATGCTCTCACCATCATATGAAGGAAGACCTAACAGATTCTGGACCAGACTGGTATATTCTGTACCATCAGAAGTATAAATAAGTCCCTGCATAGTATAGGAATTGTTATAGCACTTGTACGGATTAATCGCATTAGTTCTCTTGTACCAGCTGCCCAGATCAAGACCATAGTACCAACACTTACGGAATGCCTCATTTGCAACAGCAGTATTCCAGTCTGTATCAGCAGTCTGGTCATCATTAAGCTTATTGTAATTGAAATGGAACTGATATGACTTCTTATTTGGACGTCTCTCAACTAACTGATTGTAATACGGATCAGACTCATTATTATAAATGGTTGTCAGATTCGATTCAGACAAATCAACACGATCTAACTCGCCTGTAGTATACAGCTGATATGCCGTATCTGTGGACTCTACCATCTTAATTGTAACTGTATCAAACAGCTTTGCATCTGTATCCCAATATAATGGGTTCTTTGTCAATGTCTTAGTATTCTGCTGGATATACTCAGTACATGTATAACATCCGTTATACCAGATATTCTCTGGTGTGGCAGCCTTAAATCCGTCAACACCGATCTCATCAATCATAGCCTGAGAAATCGGATACAGACAGTTATAAGCAGCTACTGTGTCAAAGTATGGCTTCTCACTTATGCAAGTATACTGTAATGTATAATCATCAATAGCTTTGATTCCAACCGTATCTGCAAATTCTGAACTCTCAGCGGTAAGTGCAAGAGCTTCATCAGCATCCATCTCGCTTGTCATGTTGTAATAATCTTCTGCACCAACGATCATTTCCATAGGCATAGAAGTGTTTGCTGCATCATTCTTCTGGAAGTTTAATACCCACTCAAGTCCTGTTAAGAAATCCTGCGCGGTAACTTCACCCTTCTCATTTCCATTCTGGTCAACCCACTTGACACCCTGTCTTAAATGGAATGTCCATGTTACACCATTGTCCTCTGTCTCCCAGCTCTCTGCAATTGCCGGAACCAGCTTACCATACTCATCAGCTTCTACCAAACCATCATACAGGTTTGTGAGTACGTTTGTCTCACTCATAAGCTGAGACTTCAGGATATTCCATGTCTCCATTTCCTTTGATTGCAATTCATAGTCATACAGATCCTTGATCTCATCTGCCATTGTCGGCACTGCAGTGGCTGTCATTGCTAATGCTGTAAAAACAGCTGCTGCCCTTCTTACTTTTCTCATCGCTCCACACTCCTTTTTTCTAACACGAAAATCCAAAACCATAGCTGTTCACAATTACAATGTAAAATTGCAACTATTCAGAATCACTTCCGCAAAATCGTCTGGTTCGTGACTGTGTTCATTTGTTATTCGTCAACTGCCCACCACCTAAAGGTAGTAGGCTTGTAACTGCCCAGTCTTAATGAATCACATGGATACTATAACCCTAATTTCCCTATCCGTCAATCGTTATGCTTAATTTTTATAATTCAAACTTAAGCGTATCTTTATTTTATTTGTTTAAAAGTCCAATTTGTTTTATTTTGTAAATCACAACTTTTTTCAACACATATTCCGTGTGCATTCTAAGCAGGAAGCTCCGACTTATAGAAGTCGGAGCAGTTCACTTCTCATAACTGCTATGTGCCTTCACCGCTGCGATGAACGCCTTATCCACAGCAAAAATCTCAATCACAATGTGTCATAATCTTGATGATTTCTTCATCTGTCTCATTCATACCGTCTGCACCTATACGACAGATATTATGAATTGTATTCTCTACTCCCTTGCTTACAATGCCGTCCTCACCGTAGAACTGCTGTCCGTGGCGGTACATTTCATATCCTAACAGTGCAGCATCTACAGAGGATGCAATCTTTGCCGCACATGATGGCTTAGCACCATCGCAAATAATACCTGATGCAATTGCAAGCGAATTGACAAGCGTATGTGCCACTTCGTCGATATCGCCTCCAAGAAGAAATGCAATTCCACATCCGGCTGCACATCCGGCGCTGACCGCTCCGCAAAATGCTGATAATGGTCCGATTCCTGTCTTGATATGAATAGCTATTAGATTAGATACAAGAAGCGCACGAAGCAGTTCCTCATCTGTCTTATGATATTCCTTTGCATAGACAATGACCGGCACAGATACCGTGATTCCCTGATTTCCGCTTCCAGAATTGATAACTACAGGAAGCTCGCATCCGCTCATACGTGCGTCGGAGCCTGCTGCGGCATATGCTCTTGCTCTTGTGCGCACGTCCTCGCCATACGTATCCAAAAGCACACTTCCGATGTTAGCTCCCCAATCTTCTCTTATTCCTGCCTGAGCGATCGTATAATTGTATTCAATCTGTCTGTTTAACAAATCGCTAACGGTGTCTAAATCGGCTGTTTTTGCATACTCCACAATGCCTTCTACACTAAGTCGGCTTCTGTCAGCACGCTGCTCTGTGGCTGCCTGGCTTTCTGCTAGCTTTTCTGCACATTTGCAGTCGTCCTGCTCGTTTAACAATACTTCACCATTATGTGCAATATAGACGATATCCGTATGATGCTTTGACACACGTACCACTGCGCTGTTTCCTGCTGCCTTCACAGTTACTCGTATATCAAGCTTATCTCCATCTTCCATTGCTACTACAGAAAATGGCACTTTCTCGAGGTAATCTGCAATCTTTTTTTGCTCCTCTTTTGTCACATTTGCAATAACCTCAAGACAGGCTGATGAGTCTCCTGCCACAATTCCTGCTGCCGCTGCCGCCGGGATACCCTTCATACCGCCCGTGTTCGGCACTATAACACTCTTTACATTCTTAATGATATTTCCGCTCGCCTCGATTTTTACCTCGGTCGGCATTTCTCCAAGCACCTCTCTTGCCTTTGCCGCGCAATAAGCAAGTGCGATTGGCTCTGTACAGCCAAAAGCCGGTGTCAGTTCTTCACGCAAAATCTGCGCATATGTACTATGATCTTCTACTGTCAGCATTTTATTCATACTCCATTCTTTTAGCTTTTATCATAAAGCAATCATATCAATACTACCATAATTTGTAAAGCTTTTGCAATTTTTTTGATAATTTTTCGTCGCATTTTGACACAAACTATGTTATTATACAAAACAGTTACTGTTTTGCACCATAACAGTTACAACATTCTAACAGACAGGACTGACATCTATGAAACACATCACACCAGGGCACCGATTACACCGCCTTCTGCGCGTAGCCGTTTCTGGCATAAAGACTGCAATACATGGAGTCTTCTTAAATGCCAAAAGCATGCTCGCACTTCAGATTATCTACTCAATATTTTATACCATAATTGAGTATTCTCTCTTTCAATTTCTTCTGGGCGTTGCTCTTCGCATTGACGGATACAGTTTTTTAAACTCTGCCAACCTTGGACGTTTCTTAATAACCCCGCCGGCAATCGCGATGATTGCAATCCTTTTCCTGACAGCCTGCTTTCTGACATATCTAAATACCTGCATTATGCTAGGAGGATTCCAGGCTTCTATGGCACGTCAGAAGCTTCGCATGAGACACATATTTTTGCATGGCTGTGCGCGCTGTTTCAAACACTTTCGTATTGAGCAATTGTATCTGGCTGTTCCTCTTTTTGCTTACCAGCTTATTGCAAATCTGTTTTTCTCATATGAGATATGCTTTCGTATTAATCCGTACAATACTTTTCTGCCCATGCTTTTTTCAAAATTCATCTATTGCGTGCCTATCATCGCACTTATTGTTCTGATTGGTATCTTTGCGATACGTGAATTTTTTTGCATATGCTACTGGTATATTGCCGGTTTTAATATTCGAAAATCTAAATATGCAAGTGTTATCCTTGTAAGGCAGCATCTTTTTGCTATGCTGGCAAATTTTTTTTTCGTAAATCTGGCTATTATTATTTTCTGGTTTGTTTTTCGTTTTATCTGCCAGATTGCAATCGTCGTTATTGTCAATTTTTTTGCACCTGCTGATTTAAAAACAGCCATGGTACTTAGCTTTAACAACACACTCTCCATCGCAATGATATGGTTTGCCAGCTGCCTTGGTGTCTTTTTAAACCTTGCCATGATGACTCACCTTTTTTACCGTTTTTCAGGAAACGCCATTCTTTTGGAATTTCGCCTTGATTATGCTCCCGCCACCCCGTTTCGACGCATATTTCGCACATGTGGCATCGCTGCCTGTGGTCTTGGCATCTTCTGTGTTATTTACTATGGTATCTACAACGGTGCTTTGCTTGCCGAAAGGCCATTAAGTCCGGTTCAGATTTACTGCCACAGAGGACTTTCTTCCGAAGCTCCTGAAAACTCGCTTGAGGCTGTTGATCTTGCTATTACCTCTCTGTCTGACGGTGTCGAGATTGATGTTCAGGAGACGAAAGATGGTGTGGTTGTTGTCAGCCATGATAATTCATTAAAGCGCACCACAGGTAAAAACATGAATATTGCTGACTTAACATACGAGGAATTAAAGGAATACGATATCAGCTACTATTTCTCTAAAGATCATGAATTTACCTATGTGCCGACGCTTGAAGAAGTCATGACCCTTGTCAAAGGACGTGCTCATCTGCTAATTGAATTAAAACGGAATTCTGCAAGTACCGACCTTGCTGCAAAGGTTGTCAGCCTGATTGATCAGTATGAGATGGGATATCAGTGTTCCATTCAGTCTGCTGACTATGTTTATCTGCGCCAGGTAAATGAGCTAAACCCCGACATTACACTGGGTTATATCCTGACGACCGCAATCGGAAATTACTATAAAAATGATATGATTGACTTTTTCTGTGTGCGTTCCATGTTTGTAAACACTACAACTGTGACAAAGGCTCATGCAGAAGGTAAGGCTGTCTATGCCTGGACAGTTAATACACGAGCAGAGATTGAGCGCATGAAAAACGCCCAGGTCGATGTCATTATTACAGACTATCCGGCCAAGGCGCGTGAAGTAATTTATCGTGAAGATGACTCCACATATAGTATTATTAAATTGCTGAGGCTTTTACTATGATTCGCACAGCAGCATACTCACAGCTCAACTCTGCTGTCAATATGTGCTGCCTTGCGATACAGTGCTTCGTAATATCCTTCTTTTTGTGGCGCACTGCTTTCAAAGCGGATGTGCCCTTTTTCTTTATCAGTACAAAGATCCTTCGCCGCCAGAAGACGCTTAGCCTGTCTTGCCGTACCCTCTCCGCCATCATAGATGCGTACAGATTCTCCTACTACTTTGCCAATCGTGGCTTTTACCAGCGGAAAATGCGTGCAGCCAAGCACAACTGCCTTAATGCCATCCTTAAGGCAGGGATCTAAGACATCTTTTAAATACTTTTCCAGTCCAGGTCCCTCTAATATACCCTTCTCTACATATTCTACCAACTCAGGACAAGGAACAGGAATGATCTGAGCCTGATCTTCATATCTTTGCACTAGCTTTTGAAATTTTTCCTCACGAAGAGTAAGCGGTGTTGCCATCACGGCTACCTTTTCTCCACGGTGTGACTCTGCCGCCGGCTTTACTGCAGGTTCTACACCAACAAGTGCAAGATTCGGATACATCCCACGCATAATACGGCATGCGGCACTCGTTGCCGTGTTGCATGCGATAACGATTTCCTTCACACCCAGGTCAAGCAAATGCTCCGCGCAGGCATAGGTAAGTTCCCTCACCTGCTCTAGCGGCTTCACACCGTAGGGAGCATTGAGCGAATCTCCATAATAAATAAAATCCTCTTCCGGCATCAGGCGCACTAACTCCTTTAGTACACTAAGTCCACCTGCTCCGGAATCAAATACACCAATTGGCTGTCTTCTATTTTCCATATCTTCACACATTCAAATCCTTCTGTTTTTCTATCACTATATAGTATGCCGCAGCACGTTTAAAACTATCTTTAGTAAACATGATATTCGTCACAACACCTCTATTCGTGATATCTGACTACAGTATACCGCGAATCGAACGCCATGTACACAAGAAAGTTTCCCCTTTGTTATTTTTCTATCAAGTTTTTTTTAATATTCTGAAATTTCAGTTCAATTTTCACAATGTTATTTTTTTTACGAAATTTAACATTGACAAATCACTTTCATGCTCCTATAATCAGTTCCAAGCAAAGGCGCTGATGAATTCCAGTAGGAAAAGTCAGCGCCTTTATCATATCTTGGCACAAAGTCGTGCACGCCGTTGGATCCCGGTGTGCGCGACTTTTTTTGCAAGAAAAGAGGGGGTACGTCTTATGGAAGATGTCTTAAATGCTGTTTCTAGTGAAGTTTTTGGAGTCTGGTTCTTAATCGGAGCCGCTCTTGTATTCTGGATGCAGGCTGGTTTCGCAATGGTTGAAGCTGGTTTCACCAGAGCTAAGAATACAGGAAACATCCTGATGAAGAATCTGATGGATTTCTGTATCGGTACTGTTATGTTTATCCTGATCGGTTTTGGTCTGTTTCTTGGTGAAGATCTCGTCGGCATCATTGGTAAGCCTGGATTTGATATCTTCACAGATTATGCAAACTTTGACTGGTCCAATTTCGTATTCAATCTTGTGTTCTGTGCTACTACTGCTACTATTGTATCAGGTTCCATGGCAGAGCGAACAAGATTCCTTTCCTATTGTGTATATTCCGCTATCATCTCCGCAGTGATCTATCCGATTGAGGCTCACTGGACCTGGGGCGGCGGCTGGTTAGCACAGCTTGGTTTCCATGATTTTGCCGGTTCTAACTGTATCCACATGGTTGGCGGTATCTGTGCTCTCATTGGTGCTGCTATGGTTGGTCCTCGTATTGGAAAGTTCGTGAAGGATAAGAATGGTAAGATTACAAAGGTCAATGCATTCCCTGGTCACAATCTTCCTCTCGGCTGTCTGGGTGTTTTCATTCTGTGGCTTGGTTGGTACGGATTCAACGGTGCCGCAGCTACCACAGTAGATGAGCTTGGTTCTATTTTCTTAACTACCACTATTGCACCTTCTATTGCAACTGTTGTCTGCATGATCTTTACATGGGTTAAGTACGGAAAGCCTGATGTTTCCATGTGTCTGAATGCTTCTCTTGCAGGTCTCGTTGCCGTAACTGCAGGATGTGATGTCTTTGATGCTTTTGGTGCTATCGCAGTCGGAGCAGTTTCCGGTGTACTTGTTGTATTCGGTGTATGGCTCTGTGATTATAAGCTTCGCGTAGACGATCCTGTAGGTGCCGTTGCCGTACATATGATGAACGGTATCTGGGGTACTATCGCAGTTGGTCTTTTCGCAACAAAGAGTGCTCCTGCTTTCGCAAGAGGTGCTGGCGATGGCGTTACCTTCGGTGCAAACCAAATTTTAGGTGAAGGTCTTTTCTATGGCGGCGGCTTTACACAGCTCGGACTTCAGCTTCTCGGTATGATTTGCACAGCCAGCTTTACCGCTATTACTATTACCATTGCTTTCCTTATTATAAAGAAGATTTTCGGTCTTCGTGTTTCCGAGGAAGAAGAGATCATCGGTCTCGATGCTACTGAGCACGGTCTTCCATCTGCATATGCCGGATTCTCCATCATGGATGTTGACAATACTATGACTATGGAGCAGAATGCCAATACTAACCTTGGTGTTGAAGATTATGACCATGCTTCCACAGCTTTGAAAGATGCCGCTGTCAAGGTAGTTAAGGCACCTGATGTTTCTCCTAGCGGTATCTACAAGGTTGTCATCATTGCAAAGCTTACAAGCTATGATAAACTTAGAAAGGCTATGAACGACATCGGTGTAACCGGAATGACCGTTACTCAGGTTATGGGTTGTGGCATCCAGAAGGGTGCCGGCGAGAAGTACCGCGGTGTTGAACTTGACGCTACTCTTCTTCCAAAGGTTAAGCTCGAGGTCGTTGTCAGCAGCATCCCTGTTGACACTGTTATTGCAACTGCAAAGAAGACACTCTATACCGGTCACATCGGCGATGGCAAGATCTTCGTATATAATGTAGACCGCGTCGTTAAAATTCGCACCGGTGAGGAAAACTTCGCAGCACTTCAGGATGTTGAGTAATACAAGTCTTATGTGACATGCTCCAATCGCCTTGCAAAGCATCGTTCACTAGAATTAAGAGGCAGAACCTCAACTATCCCAAATTTTCCTAGGCAAATCCTCCGCAGTTTAAACCCACATTGTACATACATCAGCCGGAGTTTGCAAAAAGCGTATCCGCCGCTCGATTATTCGATTGGCAGGTACGCTTTTTTTATCGTCTTGTAATTGACTTTTTAAAATGATATGATATATCATGTATTGACACATACTATAGGAAGGACAATAATACTATGAAAATCAAACCAGATCAAAATGCTTTAAAAATGATTCAGGAATTATCTGACGCTAAAGCTCCATCAGGATTTGAAGATGAAACTGTAGCAGTGGCAAGAAAATACAGTGCAGAATTTGCCGATATTGAGGAAGACTGCCTGAGAAATCTCTACATGCGCGCAAAGAACAACACCGGCAATAAGCCTGTTTTTATGCTCGATGCACACAGTGACGAAGTAGGAATGATGGTGCATTCCATCAAACCAAACGGAACACTTCGCTTTGTTACACTTGGCAGTTGGAGTACCACTTCTCTTCCGGCATCTAAGGTTCTTGTCCGCAATAAATACGGTCAATTTATCCCTGGCGTTATCGCAGCCAAACCACCTCATTTTATGACCCCGGCAGAACGTCAGAGTACTGATGCGACCTCCATCCAGTCTCTGGTTATTGATATCGGCGCCACCAGTAAAGAAGAAGCCATTGAAAGCTTCGGTATCCGCATTGGTGAGCCTGTCATCTCCGATGTTCATTTCTCATATGATGAAGAACACGATATAATGATTGGAAAAGGATTTGACTGCCGAATCGGCTGTGCCGCGCTTATTGAAACCATGCGCAGACTTTCCAAAGAAGATCTGAATGTCGATCTGGTAGGCGTATTATCCACACAGGAGGAACTTGGCGAGCGTGGTGTTAAGGTTGCAGTCGGAAAAGTTGCACCTAAGATTGCACTTTGCTTTGAAGGTTGCCCTGCTGATGATACCTTTACTGAACCATATGCGATTCAGACTGCACTCAAAAAAGGCCCAATGCTTCGCTTCATGGATAAATCCATTGTTTGCTCTCCAAGGTATCAGCGATATGTATTAGATCTTGCCGAGAAGAAGGGATTGGCTGTACAGTCTTCTGTCCGTGAGGGCGGCGGAAATAATGGTGCCATCATCAACACTGCTCTCGATGGTACTCCGGTCATCGTTGTCGGTGTCCCGGTTCGCTACATCCACTCCCATTATGGAATCACATCCTACTATGACTTCGAGGCAACTGTACAGTTAGCAACCGAAGTTGTTCGTTCCATGACAGAGGAAATCATTCAGTCATTTTAACGCATAATGTGTGTAAAGCCCAAAGCAAGAGTGTGTGCTCAATTTGCACACACTCTTGCAAAAAACATATCCATGCTTCATGGATTATTAATTTAACTAATTTTATAATTTTATGGCGACATGTTCCCACCATCTGACAAAGCATTTTTCAATTAAGCAGATATTCGCAATCCGCTTCGCTACTTGCTTGATTTTGTTAAAAGACTGCCGGACAGCATTACCGCATTGCTCTCCATAAGCTCTTAGATTAAGTACTGCTTGAAAATCTCTATCAATGGCATTCCCGCACCCACATCTGTCAAAGCTCCCCTTAAAAAGATTCTTGCCGTGGGATTCTTCGTAAGTGTTCTATCTATCAAATCTGGCAGAGTATCACGTCCATAGGAGCGATGCACCGCATGGGCGTGGAGACTTCATACAATCTTTAGAGGCTGTTAGCATATATCAAACAACATAACCATTCACTTATTTTCAAGATACATACTATCTAGCAAACGTGTTCCTGCTTCCGTAAAAAATATATTTTCACGCGCATTCTCAATCATTTCTTTCGAATATCCGCTCTCACCGGCATTCACCAGAAAATCAGCTTCCAACAAGATCCTGTAATCGATACCATCAACATTTGTATAAGTATGATGATGCGTTACCAGCCATTTAATCCTTTCAACATCACTTTTTTCAACTGGCATATCAGCAAAAAATGCATCTACCAGCGGCGCACTCTCCTCCTCCTGATGCTTTCCGCTTGCATTGCCATATTTCTCACGACACAATGGGCAGGCAATGTCATGTACGACTGCTGCCAGTTCCAAAATTCTTTGTGTATCCTCGTCTACCCCCTGTGCCTCACCAATATTTCTGGCAAATCCCCACACCTTCATAAAGTGATTAATATCATGTATATTTCCTCTATAAAAATCAACCATCTTTTCAACTGCACTTGCAACCACCATAATTTCCTCCTGTTCTCAATGCTGGGTATACGCTTTTTCTTAATATCTCGTATACACTTTTTATTTTACACACGCTATTATATAATATTCATCACCCACTGTGAACTACTCCGACTTCTAGAAGTCGGAGCTTCCTGCTTCAACCACTACTGCATTGGCTACGATACACGTAA
>CAVCPW010000240.1:0-10810 GCA_963604075.1 Anaerovoracaceae bacterium | reverse complement strand
ATAAGAAGATGGGCGAGCTTGACGGTCCGGACAAGGTAAAGGTTCTTCTTGCAAGAGCACTGTTTGGAAATCCGGATATTCTGTTGATGGACGAGCCGACCAACCACTTGGATCTGGCAGCAATCGACTGGTTAGAGGAATTTTTGATTAATTTTGAGAATACAGTCATTGTTGTTTCACATGACCGTTATTTCTTAAATAAGGTATGTACTCAGATTGCTGATATCGACTATGCAAAGATTCAGCTGTACTCTGGCAACTACGACTTTTGGTATGAGTCTTCTCAGCTTATGATCAAGCAGATGAAGGAAGCAAACCGTAAAAAGGAAGAGAAAATCAAGGAGTTACAGGAATTCATTCAGCGTTTCTCTGCGAATGCATCTAAGAGTAAGCAGGCAACCTCCCGTAAGAGAGCACTTGAGAAGATTCAGCTTGACGAGATGCGTCCGTCTTCCAGAAAGTATCCTTACATCGACTTCAGACCAGAGCGTACCATCGGAAACGAAGTGCTGACAGTTGAAAATTTGTGCAAGACCATCGATGGTGTAAAGGTATTAGATAATGTCAGCTTTACACTGCGCCACGACGATAAGGTTGCATTTGTTGGCTCAAACGAGTTAGCAAAGACAACACTGTTCCAGATCTTAATGGGAGAGATGGAGCCGGATTCAGGTAGCTTCAAGTGGGGTGTTACGACTTCTCAGGCATACTTCCCGAAGGATAATACCGCAGAGTTTGACAGCGATCTTGTAATCTATGATTGGCTACAGCAGTATTCTCCTGTAAAGGATATCACCTACGTAAGAGGCTTCCTCGGACGTATGCTCTTTGCCGGAGATGACGGTGCAAAGAAGGTTCGCGTCCTGTCCGGAGGTGAGAAGGTTCGCTGTATGCTTTCCAAGATGATGATTTCCGGCGCAAATGTCTTAGTATTTGATGAGCCGACCAACCATCTGGATATGGAGTCCATCACTGCATTGAACAACGGTATGATGAAGTTCCCAGGTGTTATTCTGTTCTCATCAAGAGATCATCAGATCGTTCAGACCACCGCAAACCGTATCATCGAGTTGCTTCCAGGCGGATTCATCGATAAGATCACTACATACGATGAGTATCTGGCGAGCGATGAGATGGCAATGAAGCGTCAGGTTTACACTGCAAACCTTGAGGATGATGTAGAACCGGACGGTGAGGAATAAATTAACAGGAAAAAAGGGGTCGGACGTATTGATCTGACACTTGAGAGAAAGGCGGTGGAGCATGAGTGCATTTGCATTAAAGATCATTGCAATGGTCACAATGTTTATCGATCATCTCTTTGCCTCCTGCATTAACCCCTACGGTGTTGATGTGTGGAATATTTCAAGGCTTTCTGTGCCGGGAACCGGGACTACTCTTTACTGGTTGGGAAGAATGGTTGGAAGAATTGCATTTCCAATCTTCTGTTTCCAAATCGTGGAGGGTGTGCGTTATACGAAAAACTGGAAACGCTACATGGCTCGTCTGGCACTGCTTGCTTTGATTTCAGAGATTCCATTTGATTTGGCATTAAAGAGTTTTCAGTTTGACAATTCTTCACAAAATGTATTTCTTACGTTGCTATTTGGCATGATGATAGTGACATTTATGAAGGTAGTCGATCAGGACTGGAAGTACCTGGTGTGGCCCGTTCTCGTATTTGGTTACGGATACATGGCAAAATGCATCTTCCATACCGATTATGACTGGAGCGGTGTCATGTGTATCGCCGTCATGGGTCTTATGAATGAGCCGTGGGAAAAGGTTTTTAAACCGTACACACCGGCAGTAGCCCAGATGATCCACGTCGTCTTCGCAGCACTTGGCATTTTTGTCCTTTACTATAAGAATAGCTTCGAAATCTACGGATTTTTCGCACTGCTCCCGATTGCTTTATATAATGGAAGAAAAGGATATTCAAGCAAAAAGATACAATATGCATTTTATTTATTCTATCCAGTGCATTTACTGGTGCTGTTTGTGATCGCATATACATTTCGTTAGGAATAAAAATAAATAAAGGTGGAAAAGCAAATGAAAAAAATTGAAGATTATGTAATCAGCATTCCGGATTTTCCGGAACCAGGCATTATTTTCCGTGACATTACCGGAATTCTTCGTGATCCGGACGGCTTAAAGCTGTCTGTTGACAAGCTTCAAAAGATGCTAGAGGGTGTTGAATTTGATGCAGTACTTGGCCTAGAGTCAAGAGGCTTCATTTACGGTATGCCAATTGCATACAACCTGCATAAGGCATTTATCCCGGTAAGAAAGAAAGGCAAACTGCCGAGAGAGACCGTTTCTGCAAAGTATGATCTGGAGTATGGAACAGCTGAGATTGAGATTCATAAGGAAGATTTGCATCCGGGAATGAAGGTTGTCATCATTGATGATTTGATTGCAACAGGCGGAACTGTAGAGGCTGCTGTAAAGTTGGCTGAAAGCCTTGGCGTTGAGGTTGTAAAGATTGCATTCATTATGGAGTTAGCCGGATTAAAGGGTAGAGACCGTTTGAAGGGCTACGATGTAGAGTCTGTCATCACATACGAAGGAAAATAAAGAATAAGAAAGTTAAGAGAAAGTAAGGTGTAAAATATGCACAAACAGGTAGATCTGGATATGATAGAGCTGATCGACAACAAGTTGACTGTCGATGAGTATCTGAAGCTACGCGCACTTGTTGGCTGGAAAAAGCTTTCGCGCGAGCAGGCACAGAAGGCACTAGACAACAGTCTTTTGGTGGTTGGCGCGTATTTGGCAGGACAGCCGATCGGCATGGGACGTCTGGTGGGAGACGGTGCGGTGATCTGTTATGTGCAGGACCTTGTCATTCCACCGCAGGCTCAGGGCTATGGAATCGGTTCACTCGTCCTGTCAAGGTTAAGACGCTACGTCGAAAGCCTTCGTCTTCCGGGAACCGAGATGATGTTTGATCTGATGTGTGCGAAAGGGCGCGAACGTTTCTATGAGGCGCACGGTTTTATCGCGCGTCCGACAGAGGCTCTTGGTCCTGGAATGATTATGTACTTGAACGATAATGGGGGATAATTTAACCAAATCAAGCAAGTAGCGAAGCGGATTGCGAATATCCGCTTGACTTTACTATATTTGATATTCTTCCCTGAATACAAAAAGCACCGCCTGTGGAGACACAGAGCGGTGCTTTTTGTGGTGAGCAAAGAGATTTGCTTTACTCAGTATATTTCACAAAATTCTTCTTGACACAATTTAACTTATCCCTCGATAGGAACAATCTTACAGCAGTTTGGTGTATCGATTCTAAGTGGACGACCGTTCATAATAAGAAGCCCTTTCTCATAATCAACCGTAAAGAATGTAATGGAGTTGGAGTCCTTATTGATGCTGGCAACATGCTTGTCATCCGGGAATACTGAGATGTGTTTTGGAAAATCTCCACTAATTGGTAATACGCACTTCATATAAAGCAGACCATTTTGCGGATCACGCTCATACAGGGCAAAGCTGTTGTCACCGGCATTGGAGCAGAACAGATATTTATCATCGCTCGTAAATTGCATAGCACAGGCAGCAGATTGCTCATCAAACTTCTTTGGAAGAGTAGACACGAGCTGCTTGAACTGAAATTCAGGTTCATTTGCGTGATGAATATAGTTATATACGGTTACATAATTCTTCAGTTCAGAGATCATATACATCTGGCGATCATCTCTGGAGAATAGCATACGAAGCGGAGCAGAGTTAAGCTCACAGTGGATGATATCGGCAAGTGTAAGATGACCATTTGAGTGATCAAAACGGTAAGCCTTGATATTGTCCAGACCTGAATCTACCATACACAAAAACTTTTCATCAGGAGTAAACTGAACGCATGTTACGTGCGGACGGAAATTACGCTCACCGATAGTACCAGTGCCGTGATCAAAAATTTCTGATGCGATTTCGCCGATAGAACCATCCTTATTTAAATGAAGGACAGTCATCTTACCATCATGATAACCAGCTGTAATTAGATATTTGCCAGCCTTGTCTACAGTTAAGTAGCAGGTACGCATACCACGGATGGAAGCTGTATTTAAGTGCTCAAGATCGCCATCCGGAAGAATCTTGAATGCAGCAACACCTTCATCGACAACGGAATACAGATATTTGTTGTCACGTGAAGCAACAAGATAGGAAGAATTGTTTACGGAAACTTCCTTTCTCTTTGTAAAGATACCTTTCTCTACATCTACATCCAGAATGCTTATGCCTTTGCTGGAACCATAATAGGTGTAAGAGCCTACATATGCAACATATTTTTGTGCCATAAAAGTAAACCTCCTCTATTGTTTCAATCCACAGTCGATATTTTCGCGGACCCTGCATTTACTTTGCTAAAATGCTGCTACATCTGACTGTGGCTGCAGACAGATCCACTCAAATTCGTTTGGTAGCCCTCATGAAACTGCCATAAATAAGCATAGCACATTTTAGCAAAATATTCAAATAAAATTACTTGACAAGATAAAAAAAATGGGTATAATTGTTCATTGTGAGTTTAGCAAAACTAAACCTGAGGTTTAATAATAGATTTGCAAAAACTATACGAAACTTTTTGTTTACTTTTACTTCGCTTTTACAAAAAAGCGGATGCAGACTAGTTTGGGAGGCAATTGTGGAAATCGGACAGAGGATAAAGCAATTGAGAGTGATGAAGGGTCTGACACAGGAAGAGCTTGCAGACCGTGCGGAGCTGTCAAAGGGCTTTATATCACAAGTAGAGAGGGATTTGACATCTCCGTCAATTGCAACATTAATGGACATTTTGCAATGTCTGGGAGTTTCTGTCAGCGAGTTTTTTACAGAAGAACCCGATGAGCAGATTGTATTTACAAAAGAAGACTATTTTGAAAAGAAGGATGAGGAGAACAAAAACACCATTGAGTGGATTGTTCCGAACGCGCAGAAAAACCGGATGGAGCCCATTCTTCTGAAGTTGGAGCCTGGAGGAACGACAGATCCTGACAGCCCTCATGAGGGGGAAGAGTTTGGTTATGTATTAAGTGGCTCAGTAACAGTCCATCTGGGAAACAAGGCCTACCGGGCAAAGAAGGGAGAAACCTTTTATTATGTGTCCGGAAAGCAACATTATTTGACATCAAAGACAGGAGCGACGGTGCTGTGGATCAGCTCACCGCCGACATTCTGATCATATGAAAAAAGTGTGAAAGGCATGGGTTTTTACGATGAGAGAATCACTGGTTGAGTTGAAGGGTATCACAAAAAGTTATGATGGACAGGTGATACTGGATGATCTGAATTTGAAGATTTATGAAAATTCCTTCGTGACGTTGCTTGGACCAAGCGGCTGCGGAAAGACTACGACACTTCGTATCATAGGAGGTTTTGAGACACCGGATAAGGGAAAGGTCATTTTTGACGGACAGGATATCACGGCACTTCCACCTCACAAAAGAACATTAAATACTGTATTCCAAAAATATGCTCTTTTTCCAAATATGACTATTGAAGAAAATATTGCGTTTGGTCTTAAGATTAAGAAAAAGTCAAAGCAGTATATTAAGGATAAGATTGAGTATGCGTTAAAACTGGTTAATTTAAAAGGCTATGAGAAGCGTATGCCGGATTCTCTTTCAGGAGGACAGCAACAGCGTATCGCGATTGCCCGTGCGATTGTAAATGAGCCGAAGGTGCTTCTTCTTGATGAGCCGCTTGGCGCACTTGACTTAAAGCTTCGTCAGGACATGCAATACGAGCTGATTCGTATGAAAAAGGAGCTTGGAATCACTTTTATCTATGTCACACACGATCAGGAAGAAGCACTTACGATGTCAGATCACATCATCGTAATGAACCAGGGATATATCCAGCAACAGGGTTCTCCAGAGAAGATTTACAACGAGCCGGAGAACGCATTTGTTGCCGATTTCATTGGAGACAGCAACATCATCGGTGCAACCTTTATTCAGGATGAGCTTGTTGAAATTCTTGGAAGCCGATTTGCTTGCGTTGACAAAGGCTTTGGAAAGAATAAGCCGGTCGATGTTGTCATTCGTCCGGAGGATGTGGATTTGCTTCCAGAGGGACAGGGCAGTCTGGACGGCGTTGTCACTCATATGATTTTCAAGGGTGTTCATTATGAAATGGAAGTCATGGCGGGAGGCTTTGAGTGGCTTGTACATAGCACTGACATGTTCCCGGTTGGTTCAAGAGTAAGCATCCATGTAGACCCGTTTGACATTCAGATCATGAACAAGCCGGAATCCGAGGATGAGGAGGCGATTGGTGTCCATGAATAAGAAAAAACTCCTGTCCGGACCGTACTTCGTCTGGATGATTCTCTTTACTGTGATTCCACTTCTTGTGATCGCGTGGTATGGTTTTACTGACCGCACTGGTGCATTTACACTTGCAAATATAAAGGCAATCGCCAGTGCAGAGCATCTAAAGGCACTCGGTTTATCTCTTGGTCTTTCCATTGCTTGTACTATACTTTGCCTGATTATCGCATATCCTCTTGCGATGATCCTAAGAAAATCCGGCATGGGCAAAAAGGGCTTTGTTGTCTTTATCTTCATTCTTCCAATGTGGATGAATTTTCTGCTTCGTACCTATGCGTGGTTAAATCTGCTTGATGATGGTGGCATTTTATATAATATCTGTCGTAGTCTCGGTCTTCCAACCTTTAGTATAATCGGAACAAATGCAGCAATCATCATGGGTATGATCTACAACTTCCTGCCATTTATGGTGCTCCCGCTGTACAACGTACTCACAAAAATTGATGAGAATATATTAAATGCAGCTAGGGATCTCGGTGCAAACAGCGTGCAGGTTTTCTTGAAAGTAACACTGCCGCTCAGCCTTCCGGGTATCATCAGCGGCATCACGATGGTATTTGTTCCGTCGCTTACCACATTCGCTATTTCTGATCTTCTCGGTGCCAGAAAGATCATGCTGATTGGCAACATCATCGAGCAGGAATTTTCCACCGCCGACAACTGGCATTTAGGTTCTGGTCTTTCTCTGGTTTTGATGGTATTTATCTTAATCAGCATGGCTGTCCTTGAGCACTACGATAAAAACGGGGAGGGAACATCATTCTGATGAAAAAATTAAAATCTTTTTTTTCGGGCATGTACCTGACACTGATCTTTATCTTTTTGTATGCCCCGATTGTTACACTGATTATTTTTTCCTTTAATGAAGGAAAAGGAAGCCGCTGGAAAGGATTTTCCTTAAAGTGGTATGAGGATCTTTTTGACAGCCGCATGATAATGGAGGCACTCAGCAACACACTAATCATCGCACTGGTGTCTGCACTTGTGGCAACAATAGTTGGTACAATTACCTGCATCGGCATTAATTCGCTCAAAGGAAAGTTTAAGACTGCATACATGGCACTCAATAACATTCCACTTATGAATTCCGATCTGGTAACAGGACTTTCTTTAATGTTAGTATTTATCTCAATCGGTTGGAAATTTGGTTTTTCCACAATTCTTGTTGCGCATATCACATTTAACATTCCATATGTGATTCTAAGTGTCATGCCGAGACTGCGTCAGACAAATGTCAGCACCTATGAGGCAGCGATGGATCTTGGCGCAACACCGATTATGGCATTTTTCAAGGTTGTGCTGCCAGAGTTGGCACCAGGTATTGTATCAGGATTCTTATTGGCATTTACGATGTCGCTTGATGACTTTATTATCACGTACTTTACAAGAGGTGCAGGTATCAATACACTGTCCACACTAATCTACAGTGAGGTACGAAAGGGAATCAAGCCAACCATGAACGCACTGTCTACTGTTATGTTTGTCTCTGTACTTTTGCTTCTGATTCTGATGAATACCCTTCCGGGATTGCGTGATAAGAAGAAAAAGAAAGCATAATATGCAGCAGTCAATCATAAGCAATCGAGATAAAAGGGTTAGATGTACCGTTTGACCTTTAAAAAAATGGGAAATTGACTCCATTGAAAAAAATACTAAGCAAAATGATAAAAATAGAGGAGAATGAATATGAGAAGAAGAGTATGGGCAGCAGCATCCGCTGTAGTGATGATGACCACCGGATTTAGCGCACAGGCTGTATTTGCAGATAAGTATCCGAACGGACAGGTAAAGGTGCTTAACTGGGGTGAATATATTGACGAAGATCTGATTGATGAGTTTGAGGATGAGTATGGCATCGAGGTTATTTATGACACCTTTGATACAAACGAGGCTATGTATCCGCGTGTTGAGGCAGACCCAAGTCTGTATGATGTTATCTGTCCGTCCGACTATATGATTGAGAAGATGATTGAGAACGATGTCATTCAGGAGTTAGACTGGGATCTTCTGCCAAACGCAACTGCGAACATTGGTGAGGTTTACTTAAAGAGCTGCGAAGGCTTTGATCCAGGCAACAAGTATTGCGTTCCTTATACATTCGGTACAGTCGGCATTCTGTATAATAAGACCATGGTAGACGAAGATGCGGTTATAGACAGTTGGGATGTGCTGTGGGATGAGACATACAAGAACGACATTATCATGCAGGATTCTGTGCGTGATGCGTTTATGATCTCTTTAAAGCGTCTTGGATATTCATGCAACAGCACAGATGAGGACGAGTTAAACGAGGCAATGGAACAGTTACAGATCCAGTCCAAGTTAAACAAGGCTTATACTATTGATGAAGTGCGCGACAAGATGATCAATGGCGCGGCAGCAATTGGTGTTATCTATTCCGGAGAATATTTGTACTGTAAGGAAGAGAATGAGGACCTTGAGTACGTAATTCCGAAGGAAGGCACTAATATTTGGTATGATGGATGGGTAATCACCAAGGGTTCCGAGAATGTAGAGAATGCACATAAGTGGATCGACTTTTTGTGTACTCAGGATGCAGCATACGCAAACTTTGAATATATCTACTATGGAACACCAAATGTAGCTGCTCAGGAATTGATCGATGAGGATATCGTAAACAATCCAAACGTATTCCCGGATGAAGAGACCATTGAAAAATGCGAAGTTTACAATTACCTGGGCGAGGACGCTGAGAATACATATTACGAACTCTGGAAGAAAGTAAAGTAAAAATGCCTTGCAAAAAACGTGAAGGTGTATTAGAATGATTATGCTGATAAAAGCGTAAAATATATCTTCAAGGAGGATAAGAAAATGGCATACAAGATTAGTGATGAGTGTATTATGTGTGGTACCTGTGAGGGTGAGTGCCCAGTAGGTGCAATCGCAGAGGGCGAAGGAAAGTACGAGATCGACGCAGACGCATGTATCGAGTGCGGAAGCTGCGCTGCAGCCTGTCCGGTTTCTGCAATCAGCGAATAATTTTTCGGCTTTCACAGAATTCACCCAAGAGGGGTCAGACTTATGTCTGACCCCTTTTCGATTTTCTCATCTTGATATTCATTCATAAAGCTCTCCCCTTTCTCAAAAAACAAAGTTCTCATGATACTATGGCATTTTTATGGAGGCGTGAAAATCCCTTCACCGAATTTTACAAATTTTTTTCAAGGATTCTACATTGTATCATAGATAAAAAGAGTGGTATCATGAAAAGAAGAAACAAGTTAAAAAAGAAGGGAGAGAAGAAACAAATGAAACAGATATTTTCTTATTTGATTCCGTACCGGGCAAGAATGGCAGTCGGTTTTGCAATCAAGGTCTCTGCTACTATTGTAGAACTTTTGATTCCGTGGGCACTTTCAATTATGGTTGACAGGGTGATTCCGACAGGAAACATAGGCTATGTATTTGCCTGGGGAGGCGTCATGGTTCTGTTTGCATTTCTTGCGTTAATCGGAAATACTGTGGCAAACCGTATGGCATCGCTAGTCGCTAGAAATACAACAGAAAGGATTCGTTTACAGCTATTTTCTAAGATCAGCTTTTTGTCATCTAGTCAGCAGGAGCAACTCGGACAGGCATCATTGATTTCACGTTCCACATCCGATACATACAACATTCATCAATTTATCGGTATGATGCAGCGTCTTGGTGTGCGCCAGCCGATTATGCTTGTCGGCGGTCTTGCTGTCACACTATCCATGGATGCACCGCTTACATGCATTATGCTTGCACTGCTTCCTGTTATGGCAATTCTTGTCTATCTGTTTTCTAGTAAGGGCGTACCGATGTATACAAAGGTACAGGAGGCGGTTGACCGTTTTGTGCGCCTCATAAGAGAGGATATCGCAGGCATTCGTGTCATTAAGGCATTGTCAAAGACAGACACAGAGAGAGGCAAGTTTGCCAAGATCAATGAGGAAGTCGTAATTCGTGACCAGCGAGCCGGTATGATCATGGGTGCGATGAACCCAATCATGAGTATCATATTGAATGTCGGTCTTGTGCTTGTCCTTTTTGTCGGTGCAAAGCGTGTCAATGCAGGACAGACAACACCAGGCGTCATTATGGCATTTATGTCCTACGTTACCATCATTTTGAATTCTATTTTGTTTTTGTCCAGAATCTTTGTCCTGTATTCAAAGGCATCTGCATCCGCAAAGCGTATTAGTGAGGTATTAAATCTTCCAGAAGATTTGATGGTAGAGCATCATTTGCCAGCTGAGAATGTTGTAAGTGCGCAGATGACGACAAATAGCAAGACAATGCCAGCAGCAGAAGCTGGTGCAAATGAATCAGCATCGAATCTTCCACAGATCATATTTGATCATGTGTCTTTTCGTTATGAGGATGGGCATGGTGAGAAGTGTTTGCAAGATGTCAGTTTTACTGTAAATAAGGGTGAAACACTGGGTATCATCGGAGCGACCGGCTCTGGAAAGAGT
>CAVCPW010000239.1:0-6339 GCA_963604075.1 Anaerovoracaceae bacterium | reverse complement strand
AAGAAACGCCGTGTCAAACGCAATTCATCCCGCCACCTATAGAGGTGGGGGATTTATTGCTCACGGCATGTTAAAAAGATTCTCAAAGGAAAAGTGGCAACGTACGGACAGGTCGCTAGAATGGCAGGAAATCCACGAATGGCGAGAGCAGTTGGAAATGCACTCCACAAAAATCCTGATCCAACTACCATTCCATGTCACCGCGTGGTCAATTCAAAAGGTGAGTTGGCTGATGAATTTGTGTTTGGAGGTGCTGGTGTTCAGGCATCACGTCTGGCTGCAGAGGGCGTAGTGAGTGAAGATGGAAAAGTAGACTTGAAAAAATATGGAATTACGCTTTCGTAGAAGCAATTAAATTGAAATATTTTGATTCAGTTTGCAGTAATTCAATTTGAAGTGAAAGGCAGGCAATAATTATGAATGGAATATCGGAAGAAAAATATACACATATTGATGAAATCAAAGCGCAGACAAAAGCTGTGTTTAATGAACTGATGGAGCAGGCAAAGCTTGAGGAGGGCGATATTTTAGTAGTTGGCTGCTCTTCAAGTGAGATTGCAAGTCATAAGATTGGCTCATATTCAAGTGCAGAGATTGGAGAGGCGGTGGCACATACACTTCTTTCTTGCTGCAAGGAAAAGAAAATTTATCTGGCTGCTCAATGTTGTGAGCATTTGAATCGTGCAATCATCATTGAGAAGGCAGCAGCGAAGGAATATCGCCTTCCAATGGTAAATGTAGTGCCAAAGCTAAAAGCAGGTGGATCATTCGCAACAGCTATGTATGCTGCATTACAGGCACCTGTTGCCGTAGAGGCAATTCAGGCTCATGCAGGAATTGATATTGGTGATACATTAATTGGCATGCATCTTCGCCAAGTTGCTGTTCCAGTGCGTATCAGCACAAGGAACATTGGAGAGGCACATGTTGTTTGTGCGCGCACAAGACTGAAATTTATCGGCGGTGAGCGTGCAAGTTATCTTGATAGTGAAAAATAAGAATGTAAAAATGTTGTGATAGAAAATAAATTCGATATCAGAAAGGAAACAAAAACGCAATGGATACAAAGGCAAGTGCCCAAAGGAATATTGAGCAAGATACAATCCAGACCGCAAAACAGAATACACGACAAAATGTAAGACAAACTGTAAAGCAGGTAGATCATGCAATTCTCGAAAAGGTAAAGGCATTGCGAGGCTGCCTGCATAAAATTCCAGAGCGCTCGCTCGAGGAAGTAAAGACAAAACAGATGTTGATGACATTCTTAAAGGAAAATACATCCTTTGAGTTAGTAGACAACGGCGGCTGGTTTTATGCATTCCATAAGGCAGATCAGACAAATAGCGAAGAGGTAGCGTCCGAAAGTGTCAAATCTCCAATTGCATTCCGTGCCGATATGGATGCAGTGTGTGGCAAGGATGGAAAGCCGGGTCACTACTGTGGTCATGATGGCCATAGCAGTATTCTTGCCGGACTGGCGTTATATCTGGAAGCACATAAAACAATATGGAATCGAGATGTATATCTGATTTTTCAACCGGCAGAGGAGATTGGAAAGGGAGCTAATGTGTGCAGTGAGCTTCTAGTAGAGAATAAGATTGGAGAGATGTATGGTCTTCATAATATTCCAGGGTATCCAAAGAGGCAGATTTTAACGAAAAATGGCACTTTTGCATGCGCATCTACTGGTCTTGAAATTCGTATGACAGGAACACCGAGCCACGCTGCATATCCAGAGGCAGGTAAAAATCCGGGTCTGGCACTGTCACAGCTTTTGATTCAGACAGATGCAATTACCAAGCAAATCAATCAGACGAAGGGTTTCGTATTGATGACGCTGATTGGTATGGAGATAGGAAGTGATTCGTATGGTGTTTCTGCAAGTGACGGTGTGCTGCGTCTGACAGTGCGTGCTACAAAGCAGAGTATTTTCAATGAATATTTATCCGAAATAAATAAATTGGCAGAGACACTTGCAGCAAACTATGGACTGGCACTCAAGATTAGAGAAATTGAGCGCTTTCCGGCAACAGAAAATGATGAATGTGCGATTGTGAAGGTACGCGAGTGCGCTGAAAGACTTGGCCTTTCCACGGTTGAGCTGCCTGAGCCGATGCGCTGGTCAGAGGACTTCGGTTATTATTTACAGAAGACAACAGGTGCATTCTTTGGCATTGGTGACGGCGAAAATCATGCACAGCTTCACACAGAAGGGTATGAATTCCCGGATGACATTATCGAGACGGCAATTTTATTATTTGCTGAGTTAGAAAAGTAAAAGTAAGACAACAGGTGCAGGAATCTTCTGTTATTCAATGACCAGGTAGTTTGCAAATCAGCAGTGTGTTAAAGATGCTATGAATGCAGAAGGTGTATTTGGCGAAATGCTTTCGGGGTCGTATTGAATTTCTCCTTGAAAATACGGATGAAGTAACTGATGTTATCAATGCCAACACTAACAGAGATTTCTGTGATTGTGTCATCTGTCGATTCAAGCAGCTGTCTGGCACAGTTTAGCCGATAATCAATCAAGTAGCTGACTGGAGTTGTCTGTAATGACAATCGAAAGCAGCGAAGTGCTTCACTCTTACTGATATTTGCTGCAGAGGCAATATCAGTGAGGGTGATTTTTTCTTTATAATGCGTAAAAATATACTGCATCATAAGACGCATGCGGGATTGTAAGAGCATGTCCTTTTGATCAGTACATAAAACAAAGTGTTCAAGTGCTAGCTTTGAAAAGCTGCTCCAAAGTGCAGCAGTATAAATCTGAATGTCGAGCTTATTTGGAGAGATCTGGTCGGCCAGCTCAAAAATCTGCTGCATTTGCCTCAAAATTTCATCTTCATTTTTATTTGCAGGGTCAAGAAGGAAAAAGGCACGGTTTGAGTTTACTATAGGTGCAATATATTCCGTAAAGATTGCACTGCTTTTTGGTGCAATAAAATCAGGAAGAAATAAGATATTTGGCATGAGAGCACCAGAAACAGATTCAAAACGGTGAATGACCTTGCTGTTGATCATCATTCCATGTCCGGTAGGAAGCAGAATGCGCTCAGAACCGATTAGGCATTCAACAGTTCCCTGCATTATATAGACAAATTCGAGTTCAGTGTGCCAATGCCATTCTATATAGTGCTTATCAAATTTATGGATATCATCAAGGTAATATTCAAAATGAAATTCCGGGCTTCCATGCATTCGTGTTTCGCGCAGCTTATCATTCGTAACAATTTCAGTGATTTGCATTTAAAAATCCCTTTGCCTTTCTGACAGATTGATATTACAGGTTATTCGGCTGTGCAAATGGATGCCGCTGCCATGTAACAGTTTGGCTATATTGTGCCATAAAAATGCGATATAAGTCAAGAAAACGTGAATAAAAAGTGATATAAAGATACGTGGCACGTACGGCTCACGTGATGCGTGACCTGTGACAATAATAAAAAAGAGGAGAAAATGAAATCATGAAATTTGATTACAAGAAAACAATGTATGCCTGCTTTATTGGTTACATTGTTCAGGCGGTTGTAAACAGCTTTGTGCCGTTATTGTTCGTAACGTTTCAGAAAAGTTATGGAATTCCACTGACACAGATCACACTGCTTATTACAATCAACTTTGTCATCCAGCTTTTGATTGACATGTTGTCAGCTGGATTCGTTGACAAAATCGGCTATCGGGCCTCTACGATTCTGGCTCATGTATGTGCAGCGGCAGGACTTGGTCTGCTAACTTTTTTGCCGGAAATTTGCTCAACACCATTTATAGGAATATTGATTTCTGTTGTTGTTTATGCAGTCGGAGGCGGTCTTCTTGAGGTTTTAGTCAGCCCAATTATTGAGGCATGCCCGACAGACAATAAGGAGAGTGCAATGAGTCTGTTACATTCTTTTTATTGTTGGGGCTGCACAGGCGTGGTACTTATTTCAACAATCTTTTTCAGCATTTGGGGAACAGAAAATTGGAAGATTCTTGCACGTTTGTGGGTACTGCTTCCAGTTGGCAATTTGATTTTATTTACGAAGGTGCCGATTTACAGTCTTCAGGAAGAGGGTGAAAAGGGAATGACATTCTCGGAACTGGCGCATGAAAAGGTATTCTGGGTATTGATGATCATGATGCTTTGTTCCGGTGCCGCAGAGCAGTCTGTGAGCCAGTGGGCTTCTACATTTGCAGAGGAGGGTCTTGGCATTACCAAGACGCTCGGAGATTTGGTCGGTCCGATGGCCTTCTCAATTTTGATGGGTCTTTCTAGACTGATTTATGGAAAATACGGTGATAAAATGGATCTTGACCGTTTCATGAAATACAGTCTTATTCTGTGTGTGGCATCCTACTTATGCATCAGTCTCGTTCCTGTTCCAATGGTAGAAATGATTGGCTGTGCAATATGCGGATTTTCTGTTGGCATTCTGTGGCCGGGAACATTCAGTAAAGCAGCAGCAGCGCTCAGACGTGGCGGTACGGTACTCTTTGCTATGCTTGCACTTGCCGGTGATGTAGGATGTTCTGGAGGACCGACACTTGTTGGTTTCGTGTCCGGTATGTTTGGAAACAATATGCGAATCGGTATTTTTGTTGCAATTATTTTCCCGGTAGTAATGCTTATAAGTATCTTTGCCGGAGCAAAAAGAAAGACTGTATAGATTATAGAGATTACATGAGGTTCATAAGTTAGAGCGTAAAATTTTAGGTAGTAGGTATTTTACTAAAATGATGTATTTTAAGTATAAAATAAATGATATAATGCATACATATGAAATTCTGCAAAAATGGAGATATTCGGGTATTATAGAATTCAAAATTCCTTAAATAAAAAAAATACAGCAGATGACAGATGTAATGGTTTAAACAAAAATGTATAAAAATTCTGGATTAATAGTTCGTTTGTTAAGTATAAAATGCAAAAGAAATGTAGAAAAACGCCCAGACACTGAATTTGACAAAAAAGAAACAATGTGCTATAAGTAAACCAATGCAGTGAATCGGTACACTGCAGAGGGTAACAACAAGACAACGACATCACCGAATATTGAAGGGAGTGAAAGCATTGTTTACAAGAGAAATTCATTTATCTCGTGAGACTGTCCAGGATTTTGTGTCGGAGGCAAGCAAGTGTAATTTTGACGTGGATTTAGGTTATAACCGCATTGTTGTAGATGCAAAATCAATTATGGGTGTTTTCAGCCTCGATTTAACCAAAAGCTTGACTGTCAGATACCCACTGAAAGATGACCAGTTCGAAGTAGCGTTAAATCGATTTGCGTTGAACTAAGATACGAGAATAGCCGGAGAGTCAGATAATATAGGAGACCGTATGTGGAAGAGATTCTACATGCGGTCTTTTTGTAATTGACATTGATAAAAGAACAGTTGAATCATTTTCGAAAATAAAATGTCCAATGAAAAAAGTCGAAAAATGCGATAAAATTTGCGTGAAAAAACACTATATATGGAGTATGATGAAACTGCAAGATTTCCAAAAAATGTAAGATTGGCAAATAAGGATATTAGCGCATATTGAAGAGATATTGGAAAGGAAGGGGAAATTATGGTATATAGTGAAAAACAGGAGCAGAATTGGAGAGAGCAGGCGGCAGTACTTCAAAAACGTCTTGATTACTATAAACAGGAAAACGCAAGGCTACAACTGCAGAATGAGGCGTTGCATGAGACAGCATGGCAGTTAATTCGTCGAATTCGTGCACTTGAAGGAAAAAGGTAAGGAGAACACTAACATTTTAAGAGAAATTGCGAGAAATAGAAAAAAAGGACTAGACGAACAGCACATTTTGTGAGAAAATAGAAGTGTATGAGGCGGACTGTGTTCAGCAGCTCAGTTGCCAAGTATACATATTGAAGATATGGCTGTAAACTGCCGATCAGCAGTCGGTGGGGCCATAATCAGCACCTTGAGTGGTGCAACATACAGAACTGAAAGGAGTTTTTGCAATGGTTATTTCACGTGAAGTTGAAGAGATGTGCGTTGTAAAGCAGGGCGTTCATCATGGTGCTGCTCCGATTCCGGAGGAAGCAAAGTGGGTGCAGGCAAAGGAAGTGAAAGACATTTCCGGTTTCACACACGGAGTCGGCTGGTGTGCTCCTCAGCAGGGCGCATGTAAGCTGTCCCTCAACGTTAAGGAGGGTATCATTCAGGAGGCTCTCGTTGAGACCATCGGATGTTCCGGTATGACTCACTCTGCAGCTATGGCAGCTGAGGTTCTTCCAGGCCTGACTGTTATGGAAGCACTGAATACAGACCTTGTTTGTGATGCAATCAACACCGCTATGAGAGAGCTGTTCCTCCAGATCGTTTACGGACGTTCCCAGAGTGCA
>CAVCPW010000238.1:0-2501 GCA_963604075.1 Anaerovoracaceae bacterium | reverse complement strand
GATCCGTACACCACATACATTTTTGTTGAAGATTTGATTGACATAGGCAGGAAGAAGGCGCTTCCTCGCTGGCATTGCTATACATTTTTTAATGATATCTGCATTGCAAATATGTTGGCGGATCAGGCGAGTATCTTTCAACTTGTAAATTTTCAAGAGGCTGCATTTCTTCAGACGATGATTCAAAGAGATGTACTGGATATCACAGATGCGCAGCGGACACTTAATCCATACTTTGCATTACACGAATTTGCTGATACCAAAGACGAACAAACTTATTACAAAGAACGTACGGCGCAACGTATGGATGCGTTACGTCCCGTATGGAAAAAAAAGTATTTTTTGTCGAAAGCATTTATGTGATGGAAGACTACCGTAGATATGGAATTTGTCGAATGTTACTGGACATTCTTCATAAGGTTGACGATCCAGTTATCTGGCTTAACATGGAACCAACTTCAGGAGCAGAACTTAGTAATGAATATAGCTATTTTCCCTGTTGTACTCAAACTGAAATCAGCCAAATCACGCTGAACGCTGCGGTTGCAGAGAAAATCGGTTTAACAGTCGATCCGGACACATGGCATCGTCAAGAAGAAATTATTGATCCATATGGCAATACTCATATGGAAACAGTTCTGATTCGCAAGTGTGCGTACTATATTCCAAAAGATGTTAAAGAGATACTTAAAGATGATGGAGAATTGGTCGCAATTGGTCGTGCAAAGCAAAAGGTATGTCAATCAAAAAATAATGGTGGACTAACACAACAGAAGATAATAGACATTTATACCAATGATTCAAAAGAGAATGGTCAACTAATGATATCTGAAAAGAAAAATACAAGCACCTATGGAGATGTATTTGTATTTGCGGTGAAATTACCAGAAAATGATCATATGTGGTTCGGTGTTTCGAAACATAATCCCACACAGGAAGGTGTTGATATCCCAATGATTGAACGCTGAGATTATCTTGACGATGTAGATGAATCTCCATATATGGACATATATCTAAGACTAGCTATGTATATTGCCGAACATGATTCAGATACTAACGCCGCTGAAAAAAATATAAGAAATAAGCTATAGAAATCGAGATTGATTAGATGTACACTATATTCATCAAAAAAACGACAGTTGCAAGATATCAGCTGTTGCAAGATGAATTCATAATATTTAGGAGGTTCTTATGTCAAAATATTTTATCATGGATGCTAAATGTGGTGCCACCGCAACAGTAATGTCACCTTGTGGGCCTGTACCGGGGATGGTAGTGGCTGAAATCAAAGTGAAAAATGTAGAAACAAATGAAGTATTTTTCTTATCAGATATAGAGGAAGTTGACACTGTAAATATTTCAAAAAACGATAAAAGTGTATTTGAAGATCTCATAAATAAAATTGACGATGAAGCATTTAACGATGAATTCAATAAAAATGTCATTGTACCAGAAGATACATATACAGAATTCTACGAAAGGTATCATGCTGATGATACTGATGATGCTCGCCTTTATAAATCTCTCATCTACTTAATACGCGCAAGTTGGGATGATACTGATAGTTTCAAATCTCAGATTGTAGGAAAAATGATTGATGAAATTGATATTCCAATATCTGACATAGAGCAGGAGTATATTAGCGAAATGTAAAAGCATGGATTTCATAAGCATTTGTATAATGATAAACGGAGATGGAAAGGAAAATTTTCCATCTCCGTATGTCGTAAAAACGAATTGTTATGACCAAGCTTATTAGAGTGAACCAATCTCGATATTTTAGCCAAAAGTGTCAGATTATTCCATCATCGCTTTATAGCTTTCCCCCCAGGCCCACATGAAGTCTCCACGCCCATGCGGTGCATAGCTCCTATGGACGTGGTATCTGAAACGGAGCTTCGCTCCGAATGAGTTGGCGGCAGAGATTGCCGTAGAAATAATCAGAGATTTTCTGAAGAAACAAACAAGCGTAAAGAAGGTGATCTTCAATGTTTTCAAAGATTTGGACAAAAACATCTATGAAAAACTGCTCTAATCAGATTGAACGATTGAAGGCGGCGTTGCAGGACAGTGATGCCGTGGTGATTGGTGCAGGTTCCGGACTGTCTACGGCGGCGGGCTTTACCTACACCGGCGAACGGTTTGAGAAGCACTTTTCAGACTTTGCCCAGAAGTATGGCATTCAGGATATGTAAAGCGGCGGCTTCTATCCATTTTCCACATTGGAAGAATACTGGGCATACTGGAGCCTTGTAAATTATTCCTTGAAATAGTTATTTTACTCTGCTATAATGTCGGTATAGAGAAAACCGTTGGGAGCATCGTTCTGAAGGCACTCTTACGTACTTTGACAAGTTAAGATATAAGGTTATTGCATCGAATCGTATGCAACGTAAAATCTTAAACATAATAAAAATACTGTATTATATGGGACGTTTCGTACCTAGTACAGTTACAGCCGAGTAAACTTTGCTGTAAAGGGTGCTGTCAACCACCCTACG
>CAVCPW010000237.1:0-2734 GCA_963604075.1 Anaerovoracaceae bacterium | reverse complement strand
TTATCTCAATAAAAGCAACTAATCTCCCTGCGCATTCCGGTTGTCAACTGCCCACCACCTAAATGTAGTGGGCTTGTAACTGCCCAGTCGTAATGAACTTTGAATTGCAATTACTCAATTACAATTGCTTCTAATTCCGGTCTTGCGGCCTCACCTTTAAAGCCCTCAATAACCAGATCCTTGCAATCCTGTGCATGGATGGCCTCACCAAAGCACTCACGCTCCTCACCCTCGAAAGTGACACGGCTGTTTCGGATGGTGACACCGTCTGCTCTTCTCATATAGAAGCCAGCACTTGGAATCTCCTCGATCTTTTGACCAAATCCAGGTCTTAAATCATAGAGACCCTTCGGCCACTTGCTCTTGGAGTGAATCTTTACTTTTACATCCTCGAACAACACGTCCTCGATATGATTTCCATCGCTTCCGGACAGGAATACACCGTTCTCAGAATCGCAGGTAATGTTGCGGAAGGTAACGCCACAAATATGACCAGACTGCTTCTCTGGTACACGGTTGTGTGTTGTGATGCTGATTGGCTCACCGCAGCCCCACCAGCAGTCCGCAAAACGGCGTGTCTCAATGATAATATTGGAGAACATTGCATTTTTTACATGACCGCCATCGCGAATCTGAATGGAAATACCACGGTTGCTTCCGCTGATGATACAATTATTTACTGTCAAATTTTCAAAATCTCCAGTACCTTCAGTTCCGATTTTCAGTGCCGCAGATGTAGAAATTAAGGTACAATCACTAATTAAGACATTCTTTGTCGGACCATATTCCATGTTTCCAGCAGAGCTCTTTAGGCAGATACAATCATCGCCGCACTCGATATGGCAGCCGATAATACGAACATTTGTACTGTGATCTGGATCAATACCATCGGAATTTGCAACATTCAGATCATTTAAAATGCGAATGCGATCGATTAATACATCGTCACAGCCTGCGGTATGCAACGTCCAGAATGATACATTGCGGATGATGATGTTTGTAAAGTTAATATGATTACAATGTTCCACATAGATAACTGTTGGGCGCGGATAAAAATCACCGGTCACGTAGTACGGGCTGACCTGCTTCACAAATGCAAATGCATTTCCGTCAATCACGCCATCTCCAGTGATTGCCATGTGATCGGCATCCTTTGCATAGATAAATGCATATGATGGCTTTAAAGTCACCGGTGTTCCCTCGATCTTTACACCATTATCCTTCTGGCCTTCATTCGGATGGAAGTAAGTAGTCAGATCGCTGTGTGCCTTTAACACACTTCCTCTCTCCAGATGAAGATCGACATATGGCTTTAAAATAATAGAACTGGAATAGTATGTCTTTCCGCTTCTTAAAACGACCTGGCCGCCTCCTGCTGCGCTACACTCATCAATTGCTGTCTGAATGGCTGCGGCATCATTTGTCACACCATCTGCCTTTGCACCATAATTTAATACATCGTAAATCATAAGTTGCCTCCCTGAATAGTTTATAGTATAGTACTGATTCAAAGCCACACCACAATTCGAGCCTTGAATTATTACACTTTTTTGAAATAATTTAAGGGGCAAGGGCATCACACCCCTGCCCCCAAAATGAGTTTCCTAATGATATGATACTAGGAACAAAGATATTTTGTCCCCAACTGACACTGGATTGCCTTGATCAAACTGCATCGCCACATTACTCTGCGGACAGTTTCGTTAACTCTCCTGTCTGCAAATTGTAACTGTATATCTGTGTCTTTGCATTCTCATTGTCTGCTTCCTTTGCCGTGAGAATCACATAATCCACCATTGCATGTTCCACAGAAACAAGTTCAAGTGAATCATCTGGTTCAAAAACAGTCTCCAACTCACTTCCGTTTGGACGGACTCTGGAAAGTTTTCCATCATACAGGCCATATACCCAGTTTCCATTTCCGCAAAGACCAGACGGATTAGCTACACCGTCGAAATCAAGAATGACAATTGTACCTAAATCCAGATTACAGCTGTACATAAGCTCTGTCTTTGTATCATAGTAGATCAGATATGATCCCATCACCTGTGCCCATGCTACATCTCGACCATCATCAATGCCAAGTTCTAAGCTCTGAGTGTATGTATGCTGATAGTCACTTTTTGTGATATTGCCATCCGTATTCAGGTAATATACCATATTTTCGCCAAATGTAAGAAAACGTGCTACATCTGAATATGTGACTCCCTCAGGATTTCCAGTCATCGAATACTCACGATTTCCGGAAAAAATACTGCCATTCATGATATAGGCTTCCTCACCGACATTCTGTGCACTCAGTTGCAAGTCTGTTCCATCAAGCTGGGTACTATATGCATTTAACACGTTATCCTGATAAGCAAGCATATAAACACGATAGCCAATAATATTAAATCCAGGTGTATTCACAGCCACTTGCGCAATACCAGTCAGATCACTCTGATTAGTATATAGCGTATCAAAGGCCTCATCAAACTTAGTATACTTCGCATAAATACAACCTGAAGAAACATCCGGAAGTAAGGTATAGCTTTCACTGGAGAAAGATGGATACTTTGCCTTTGCTGCCTCATGATATGGATTAACTTTCTTTGAAACTTCCTCTGAAGACTCTGACTCTGTTTCCTCTTCAGATTCTAATTCTTCGGTTTCGGTTTCGATTTCTGATTCCGTTTCTGGTTCTGTTTCGGTTTCAAATTCTATTTTTGTTTCAGTCTCGGACTCACTTTCAGAA